>JAHEJC010000334.1 GCA_024639065.1 Lewinellaceae bacterium | reverse complement strand
ATCAGGGTCTTTATTTTCGTTGGGCCAGGAATTCCAACATGTATAGAGTTGGTTATATTTTGATCTCGTACTTGTTGAATCCATGCATTTATAGCCATCGGATTAAAACTCCATTGAGTAAGAATGCGCATGGAAACTTTATTGACCGCTCCCCAGTTCACTTTTTGCATCAAATGCAGCTCAGCATCCGGATCATATGGATTGCCTTCGGGGTGCCCCGCAATATCAATTACCTTGATTCCATAATCTTCTATTATACCAGTATTCAAAAGATCCATTGTAGAAGCATAAGGACCTAAGGCGTGCAAGGAAGAACCTCCAATCAGTAAAATTCGATCTACTTTAATTTTTGCCAAACCTTTTAGGAGGTCAGAAAACTCTCTTTCACTACTAAGATTGCGTGCAGCAATATGGGGAACAGGTATTTTCCCATATTTCAAGACAGCTTTAGAAATAAGAACTAAATCCTTAGTGTCAGAACCGGGAATGGCAGGGATGTATATTTCTTCTATAAACTGCGGTAACAATTCAAGCTGATCAATTTGTCTGGGAAGAATTTCTAGAGACCATTCCATATAGGGTAGTCTTAAATAGTATATTGTTCTCCTTTGCTTTTGGCGACTTCCCGGGCACTGGGATTAACACTTTCTCGAAATGGTACCTCGCAAACAGTAGCTTCTACGGGCTCTCCTATTACCTCAGAATAGATTTCAGGTAATTCAACTTTAAGTGTTTGATTAATACTTGATAATTCAAAAGGAACAAAACTTAAAGCGATATTCACTCCCAATTCTGGAGAATACCAAGGTGAAGTCACGTAACCTACGCGTTTCCCAGCTGGATCTTGGATTAACCAAAAATCATTGGCGTAATCCACAACTGGCTTCCCACCAAATTTGATACCTACTTGTTTTAATGGAAAAGGATAATTGCCATTTTCTATTTCTCGACGCTGATTTTCTAAAACTTCTTTCCCAATATAATCTGCCTTTTTCTTTTTAGGCACCTGGTAGGCAAGGTTTACTTGAAATGGACTGGTTTCAAAATCCAGATCCTGGCCCCATGAAAGAATACCGGCTGCAATTCTCCGATGATGAGCCGGTGCGATGACCATTAGTCCAAATTCGACACCGGCTTCTTTCACAGCATACCAAACTTTTTCAGCATGAATACTGGCATCTTTTGTGAAAATTTCATACCCTTTTTCACCCGTAAACCCGGTTTGTGATATAATACATGATACACCTCCAACTTCCGCTTCCATTAAACCATAATAAGGGATTTCCCTAACGCGCTCACCTACTAGAGATGCCATCAAATTCTCGGACAAAGGTCCTTGAATCTGAAGTGGGCAAACATCGATTTCATCAATCTCTACATCGTAATTACCAAATACATTTACACCTTGCACCCAAAACATTAAATCACTATCTGAAATTGAAATCCAAAACTCGGTTTCTGATAATCTGAGTAAAATTGGATCATTTAGGATACCTCCTTTTTGGTTACACAAAATCACATATTTAGCATGCATTGGTTTTATTCGAGTTGCATCCCTGGTAATAATAAAATTTACAAATGTTTCAGCATCGGGCCCTTTGATCCGGATTTGACGTTCTACTGCCACATTCCACATCGTGACCCGGTTGACCAAAGCTTCATATTCAACCATAGCGCCCCCATCTTCTGGCCTAACATATCCTCGGGGATGATACATTCTATTATAAGTTGTGGCTCTCCAGCATCCTTCTTCCATCGACAAATGCCAATAAGGTGATTTTCTGATTCTGGTAGAAATAAGCATTTCTACAGGGGTAGGACCGCTTTGTCTTAAATTGTAAGGTACATGGCGATCTGACTGATCAATTGATGGGATATTTGGATGCATAATTATAAATTTTTATTTCATTAAACTTAACTACTAAAATAAGCATAATTACCGCGTTTCACTAATCTTCATTCAGGTTTTATTTTTAGTCTGTTGGAAGCAAGATTTCACCTATGAATTCTGTTTCATTGTTCAATTAAACAATACGTGACAAATTTGAAACAATCCGAATTTCACAAAAATGCAAACTTACTTTTTATTCATCAGCAATCTGAAAACCTAGTAAGAAATGAAGTTTATTAAGTTCGTTTCACCATTGAAATATTTTATGTTTAATCGTGAAAACAGATAATATTTGTGAATTGATTTATATCATATCTTAAAGCTACGATTAACCCATTATAAGTATTAACTTCAGGTAATTCATTTGTAAATTAGTATTCTATTAAATTCACTTCAAATAACTAAAATTTAAAAATAATCATGAGTAGTTTTCCCAAAAATGCAAAGGTCGTCGTGATAGGTGCTGGTATTGTAGGAAATTGTATGGTGTATCATTTAGCTAAGTTGGGCTGGAATAATATGGTGCTCCTGGATAAAGGACCATTACCTAATCCCGGGGGATCAACAGGACATGCTTCCAACTTTTTATTTACCGTAGACCATTCCAAAGAAATGACTCTACTGACCTTAGATAGTGTAAAACAATATAAAGAATTGGGCGTATTTACCCAATCCGGTGGTATTGAAGTAGCCCGCACTCCAGAGCGTATGGAAGAGCTTAGACGCAGAATGACTTCATCCAAATCCTGGGGTATTGAGTCATTTTTACTATCCCCTAAAGAAGTAAAGCAACTAGCCCCTTTTGTCAACGAGGAAATTATTTTGGGTGGATTTCATACGCCTTCGGTCGGAGTTGTAGATTCACTACGTGCTGGAACACTGATGCGGGAATATTGTATGGAAAAAGATGTTTTAACAATTTCTTCAAACACAGAAGTATTGGACATGGTAGTCAAAGATGGTGCCATAAGCCAGGTGGTTACTTCTCGTGGCACTATAGATACGGAATTTGCGATTATTTGCTGTGGAGTATGGAGCCCTCGAATTGCAAAAATGGCTGGGGCTAACATACCATTGACGCCCGCTGTTCATCAGATGATTTCGGTAGGACCCTTGAGTTTATTTGAAAATACAGTTGGTGAAATCGAATATCCTATCGTTCGTGATATGGATACCTTCTGTTATGAACGACAAAACGGTAGCGAAATGGAGGTAGGATCTTATGCGCACCGACCCATCTTACATGAGCCAGATGATATCCCATCCATTGAAGAATCCTCACTTTCACCTACTGAATTACCTTTTACCGAAGAAGACTTTGATCCTCAATTGGAACAAGCTTTGGAATTGATGCCAGAATTATTAGGTGAAGAACAAGCTGGAATTCGATATGCTATTAATGGTCTTTTATCATTAACACCAGATGGTTTCCCACTACTTGGAGAAACTGTTGAAGTTAAAAACTTATGGTCTGCTGCTGCTGTGTGGATTAAAGAAGGTCCGGGAATTGGGCGTATGGTGGCTGAATGGATGACTAATGGATACTCTGAGATTGATCCGCACCATTCGGATATTTCTCGATTTTATGATTACGCCAAATCCAAAACACATATTAATGCTCGAACCTCTGAAGCATTTAATAAAACTTATGGTATTGTACATCCTCGAGAACAATGGTCATCTAATCGGAATATCCGGATCAGCCCGTTTTATTTTCGACAAAAAGAATTGGGGGCAGTATTTTTTGAAACTGCCGGGTGGGAAAGACCACAATGGTATGAATCCAACCAAGGATTACTCGAAGAATATGGAGATCGGGTAAATAAGCGTCCACATGAATGGGATGCACGATGGTGGTCTCCGATAATAAATGCAGAACATTTGGTGTTGCGGGAAAGAGTAGCCATGGTCGATTTGACTGCGTTCGCAATTTTCGATATTTCAGGTCCGGGAGCGTTGGATTATATCCAGCATATGACGGTCAATCAAATGAATGTGAAAGTAGGTAATGCCGTTTATACCCCGTTATTAACACCAGATGGTGGATTTAAAGCTGATCTGACCATAATGAGGACTGGGGAGCAAAGTTTTAGAATCGTAACTGGAGGTGGTGATGGAGGCCGGGATAAGAAATGGTTTATAGATCATTTACCTAAAGATAATTCAGTTCATTTTATGGATTGTACTTCTTCTCTTTGCACAATTGGAGTATGGGGACCATTAGCTCGTAAAATGGTCCAGTCTGTTACAGAAGATGATTTGTCAAATGAGGCTTTCCGATTTGGCACTGCAAAAGAAATTCGGATTGGAGGTATGAAGATATGGGCCTTAAGAATATCCTATGTAGGTGAATTGGGATGGGAGTTATACGTTTCTACAGATCAAGGATTAAAATTGTGGGATACGCTTTGGGAAGCTGGACAAAATTATGGAATCGTACCTGCCGGTATTGGTGTATATGGAACTACCGGTAGAATTGAAAAAGGCTATCGACTTATGGGAGCAGAATTAGAATCAGAATATAATCCAATAGAGGCGGGACTAGCACGTCGAAAAGTAAAGAAAGCTGACTTTATTGGTAAACAAGCATACATGAAAGCTCGAAAAGAAGATCCGACAGCTATATTATGTACTTTATCTGTTGATGATCATACTTCATCATCCGGCATAAAAAGGTTTATGCAGGGAAACGAGCCTATTCTAAATTTAGATGGAAAAGGTTTAGTAGATGGTGAAGGCCGACGATCTTATGTAACTACTGCCGGAGCCAGTCCCTCAACAGGCAAATATTTATTGATGGCCTATTTACCTGTCGAATATGCTAAACCCGGAACCAAATTATTGGTGTATTATATGGCAGAAAGTTATCCGGTTACGGTTGAAATTGCTGGTAGCAAGCCTTATTTTGATCCGGATGATAGCAGAATAAAATCCTAATCAAAACTCGTAAGCAGAAGATATGAATATATTGGTTTGTATAAAAAGAGTTCCTTCACCGGGAACACGAATTGTTTTATCTGAAGACAAACAAGAAATAGTCACTAAAAATCTTGGATTCACTATCAGTCCGCATGAGGAATGTGCAATTGAAGAAGCTATTCGTGTAAAAGAAAAATTTGGAGGGACAGTAACCGTATTGACCCTTGGAGGCAGTCTCGCTTCAGAACAATTACGATACGCTATGGCCATGGGTGCAGATGAAGCCATATTGTTACAAACAGATGGAAAAGAATGGGATCCAATGGCTACCTCTAATGCCATATCTGATGCAGTTAAATCAAAAGATTTCGATTTATTACTTTTTGGCAATGAGTCCGCAGACTATGGTGGATACCAGGTCGCCATACGAGTAGCTTATGCTTTAAACCACCACTGTCTCACTGGAGTTAAATCAATTGAAATAGATGAGGGCCAGATCACTGCTGGAAGGGAGGCTTTTGGAGGAATGGAAATATTTAAAATACCTCTACCGGCTGTGGTTTCCTTAAAAGAAGGAATTAATCTCCCACGTTACCCTTCTTTACCAGGACGTATGCGGGCGAAACGCAAACAAATCGAAATAATTGAACCAATCAAACTACCTGGAGGGATAGAAACTAAACAATTTGTCTCCCCTCCGGAGCTGGGCAGTCATGTAGAAATATTGGGGCATGGTGTTGAGGCTGTCCCCAAACTTTTGAGCATTATAAAGGAATTAGGTTTTATCCACAAATAAAAATCAGCAGATTAATTAATTCAATAGAAATATGATCCTAGCAATAATTGAACACAATCAGGGTACTTTGAATCATCAATCACTGGAAATATTATCTCTCGCAAAAAGTATTGACCGTGTGGAAGTTGCAATTGTTGGAGAAAATGGTCGGTCCATTTGCAATGGTTTAGGTAAATATGGTGTTGAAGTAGCTCATTTATTATTACATAATGAACTTGTGGATTATGCACCGGCTGCTTGGGCAAAATCTATTATCCAACTTGCTCATTCAATTAAACCGGATGTAATTTTAGCTATTGGATCAGAGCGGGGAAATGAAATTTTAGCTCACATAGCAGCTCAATTAAATTTACCTATGGCTGCGAATTGTACAAAAATTCAAATCAAAGAAAATAACTGCCTCGTAACTAGAATTCGTTGGGGAGGTAGTTTGTTGGAAGAGGCAGTGCTCAAAAGTGCAACCTACTTATTGACAATTGCACAACATCTCTATACAGTAAAAGGAGAGTTGGAAGAGTCCGCGGTTAAAATATCAGAATGGAACGTAGATCTTGAAGATCAAGATTTTGTCGGAAAAGTTGTGGACAATTTGGCTCCGGAGGAGGGTAAAGTAATATTGACTGATGCTCATGTAGTAGTTGGCGGTGGAAGAGGCGTGGGAAGCAAAGAGGGTTTTCACTCTTTAGATGAACTTGCAGAATTACTGGGAGGAGCTGTAGGCTGTTCTCGTGTAGTAACCAACCATGGATGGAGACCGCATGCTGATCAAGTCGGTCAGACCGGTGCGCGAGTTGCACCTGATCTCTACATAGCCTGTGGTATAAGTGGAGCCATCCAACATTGGGTAGGTTGTAAAAGTTCTAAAAAAATCATAGTCATCAATACAGACGCAGAAGCTCCAATAGTTTCTAAGGCAGATTATGCAATTATAGGTGATTTACATAAAATAATTCCAGCGATCAACAAGGCTTTAAAGCAAGCAAATGATTAAGCAGGATTAACTACTCTGATCATCCCAGCAATTGCTTTTTACAACTCATCTCATATTTTTAATGGTTACCATAATATCGAAAATAGTTGTTATTTCAATGTATTTTCAAGCAAAACGACAGCCCCTCCGACAGACTCCCAATTAAATAATTGTCCTACCATTTCACTAGTGGACATTAGGGTTGTAGATGCACCAAGGATCAAATCAATGTCTCCATCATCATCAATGTCTCCAGCATCCATAACCATAAAACTACTGGCTGATGCTTCTTGGAAAGAGTACGTTTTAAATGAAATCCTACCATTAGGTGAGCCAAGATTTTCAAGATATAGAAACCCTTCTTTTTCGAGCACTGTACCATAGGCAAAAAATCCGATTGCTGCAATATCCAGATCACCATCCTGATCAAAATCTACTACCTGGGTCTTATAGGCTCCTTGTTGAGGGTAGAACCAAGCTTCTTCAAATTCCTGCGATCCTTTCCCCTTAAAAAGTCGAATTCCGTGAAAAGGCTTTACAATATTACCAAAGTCTCCATTATCACCATTGGTATAAATAATGTCCTCTATACTATCTTGATCAAAATCGATCATGGTCATATGCACCGACCCATAATAGGGTGGAAATTCCAAGATTTTCTTACCATTAAAATCGCCTTCACCTATATTCGTAAATAAGTATATGCCTTCATTGCCTTGAGAAATTAATGCATAGATATCAGGTAAGCCATCATTATTTACATCTCTAATAATGGTGGTAATAGCGCCTGGTCCATTGTATATGGTCTTCCGCTGGTAATTACCTGACTCATCTTGTAAATATAAATACAGCCCGCCTAGAAATTTTCCGAATTCTGAAGATAGAATATCTATTCTTTGGTCTCCAT
>JAHEJC010000333.1 GCA_024639065.1 Lewinellaceae bacterium | reverse complement strand
ATGCTTTTAATAAAAATGAAATAGGCATGGACTTAATTCCAAATTTTAAGAAGTTCCCAAACCAATGCTGCTGGAAGCAAACAAAATATTGTATTCTTTACCCAATTGTTTGGAAAATGACAATATAATTATGGCGAGTAATCACAACTAAATCCTATTTGGACTAATGAATAAAAGTAAAAAAATTCTAATAGTCGGTGCTGGTCCATCGGGCCTTTCTATGGCTATATTCTTAAGCGAACTTGGTTATACACCAAGAATAATTGATATGAAAAATGAAATTAGTGAACATTCCAAGGCGCTTGCGATTAATCCAAGAACTCTTGAAATTTTTAGTCCTTATAATATAACGAATCGATTTCTTGACAATGGTAGGAAAATGAGTGCTGTGAATATTTGGAAAGCAGACAAGTTGATTTACAAAAATGAGTTTTCTAAAACAAAACAGAAGCACCCTTTCCTGCTCATACTACCCCAAAAATTATCTGAAGAGATATTATTAGACGAATTGCAAAAACGAAATATCCATGTAGAATACAACACTAATTTTGAGTCGTTCAAATCCAATGATCCTGGTTATGAAGTCAAGATTAATGATGGCAATATCTTCAAATCGAATTTCGATTACCTAATAGGTGCCGATGGAGGGCATAGTAAAACTAGAGAACAACTAAATATTGATTACAAAGGATTTCGATATGATGAAGAATGGGAACTATATGACATTGAACTGGATACGGTATTGAACAATGACCAAGGGCACTTCAGATTATTTAATGACGGTGGAATGATCATGATTAGACTTGAAGATAATATATGGAGAGTTGCCGGTAATTTAAAATCCTTATTAAATTATCTGCCCAAGAAATCAAAAACCGGAAAGATTATTTGGGAATCAAAATATAGAATTCACCACAAGGTATCCAAAAGATTGGTCATAGACCGAGCAGTTCTTATTGGCGATGCAGCGCATTTACACTCACCCGTCGGAGCAAGAGGAATGAATTTAGGTATAGAAGATGCATTTATTGCCAGTCGACTACTACATGAAAATAGATTAAGTGAATATGACCTGTTAAGAAGGCCTTATTTAGAAAAGACTGTCCATCGAATAAATAACATTACAAGTGGCCTGGCAGGCCACTCGAAGCTGTCGAAATTTATCAGAAGCAACCTTGATATTTTTGGTATTTTATTTCCTATAATAATGCCAAGTGCCAGGAAATTTATCTTCGGATTTAAATAGATGATTAATATTCTTTTTTCTTTTATTTATTTTATGAAATTCAAAATTTTTATTTTATTTATTTGCCTAATCTCATGCAGGTACTCAGGTCCTACTGACTATGATGGTCCTACTGATAATTGGCCATTTTATGGTGGAAATTTAGGTGGTGAAAGGTATACAGATTTAGACCAGATCAATAAGGATAATGTTTCTTATTTAAAAAAAGCTTGGACTTATCGCACAGGTGATGTTGCAGGAGACAAAACTAAGGTAAATGCAAAATCTGCTTTTGAAGCTACGCCGATTCTTATTGACACCATATTATATTTTCCCACTCCTTTCAACAGGATTATTGCGTTGAATCCAGAAACTGGAGCTGAAATTTGGACGTATGATCCAACCATTGATTTAAGCGGTCATTATCCCAATCAGCTAATATGTCGGGGCGTATCTTATTGGAGGGACACGGTAAATATGGATCGGCTGTGCGGATCACGAATATTCATGGCAACTAATGATGGGCGGTTAATTGCAGTGGATGCCTTGACAGGTAAACCTTGTGTGGATTTTGGAACAGATGATGGTCAGATCGATCTGAAAGGTGATGCTGGTAAAGAGGAATGGTTGGGAGAATACCAAATTACTTCTCCTCCGGCAATTGTGGACGACATAGTTATTGTAGGCTCAGCGGTTGCAGATAACATGCGCATCGATATCCATAGTGGAGTGGTACGAGGGTTTAATGTGCGGAATGGTGATTTGACCTGGAGTTGGGATCTTTCTCCTCCAGATACATTAGATAGAACGGCTAACTTATCCTCAGGAGGATACTTACTGGGTACACCCAATGTATGGGCACCAATTTCCGTTGATGCAGAGAGACAGATGGTATTTATCCCTACTGGAAATCCGTCTCCGGATTATTATGGAGGTCTGAGAAACGGTATAGACTTTTACGGAAGCTCAATTGTAGCTTTACATGCGAAAACGGGAGAGGTAATTTGGAATTATCAAACGGTACACCATGATTTATGGGATTTTGATGTTCCAGCTCAGCCCACGCTTACAGAGATTGAGCATGATGGAACTCAGATACCCGCGGTGATCCAAGCTACCAAAATGGGTTTATTTTTTATACTTAATCGCGATACAGGAGAACCCATTTTTCCCATTGAAGAGCGACCTGTCCCTCAGACTGACATTCCAGGTGAATACACATCTCCTACGCAACCCTACCCTGTAAAACCATTACCGTTAATCAGACATAACCTAACTTCAGAAGATGCTTGGGGCCCTTTAGGATTAAAAAGTGATTGCAGGAAAAAACTTGAACAACTGTTCTATCAAGGCGCATACACACCACCAAAGTTAGGACAACCAACATTGATGTATCCAGGTAATAGTGGAGGATCTAATTGGGGAGGGATCGCAGTGGATCAGGAGAGACAAATCATGGTTGCCAATGTGATGGATTTAGCATGGGTAGTTGAATTAATTCCATCAAAAGATTATGAACGTGTTCTGGATGAAAATCCTGATTTGGAAGTTACCCCACAAACCGGAACTCCCTATAGCATGGTACGATATCCCTTACTTTCCTCTCTAGGGTTGCCTTGTACTAAGCCGCCCTGGGGTACTTTGGCTGCCATCGACTTGAAAACTGGTGATATTATGTGGCAGATTCCTTTTGGCACTGTTCGTGATCTAGCTCCACTACCATTAAAAATAAATTATGGAGTGCCAAATTTAGGTGGACCTATCATTACGAAGAGTGGACTTATAATTATTGCCGCTTCTTTAGATAATTATATTCGCGCATTTGATATTTACACCGGTGAAAAAGTCTGGGAAGATCGGCTCCCTGCAGGTGGACAAGCAACACCTATGACTTACCGTATTAATGCGGAGAGCAAGCAATATGTAGTTATTGCAGCCGGTGGGCATGGTCGAGCCGGAACAAAACTCGGGGACTATGTAATTGCCTATTCATTACCTGAATAGACCATACCGTCAACATTCAATTTTTAAAAAATCAAACTTACTCGACAAAGGCAATGCTCCACATGCCTCTCAAATCTCCTTCGACATAACCAGTTGCTTGATCTTCGGGATATTGTTCTTTGATCAAGCTATAATTTTCAGTAGTCAAGTCCTTTCCTATTATTCCATGACACTGAAGACAAAATGCGTTCACTGTTATGGGGGCAAAAAAATGGAACTGGTCAGCGGTTCTTTCTATTTGTGGACCAATAGATTCCAAATTATCAACTTGGTTATGCAATTGGGTTAATATTTCTTTCTCCAAAACAGTCGGTGCATCTTGTGGGTTACGCACTTTAAGACTTGTACGACGTATATTGGCTCCATGTACTGCTGACAAACTATCCACGACAGGGAGAGCGGCCAGATTACAATATTCTATTGCGTTTTTTATACCGCCCTCTTTGATAGCTGCTTGAAGTTTTGCACTCAGTGCGTTAAAAGTAGCACTCGCAATTTCTTTTCCTTTATTTAAATATTGTTGGTCAATTAATTTGTTATCAATAACCGGTTTATCTCGCTTTTCCTGAGTGCAAGAAGCTAAAAAGAGTATGCCTATTAGGATGATTAATACAATAGAATGCTTCATATTTAATGATTCAAAAAGATAGCAAAAAAGTTCACGGTCCTATTTCTAAAACCGTGATACTTTCCTGTCTGGAGAATAAGAAAAGCTAAATGCTTTTCCTTTTTTATAAAAAATCCTGCTTATATTCTACGGCTGGGCCTTTGCATTCTTGCAAGCTGCTTTCACCTTACTATCTGAGCAGCAAGCTGCTTTCTGATTTCCATTACTATTTGCTTTAGAATCAATACTGGCTGAAGCTGATTTTGAGTTTTTACAACATGCGGCTCCAGCTTCTTTACCTGCTTTACATGCTTTGTTTATAAGTCCTTTGCCATTTCCATTTTGTCCGTTAGCAGCCAAATATTCAGATGAATATTCAACGCCTCTTTTGGTAAGATTTTTGACATAGGTTTGCAGATGTCTTTCTGAAGCTTCTTTTAGGTTTGTATAAACCTTTTGCAGTTGTGGATTCTTTGTATTTTCTAGCGCTGTGATTAAATCCGAGATATCCGTTTCTTCAATTTCCACACCTGACTTTAAAGCCTCCACTATTGAATTCCTTCCGGAGACTATCGATTCATCGTACAGCGATTGAATAACTTCATTATCAAAAGTTCCTGGCTGATTTTTTTGAATACTGTAAGGAATTGCTAATCCATGTTTAACCGCCAAATTATGCAATTTGTCCATATGCTTTTGTTCCGCTTTACTGATATTGTCAAATGCTCTTAAACCCCATTCTTCATGAAATACTACATAAATATCTCTAGCCAATTTTTCTTCTTCGAGTAAAAACGCAAGGTCTTCCTTTTCTGAATCGGATAGCATTTGACTTGATTGAGCTATACCAAATTGTCCGATTAAGATTAATCCAAAAAAACTTATATAAGACATCATTTTTTTCATCGCTAATCTCTTTTATTTGCTTTAAATAAAATTTGTGAGACAGCGTGCAGACTGTCTCCAAATTCGTACGGTTAACTAATTCCGCAACTCTTTCTTGGCTAAATAAAAATCAACTTTTTCCAGTTCTGTATCCGCTATCACTGTTTCCATTTCTTTAAGTGTTTTGGGGGGAGGCACGATGACTTTATCACCTGGTTTCCAATCTAATGGTAATGCACACTTATATTTATCAGCGGTTTGTAATGCAATCAATACGCGCTGGATTTCTTTCATATTCCGTCCCACATTTAAGGGGTAATACATTATCAACCTAATTATTCCATTGGGATCTATAAAAAATACGGCCCTTACGGCTGCCGTTTGGCTTTCTCCTGGATGAAGCATACCAAAAAGGCTCGCCACTTTCATATCCAAATCCGCAATTATAGGAAAATCCATATATACGTTTAAATTGCTTTCTACATTATTTACCCAAGCCAGATGAGAATGAATACTATCGATACTCAAACCGATCAACTTAGTTTTATGCTTTTTAAAGAAGTCTTTTTCTAACGCAAATCCCGACATTTCAGTCGTACATACAGGGGTAAAATCGGCTGGATGCGAAAATAGGATAGTCCAGCTACCTTTAATAAATTCAGAAAATTTAATTTTTCCTATGGTGGTCATTGCTTCAAATTCAGGTGCTTTATCACCGATCCGTGGCATGATGGTTTTAGTTCCGTTCTCCATTTTGATTTTTTTATGGTTAATAAAATTTTGTTATGTGTTCATATATTTTTTCTGATAAACGACCACTTCAGCCAGTCCACCTCCATTGTGTGCATCAGTGATCCCATAGGCTTTTAACAAGCCCAAAGCCTGAGCACTGCGAATTCCACTTCTACAATACAGTATAATTGGAAGCGGTAATTTTCTGATTTCATCCAATTTTTCCGAAATAGAGCCTAAAGGAATATTAATTGCATTTCCAACATGGCCCATCAAAAACTCAGAAGGTTCGCGTACATCTATGTAGGTCGGATTTGAATTCGAAAATATTTCTTTCATTTCAGTTTCCTCATCCTTTTGTAGACGAAAGAAGCGCTTGACTTTTGCTATCATGTTACAAATCTATAGCCTAAACGGAGCTTAGTCTGTAATCCAGATCACACATAAGTGGCCAGAAAAGAATAAAAACAAAAAAACTAACATTCAATGGTTTATAAGGTTTCCTTTTCTCATAAAGGTCCCCTATTTGGCTTCAACAAATTGATGCTAACACGCCTTAAATTTTCTATGACCTTTCCAGTTCTTGTAACCAAATGGTCCACTGAAATTGAAATATTCTCAAGTAATTCCTACGCGTAATTTCAACATTTTGTCAAAGGTTCATTTGCTATTAAATCAAATTGTTGATATGCTTTTGATATTAAAGAATTATTTTATTGCAAATTTGTCCGATTTAAGTTTAATCTCTTGGTAAAATAGGCCACCAATTAGTTCATTTAGTCTAAATACCTGATGTAGACAAAATGGGCAATTACAAATAGCAAGCGTATAGCACCAATAGTTTTGATCTATTTGAAAATTTAACCGTAAAAAATGATAGCTATTATTTTTTTAACCATAATTCTAGTATTTCTAGTCAGCATGATCTTTGGAGGTTGGTTATTCTCTGCTCCGGCATATAAAGGTCCAGTTTCTGACCATTTTGATGGCAAACAGTTCATCAACTACGGAGGTGTAAAAGCCAAAGGATTAAAAGAGTTTTTCAAATGGATTAGCACTGGGGAGAAAAGGCCGAAATGGGAGTATGTTGATGCATCTGGAATTAGCCAACAAATTGAAGCTTTTAATGAACAAGGGAAGGCTCGACTGTATTATGTCAATCATTCCAGTTTTTTAATCCAAGTCAATGGGTTGAATATTTTGACTGATCCGGTATGGAGTGAATATGCTAGTCCATTACAATGGATAGGCCCCAAAAGAATGCGGCCACCTGGAATCCATATGGAAGCTCTCCCTTCGATTGATTTGATTTTAATTTCTCATAATCATTATGATCATTTAGATTTGTCGACACTGAAAAAAATGGCTAGTGAATTCGGACCAAAAATAGTCTGCCCATTAGGTGTTGATTTGTTTCTAAGAAAAGAAGGATTGAGCAATTTGCATGTAGTTGATTGGTGGGAATCCGTAACATTATCCGGACTTGAAATTACTGCAACTCCATCTCAGCATTTTTCAGCTCGGGGTATGTTTGATCGAGACCGAACCCTCTGGTGTGGCTTTCTAGTCCAAACGGAACAATTAAAAATATACTATGTCGGCGATACAGGATACGGTAACTTGTTCAAACAGATTGGGGAACGACTAGGCCCATTTGATCTAAGTATCATTCCTATCGGCGCTTACCACCCCAGATGGTTTATGAGCCCTATTCACTGTGACCCAGCTCAAGCCATCCAAATACATCACGATGTCCGATCTAAGCAGTCGATTGCCTGCCATTATGGTACCTTTCCGCTGGCCTTAGATGGCCAAAACGGACCAGTGGAAGAGTTGCAAGGACTGCCGGAATACCGGGAAATCAGCGATCAGTTTATCGTTTTGTCGGAGGGAGAAAGTCTTGAAGTATCAGGTACAAAGAACGAGGTGTGAGGTACGTGGTGCGTGGTGCGTGGTAAAGGGTAAAAGGTTAAAGGTTAAAGGTAAAAGGTAACATCCTAACCCCCTAAATGATTGGAATAAAATTAACTAAATTAGG
>JAHEJC010000038.1 GCA_024639065.1 Lewinellaceae bacterium | reverse complement strand
CACTTTCGACAGAGATATGCCTTTCAAACGAATATCCTCCAAAAATAACGGCTACTTTCTTTTTCTTCAGATCATCCTGATGCAGATTGATGATCGCCAAATCCAGTTTCTCTAAATCCATTTCCCAATTATTGAGGACCATTTTTGAATCAATCCTATCTTTTAATGACGTACGGATAATATAGGTGATGAACTGAGAAGGATTTAATCCGATCTCCGCTGCCTGATGAAAGAAAAATGAAGAAGGCAGCATGCCTGAAGTCGTGTTTGGATCATTAAGATAGATCTCTCCACTCTCTGTAATAAATCCGTCAATGCGAGCATAAACATCAAATTCGAAGAACTCGAATAATCGTTCGCACTCTTTCCTAATCGATTGAATTGCCGACTGCTTAATTTTTATTGGCGTTTCTTTCCTTGATAAACCTGGCAAATATTTAGAGCGATAATCAAACACTTCGGCGCCTTTGATAATTTCGGTAGGTGGCAAAGCAACTGCTTGATTAAGCTCATCCTTTATTACGATACATGAAAATTCTCTACCTTCAATAAATCCTTCAACCACTACTTTCTGCTCAGTCCAAACACTAACCAATTCTAAAGGTTCAGTTTGATTATCACTTTGAAAATGTGTTTCCAGGAATTTTAATAACTGATCAGGATGTTTAAAAAATTGCCCAGACACAAGAATTGGAAATCCCAAACTACTGCGCAAATCTGTAAAGGCTTTGAGCATTTGAAGCTTATCTGCTTTATCCATTTTATTCCAACTGGTTAAATCCAATTCTATTTTGAAAAAGGCCTTATTGACTGCCTCAATAAATTGATTGAGATCGTCAAGGTCCAAAATAGAAACACCAATCGAAGATCCTTGATTAGCTGGTCTAATTACTAATGGTAATCGCACCTTTTCCCTACTCTGCTCAAACCACTTTTGATAAGTGGTTTTATTCCAGGCTGCGCGTTCAATTGTGATCATTGGTTTGCTGGAAAATCCAGCTCCGATCATCATTTTCTTTTGGAATGATTTATCCATTCCTATCGTGCATGGTTTGATTCCACTTCCGCTATAAGGTATAGCGAAACTTTCCAACAACCCCTGCAATTGTCCGTCTTCCCCAAACTCCCCGTGCAAAGACAGAAAAGCGAAATCTATAAGTTCTTTCAATTCTGTAGGATGTACCATTCGGCCTACCTCCTTGATCATTTTATCCCACTCATCGGGTTCAGGAATACTTTCAACATACAACTGATAGTCATGATCACTTTTTGGCAAATGGGAAACTGGTGGATAAAAATCACGTATACTGCCCTTGTAAATAAATGACCAATCTAGTAAAATGAAGTTTTTATAAGAATCAATAAAAATAGGAATCGCTTCAAATAAGGATTTATTCAAGTTATCAAATATCGTTCTACCCCCAGCAAAGGCAATTTCTCGCTCTCGAGATGGTCCACCGAATAAAATCCCTACTTTCATATTAATAAGATAGGATCCTTAGGTTTCCAAGGATTCAACTTAAATAAACGCCATTTTCCCCAAATAAATTGCAAATTTAACACATTACCAAAAAATATAATATTTTTTAATCAATTTTACCAGATGAATAGGGAAATACTGCGTCTAGCAGTTCCAAATATCATCAGCAACGTATCCATCCCACTACTATCCACTGTAGACACTGCCTTGATGGGCAGACTTTCTCCTCTCCATATTGGTGCAGTTGGATTGGCTAGTATGATTTTCAATTTCATCTATTGGAATTTTGGTTTTTTGCGCATGGGTACCACGGGAATGACTGCCCAAGCTTTTGGAAAAGGTGATGATAAGGAAATTGCTTCCACTTTAGGAAGAGCCGTATTAATCAGTTTGATTCTCGCTTTTCTAATTATATTATTTCAAGTCCCTTTAATCAGTCTTGGGATCAAGTTGATGAATGTTCCTCAGGCTCAGATAGTTCTTGTTGAAGAATACTTTTACATACGCATCTGGGCTGCGCCAGCATCACTGCTTCTTTATACCTTACTTGGATGGTTCTTTGGCTTGCAAAATGCGTTTTATCCACTGGTCATTACGATCCTGATTAATACAATTAATATTGTACTAAGCTACTTATTTATTATGGTTTATGAATGGGACGTTCAAGGAGTTGCTTGGAGTACTGTCATAGCTCAGTATAGCGGATTAATATTGAGTATTGCCTTAATACTTTATCGATATAAAAAACAAATCCTGCAACTACATCCAACGTCATTGTTTGCAATTGCTGCATTCAGACGATTTTTAAATGTAAATACCAATCTTTTCATTCGTACTCTTTGTCTTACATTTAGTTTTGGCTATTTCTATAGTCAATCGGCGAAGTTCGGTTCAAACTTATTAGCCGTAAACGTGATTTTGCTTCAATTCATTAATTGGTTGTCCTATGCCATTGATGGATTTGCTTATGCTGCAGAAAGTGTGGTAGGAAAATATATAGGTAGCCAGGAATTTCCGCAAGCCAAAAAAGCAATTAAAAAATCATTTTTTTGGGGTATCCTTTTATCCGTTATTTTTGCCATAGGTTATGGCTTGGGAGGAGAAGAGATCTTGAAATTATTTACACGAGACAACGGGGTAATTTTGGCAGGAAAGTCCTATTTACACTGGATGTGGATTGTTCCTTTAATAGCATTTGCAAGTTATATATGGGATGGAGTTTTTATTGGTCTAACCGCTTCGGTAGCCATGCGTAATAGTATGATTATTTCATTAGTAATATATATCGGGTTTTATTCTTTTATCACTCCATCCATGAATAACCTTTGGTCTGCTCTAGTAGTCTTTCTGATAGCCAGAGGTTTAATTCAAACAATGTATTTTTCTTGGAAAGGATTATATCTTAAGTAAATGGTGTTTCAAGAGGAGAAGCATTTTTTTACACGTGTGGAATTCGTTTCTACAAAAAAATATTTTATCTAATAAAATGTGGCATTCATTTTGCAATAACGTCTACAGTATGAATTTAAGTTAGTGATTGATTTTGTAGAAATTTTATATTCATATTTCATACAAATTCTTGTGAGACTGATCCGAATGTATAGATAGTTAGATAAGTGTAAGATCATATCCATACTGTGTATTAAAAATATTCGGATCAGTACTTTTCCCTTTTCATATCATCTTCCATAAAACGTGTTAATAATTATTTAAATACGTTTAGGCTCATCCGCATTACTCTTTACTTTTAATATTTTGCAGATCATCCGAATAATCCTAAAATTGTCATAAATGAAATTTTTTAAATTATTGGCCCTGGCGAGTATTTCAATTATATTGCTTTCATGCAGAGGAAGTGAATCAAAAGTAATGAGTGCTCATAATTCCATTAATTACCTTGATAATTATGAAAACTTTAGATCTTTTCAGGAAGTTATAGAACCTTTCAGAGGCAAGGTTCTGTATGTTGACCTTTGGGCTACCTGGTGTGGTCCTTGTAAAAGACAGTTTACCTATAAGGAAGGATTAAAGTCCTATATAAAAAATAAAGATGTAGAACTAGTCTACCTGTCTTACGATCGTCCCGGTCAGGAAGATAAATGGAAGTCGTTCATTAATCAAAATAACTTAACCGGATTTCATGCATTTGCCTATCCACCGATTCAAAATGATATTCGCGAAAAATTTGCTCGAGTCAGTAATGGCAGAAAAGGTATTTTATTACCTACTTACATTATTGTTGACCGGTCTGGAAAAGTGGTAAATAAAAATGCACCCCGTCCCAGCTCAGGTGATCAACTTTACCAGGAGCTGGCAAAGTATTTATAATCTAGTAGAGGTAGGTGAAGATTAAACAATTCAATGATTAGATTTTATCTGAATCCGGATTTCCTTTCATTATATTTACGCTGGATTATAATTTAGAAATGAAGAATGCTGGCTTCTTAATTCCTTTTATCTGCTTGATAGTTGTTGGTTGTCAACCTGGTAATCAAAAATTACCTTTACCAGAGCAAGTAAACTCATTGTTCGAATCAATCCCTCTTAGTCAAACGAAAATAGACTTCAAGCTCGAGACAGTTGATCAACAAATTGATAAAACGGGATTGCTTTCAGGTGCTGCAGGTGTGGTTATTGGTGATATAGATAAGGATGGATGGTCAGACTTATTTTTTTCAGGAGGTTATCAAAACAGCCGACTTTACAAAAACAATGGAGATTTCTCATTTACAGATATTACTAAAAATGCTGGAATAAATGATGCTGGCGAAGGAATAGCGCATTCAGAAGGTGTTAATATGATTGATATAAATGGAGATGGGTGGCTCGATCTTTTTATTTGTAAAAGTGGATTATTCCTGGATGACAATAACCAATTTACGGATTACGGAAAAAACTTATTATACATTAACCAACAAGACGGTACTTTTAAAGAGCAAGCCAAAGTTTATGGATTAGATTTGATAGGCCTCACCTCCAGTGCACAATTTTTTGACTTTGATCTGGACGGAGATTTAGATGTCTATTTTGCACAACTCCCAGAAACAGGTGCTGCATTTAATTTTGCCTATTACGACAAGCCTCCTGCCCATCAAGTATTAAGTGATCGCCTATATGAAAACCGTTCGGACAGTTTTGTAGATGTGAGTGATCAAGCCGGCATTTTGTTTGAACGTAATTTGAGTCTAAGCACTACCCTACTGGATATCAACCAAGATGGCTGGCCTGATCTCTATGTAGCCAATGATTTTTTTGGAAGGGATTTCCTTTATATTAATCAACGGGATGGAACTTTCAAGGAATCTCTTAAAGATTATTTTTCAAAAACACCCATGTCATCCATGGGATCAGATGTGGGCGATGTAAATAATGATGGGTATCCAGATCTATTTGTAGGAGAAATGATGCCCCACAAATATGAAAGACAAAAAACCAACCTTGTACCATTTTCTCCTGAAATTTACGATCGATTGCATCGGATGGGTTATCCGCAATTCACACGGAACATGCTTTTTCACAATGTGAAAGGACAAGCAATGCAAGAGATTGGGCTACTATCGGATGTCTATGCTACAGAATGGAGCTGGGGAGCACTCTTTTTTGATGCTGATATGGATGGTAAGGAGGATCTATTTATTGCCAATGGAATCCGCAGAGACATGACCAACATGGATTTTGTGAAAAAAAATGTTGGCGACAAATATACAGAGATGGCAAATCCAGCGGTACAATCTACTATAAATCCTGATCTGGCGCCTGCTTTTGTTTCTCCGAATTTTATGTATCAAAATGTGGACGGGTATCGTTTTGAAGAAGTAACAAAACGCTGGAATCTAGACGATCCTACTCATACACGTGGAGCTGCCTATGGTGATCTTGATAATGATGGTGATCTTGACTTGGTTTGGAACAATATTGATGAAACACCTTCCTTGTTTCGAAACCTGGTGAACATCAAACCTGATTTTCATTATATAAAAATAAAACTGACCGGCGCTAATAAAAATACACATGCCATCGGTGCCACAATCAAAGTAACCCAAGGTGACTTAACCCAGACTAGGTACATATCAAGTCAACGTGGATTTCATTCGATGCCGGATCAATCGATTTGCATAGGTGTTCAGGACAGCATAATTGACAAAATCATGATCTTATGGTCCGATGGTTCGTCAACACTTCTTCAATCTGTAATACCAGATCAAGTACTTGAAATAAAACAACAGTCTCTACCCAACCCATCATTGCCCGCTAGGATTCATACCTATTTTGATGAAGTCCTTACGCTTGATTTTAAGCATGTGGAGAAATCGTTTAATGACTTTAAACAAGAGCGATTGCTTTTACAACAATATTCAAAACAAGGACCTGCCCTGGCAATAGCAGATGTCAACCATGATGATCTTGAGGATATTTATATTGGAGGTAGCTCTGGACAGGCAGGTAAACTATTTATTCAAAATACAAACACTTCATTTTCATTGAATAAAAGTCAGCCCTGGAAAGATGATTTATTCGCAGAAGATGTGAAAGCTGTGTTTCTTGATGCTAATGGTGATAATTCACAGGATCTTCTGGTTTCAAGTGGCAGTAACGAAATTAAGCAAGGGTCCGTGCACTATAGTGACCGGTTATATATTAATAATGGAACTGGGTCGTTCACCAAATCAAATTTACTGCCTCAAAATACTTCTAGCACTAGTTGCCTGGCTAGTAGTGATTTCGATCAAGATGGCGACACAGACTATTTTAAAGGGTCGTGTATCGTACCAGGGGACTTCACCGTAAATCCACAATCATTTTTATATATAAATAGATCAGAAGGCTTTATACCAGCTCCAGAAAAGGTATTGGCCTATTTAGGTTTGAGAATTACCTCCGCGACTTTTGCCGATATCAATGGCGATAAATGGGATGATCTAGTTATTGCTACTGAGTGGAATGGTTTATATACGCTGTTCAACCAGGAAGGAACATTTAAACTGAATCAGCCAATCCTGCCAGATATAGAAGGATGGTGGCAAGTGATAAAAACGGCAGATATCGATGGCGATGGAGATCAAGATCTCATTGCAGGAAATCACGGTTTAAATTCAATTTTCCAGGCATCTGATGATCAACCCATGTCACTTTTGATTCATGACTTTGACCAAAATGGTCAGCGAGAACCTGTTTTATTTAAGTATACATATGGCATCAATGGACCATTTGCCAATCGAGATCTTTTCTGTAGTCAAATGCCTGGATTTAATAATCAATACTATTCATTCGAATCTTTTGGAAAGGCTACTTATGCCAACATGTTCAATCCGGAAATTAAAAGATCTGCAGACCTACTCCGTGTCTATGAAATGCGAACGTGTTGGTTTGAAAACAAGGGTAAAGGACAATGGAACAAACACATATTACCGCTTGATGCCCAAACGATGCCCGTGAACGATATGGTCATATACGATTTCAACCAAGACGGAAGACTTGATTTATTGTTAGGAGGTGGGTCCAATAGCAATCATTATGAATATGGTTCTATTGATGGAAAACTAGTATTGTTGATACAAAATCCCGATAAGACATTTGATTCAGTTGACACCAAAATTCTTGATATACACGCTCCGATTAAAGCACTGGAAAGACTAGGCGATGGTAGAATTATAATTGCCAGTAATAGTAGCACTTTAAGCATTATGACCATTAAGAATGAAAAAATAAACTGAATCACCAGACTCCTGCTATGCCTGGCATCCAAGTAAATTCCAAATCATTAAAACTCATTTAACAGATATGCTCCGATTTCCTTTCCCTGGATGATACCATCTTGGCAGGCAAATGGGTAGTGAATACCACCTAGTAATCTACTGGTAGCCGCTTCGTTGGCAGCTTCCCAGAAACTATTAAATGATCTGACTGGTAAGCCGAATTTTACATTGGTGGAGTCTGTAAAGCTGACAGATTCCCCCAGGGCATCAGTCAATATAGTTGCTGCAACCGCAGAAACAATACTGTGTGCCGAACTATATTCTGGAAACAAGGGCGATTCCAATTTGGGCCTCCAATCACTGTCTATATAGGTATTAATATAAGTCTCCGGCCTTAAAAGGTCATAAGCATATTTTGTATCCCAGGCACAAATAAACCCATCAGCTATTCCCAACGCAACTTTAGTATAAAGTTGAGCAGCATCCATCAAGGACATATTATGCATTTGGCACATCTGTGATACGATTCCTAACCAATGCCCTGCAGGCGTATTTTGCTTTCGAACTTGCATAAAATGTCCATCCAGCATAGTCGGTCCAGGATTGCAATCCCAATAAAGTGCTACTGCCACACTGTCTTCATCAGCTCTTGCCACATAACCCTGAACTTTTTCAGCTTCCCGATAAAATGCGGATCCCCGATCTGCATTAAACGTTATTGGCAATTTTGATCTGAATTGGCTTGCTGAATCAACAATAAAAGGAGTTAGTTTGGGCCAGTGGGGCTCAAGGGCTTCTCCAAATGTTGGCGCCGTAGCTTGCCAACTTCCAGGATGCTCATTCGGCATATACTTTGGTAGTGTTCTGGTTTGAAGGTAACCATCATTATCTGCTCGTTGAATTACTTGATTCGCAATATTTCGCCCGACTGCTCCACCCATTAAATAGGCCTCATCTAATGTATCTATTGCAAAATAATTGACGACTCGTTCTTTCAAAGATTGAATCATATAATCCCTATAAACAAGATGATTAGCTGTAAGACAAAAAGACTCAATAAATGCAGCTTGTGGAAGGCCTTGCGCATCTTGGTTTACCTCAACATCTAGGCCAGCTACTAATTCGCTGAAGCTTTTATACGTTTGATGATAGTGCCTTAATGCTTCATAACCTGCTAGATGCGAATAGGCATATATTCTGCTGGCAACAGGTGGTGTGAACAAGTCTTCCGAAACTGTGTTCATTAATCCCTTTTGTAAATAATTAATTAAGGTAAAATCGTTAATTATTTCTGAGGTCTCAGTCTGTTTACACCCAAGACCGAAAAAGAATAAACAGAGCGTTAAACTGATAAACAATTTCATAACCAGAATTTATCTTTTAAAAATACATGTATATTTAATAAATCAAGCATCAATTTGAAAATGTTAATTTTAGGTTTAAATTAACTGGTTGTTTTTTTACTTAATCTTAAAAACAACCTATAATCAAATGGTGAATCTAAATATCGTTGGTTATGCCTGAATATGACCTTAATGATCCTACTGACTTGGACATTATGCGAGGACAATTTGATATGATCACCCATGAAGAATGGGAGGAATATATTAATTCAGCTGTTGAAAGAAATATAGGGTATAAAAATGTAAATATTTTGAAAAGTGCAAGTAAGAAGGCTGGAATATCAAAATATCTCAGTCCAAAAGTTATTAATTGGGTACTTTCTTTAGTAGAGCGATTAGACATGGATGAAGAAGAATAAATTTATTAGCCGATCATTTTTTATGTTTTGAAATTGCAGGAGTCAATCTTAAACCGGATAATTAGATTGGCTTATGGATAAGTTAGCTTTCCGTTAGCTCTGAACATTAAAACTTATTAAATTTACCCTCTTTAAAAAATTCAATGCTCAAACGACTCGAAATATCTAATTATGCGATTATCGAAAAGATCAATATTGATTTTTCCAACAAATTGACCATTATTACAGGAGAGACTGGGGCTGGAAAATCTATTTTAATGGGCGCCCTAGGATTATTATTAGGTCGTAGAGCAGACCTTAAAGTACTTTTTGACGATTCTAAAAAGTGTTTCGTGGAAGGTACTTTTAACCTTGAAGGATATGATTTGGAAGAATGGTTTGACACCCATGAAATGGAATTTGAGCGAGAATTGATCATACGCAGAGAAATTGCAACTTCGGGAAAATCCAGAGCTTTTCTCAATGACGGTCTGGTTACGCTGGCCATTCTTAAAAGTTTGTCTATTCATTTAATAGATATTTTTGCTCAATTTGACACCTTAGATATCCAACATCAAGAAGAGCAGTTCAAAATTTTGGATACCATGGCCAATCAATTAAAGAATGTGCAGATCTACCAGAAAAGACATACTCTGTGGCAAGATGATTTGTCTAAACTATCTAAATTAAAACAGCTGCAAAGCCAACAACTCAAGGAAGAGGATTACATCAAGTTTCAGTATGAAGAGATAGAGCAATTAAATCTAAAGATAGGAGAATATCACGATCTTGAACAAAAGCTTAAACGATTATCCAAGTCGGCCGATATACAGGCTGCTTGTCATAAAGGAGGAAACCTATTAAAGCAACATTCCTCCTCCATCATTTCACAGCTCAATGAAGTTGTAAATGGTTTTCGTAGCATCAAAACAGATCTACCAGAAATTATTGAATTCATCAATCGGTTAGATTCTGGTATCGTTGAATTGGAAGATTTGGCTATGGACATTGAGCGTTTCGGTGAATCAGATATGTCATCTGAAGAGAACCTTCAACAAATCGAAGACAGACTTTCCTTAATTTATAGCCTGCTTAGGAAACATCAACTTCAAAATGGAGATCAATTACTAGAATTAATGGATCAACTTTCTACTCAGATGAAATCCAATGAAAATTTAGATTCCGTGATTAAAGAACTGGAAGCAAAAGCTGTTCAGGAAAAAAATGAACTTTTGAACCTTGCATCTAAACTGAATAAAAAAAGAGAAAGCGTAAAGAAAAACCTGGAAGATAAGATTCGAGAATTGTTGATTCAATTAGCCATGCCGGATGCCGTGTTATCCATTCAATTAGAGAAATTAGAAGATTTGAATCGGTTTGGAAATAATAGTGTGGAATTTCTTTTCACTGCCAATTTAGGAAGTAAACTGCTCCCGGTAAAACAGGTTGCCTCAGGAGGGGAAATGTCAAGATTAAACCTGTGCCTCAAAAGTATTGTTGCTGGTCGCTCTACCCTGCCAACGCTTATTTTTGACGAGATCGATTCCGGAATATCTGGTATGGTCGCAGAAAAAATGGGTCGGATGATTCACCAATTAGCGCAACAGCATCAAATCATCAGTATTACGCATTCACCGCAAATAGCTGCTAAAGCGAATCAACATTATTTTGTATTTAAAGAGGGACATACGGGTAAGACACAAACCAAGGTTAAAGTACTAAACGAAGAAGAAAGAATAACTGAAATAGCTACCATGCTGAGTACCGATCCACCCTCAAAAAGTGCATTGGCTAATGCTAAAGAATTATTAAATCTATAAATCCAAATTATGTCGAACAATCTATTGAAAGGGAAACGAGGAATTATTTTTGGAGCATTGGATGACCAATCAATCGCCTGGAAGGTTGCTGAAGCGGTTGCCGCTCAAGGAGCAAAATTTACTTTAACCAATGCTCCGGTAGCCTTGCGTTTTGGAAAAATTCAACAACTAGGAGAAAAACTGGATGCTAAAATAATTCCTGCCGATGCTACTAGCTTGGATGACTTGGAAGCACTGATCACTCAATCAATGGAAGAATTAGGTGGTCCTTTAGACTTTATCCTTCATTCAATAGGCATGTCACTGAATGTTCGAAAAAATCGTCCATATACGGATGTCAACTATGAATGGATGCATAAAACATTTGATATTTCCGCAATATCCTTTCATAAACTCATGCAGACGGCCATGAAACTTGAGGCGATCTCAGATTGGGGCTCTATACTTGCGCTTACTTATATAGCAGCTCAACGTGTATTCCCTGACTACAATGAGATGGCTGAATCAAAAGCATTGTTGGAATCATTTGCTCGCAGCTTTGGGTATCATTTTGGTGTTAAAAACAAAGTAAGGGTTAATACGCTCAGCCAATCTCCGACCTGGACCACAGCTGGGAGTGGTGTAAAAGGATTTAAAGAGTTTTTTAACTATGCTGATCAAATGTCCCCATTAGGCAATGCAACTGCTGAAGAGTGTGCTAATTACTGTGTCTTTTTATTTTCTGATCTGAGCAGAAAGATTACTATGCAAAATTTATATCATGATGGAGGGTTCTCTTCCATGGGAATTAATCCAGCCATCGTTGAGGATTAAATTATTTCTGTTGGGTTAAATTCAAATTTTGAAAATAACAGCTCCTCTTTATATTTCATTAGCACTTCATGTTGCGGTTTGCTCATTGGCCCAAGCTCCCCCCGATAGATCAAATCAAGTCGGTCAAAATAGTAATCAAGATAACAGCCCTGCAGAGGAAAAAGATACTTTCCCCATTCAATTCTTTTTTAAGGATATTCCAAATCAAGTCTTCAATCATGATGACACACTACTCGGATATCAGTTTATGCAATATGATCCAGCTAGGAGAACAGGTGATGAATGGGTTCACCTAGGAAATTTAGGTTCTGCTGCGCGACCAATATTATTTACTCCCCAACGTAATACCGGACTAGATCTAGGTCTACATAGTTACGACCTTTATAAAAAATCTTTTTCAAGAATCAGGCTGTATCAACTCAATACACCCATTACTCAATTATTTTTTACCCAAGGAAGAGGCCAGGAAAATTCAATGATACAAGGGCTTTTAAGTAGAAATTTTTCAAAAGGTCTGCATGCAAATATTGATTATCAGCGAATCAATCATTTAGGAATTTATCGACATCAAAAAAATCGGAACACTGCATTGACCGCCACCTTATGGTACCAGCATCCCAGACAAAAATGGGACCTTTTCCTCAGTTATGTTTATAACAAAATTGAGGCAGAAGACAATGGAGGAGTTCTCAATGTTGAATCACTAAAATCAATAGGCAATAACCCAGCGACTGAAGGTAATCGTGGCGTAGTTGATGTGTTTCTTGATCAGGCCAAGACAAGGAATAGAGAAAATGGTGTGGAACTTAAGCTCAATTATTACCTAGATAAAATTCCGTTGGATACGATGAGCAGTATTGCAAAAACGCAGTTAATAGAATCTAGCATATCTTATGTGAGTCAAGATTTGATCAGTTTTGATTCCTCCATCGACTCTATTTATTATAGTAATTATTTCATCGATGATCGAGGATTGAGAAGATCTATGAGCCTAGACCAGTTTTCAATTGATTTCAGCTATGCCTGGCGTTTTAATGATTCGAGTTATTTTCGACCATTTGTTAAAGCTGGATTGCGATACGATCGCAACATATTAACAGAAGATCTTCACGAATCGACGATAAACAATTTACACCTATTTGGAGAGTTCAATAAAAAATTATGGCCAGGAGCCGAAGTTCAAGCTAGCATGAAATCCTATTTTGCTGCTAATGCCGGAGATTTGGAATTGTCTGGAAAAATTCTTCAACGCATCCGTAAAAATTTGTTGATTGGAAGTATGTCCATCCAGCGATTTAAACCCAATCGGATTGAACAACAATTGTTAATAAATAATGAAGACTTCTGGGTGAATAGTTTTAAAAACCCATCCTACCTATTATGGTCAGGACAATGGATAAATGAAATGCATCATTGGAAAATTGGATTCAATAATTATTTGCTAAACAATTGGATTTATTTTGACGAGACAAAACGTCCGCTGCAATTCGATAATACAGAAGTTGTGCTGAGTTTTTATGTACAGAAATTATTTAAGTTTGGAAAGTGGCGTTCCTATCACTATCTATTATTCCAGGATGCAAGCAATGCTTCGATTCCTCTTCCATCTTTATATGTAAAAAATGCAATTTACCTATCCACCTATATCTTCAAAAATGCCATGCTGTTTCAACCAGGCCTAGATTTACGTTGGAACTCAAACTATCAAGCTCCTGGGTATTTTCCTTTAACTAATCAATTTTACAATCAATCCAATATTGAAGTGGGTGAATATCCGTTGTTGGATGTATTTGTAAACTTTAAGGTATCCAGCTTCAGAGCCTTTGTGAAAATGGAAAATATTACCAGTTATCTTACGGATGAAGTCTATATACAGCATGCAATTTATCCTTATTTTGATGCGTCCTTTAGATTGGGGATCAATTGGCAATTAAGGAATTGAATTTTAATTTACCCTTTTGTCTATAGTTCATAATTCGGCTTGAGGAAGCCTTCTTCATGTGAATAGAAATCGTTTATTAAATTCACCACTTCTTCTACATCATCAGTAATTGGCATTAAATCAAGATCTTTGGCATGAATATTATTCGCTTGCTTAAGCATTGCCTGAGTAATCCATTCTTTCAACCCTTTCCAAAAATCCACTCCAAATAAAACGACAGGTACTTTGCTGATTTTCTTTGTCTGTATTAAGGTTAGTACTTCAAACAATTCATCCATGGTACCAAATCCTCCTGGCAATACGATGAATGCTTGGGCATATTTCACAAACATTACTTTTCTGACAAAAAAATAGCGATGAGTAAGATTCTTATCGTCATCAATAAATGGATTGTGATTTTGCTCAAATGGAAGATCAATATTGAGGCCAACCGAAGTGCCCCCTTTGAGATAAGCACCTTTATTTCCAGCTTCCATGATTCCTGGGCCTCCTCCAGTGATAATTCCAAAACCTTCTTCGGTAAGGCGTGAAGCTATGTCTACTGCTTTCTGATAAAATATATTATCCGGTTTAGTTCTTGCTGATCCAAAAATCGAAACACAGGGTCCAAAACGATTCAATGTCTCAAATCCATCAACCAATTCAGCAATTACCTTAAACATGGTCCATGAATTTTCCCCCTTAATCTGGCTCCATTTTTTCATGGTCCGGCCAGGGCTTACCTTCTCAATACTCATATAAATGCTTTGAAAAATTAGAATTCAAAGAAATAACAATTTTTAGACTGTTGCAACTTTGAATTCTTCGTATTCCTTGGCAATATATTTTTTAAGATCCTCTACATTATCAAACTGATTGAATAATTCTTTGAAACCGCGTTTTTCGAGAGCTGCTGGGAAAACATAGTTAAGTACATCCTCCTTTACTACTTCTGCATCGCCCAAAATAATTAATCGTTCTACTACATTTCTTAGTTCGCGTATGTTTCCACTCCAGTGCATTTCTTGCATGCATTTCAGTGCTTCTGCATTAAAGGATTTTGGAGGTATGCCATAATCCGTACAAATCATTTTACCAAAATAATCAACCAATAAAGGGATATCATCCAAGCGCTTATCTAATGGCGGAATGTCCATAATAATTACAGCGAGTCGATGATATAAATCTTCTCTAAATTTGGCTTGTTCAATTTCTTTACGCAAGTCTTTATTCGTGGCTGCCACTACTCTCACATCAACTCTTATTTCTTTCTCTCCTCCAACGCGGGTAATTTTGTTTTCCTGGAGGGCTCTTAGAACTTTAGCCTGAGCAGAAAGACTCATATCTCCAATCTCGTCAAGAAACAACGTGCCTCCATTTGCCTGTTCAAACTTCCCAATCCGTTGTTTAACCGCCGAAGTAAATGCCCCTTTTTCATGTCCAAAGAGTTCACTTTCTATAAGTTCGGAAGGTATCGCTGCACAATTCACTTCCACGATGGGTGCGTCTTTACGGTGGCTTTTTTCATGTACCCATCTAGCTACTAATTCCTTTCCCGTTCCGTTTGGCCCTGTAATTAGTATTCGAGCATCCGTAGGGGCCACCCGATCAATTGTATCTTTAATATGCTGAATAGATTCCGATTCACCTATTATATCCTGTACTTTACTCTTAGATACTTTATGTTGCAATACTTTGCGTTCAATAATAAGGCTTGTTCTATCTATCGCATTGCGCAAAGTGATAAGCATTCTATTCAGGTCAGGAGGTTTCGAAATAAAATCAAATGCACCTTTTTTAACTGCTTCTACTGCCGTATCTATGGTGGCATGACCAGATATCATTACTACCGGTGTATCCGGACTTATTATCTGGATTCTCTCCAGCGTCTCCATCCCATCCAGATTAGGCATCTTAATATCCAGAAGAATTACATCAAAGTTTTTTTGCTTGACTTTGGTCAAGCAATCTAAACCATCAACTGCTTCATCAACTTTGTACTTTTCGAACTCTAAAATCTCCCGGAGCGTTCTCCGTATGCTTTTTTCATCATCAACTATAAGTATACTTGCCATAATACTATTCATTTATTTAAATACTAGATCAGCATCAAATATACATTAAATATTTATTTAATAAATAATATTATGATAAATAATTGATTATAAATTAAATATTTTTTACATATGTTAATTTAACTGTTTTATAGCCAGAAATGACATAAGTCCAATGCTATGTCTCAAACAGGTTTCATCTACATCAAATGTGTCTGTATGTACAGGCGAAGTGATACCTTTGGCCAGGTTACCAGTCCCTAATCGGTAAAAACATGCAGGTATAATTTGAGAATAATAACTAAAATCTTCAGCGGTCAACCGGATTGGTAAATCGACAATTTGTTTTTTACCCAAGTATACTTCGGCATGTTGCCGAGCGATAGCGGTAAGTTTTTCATCATTGATAAGAAAGGGGTACCCTTTGACGATTCTCACGTCGGCTTTTCCCCCAAATCCTTCACAAACATTTTTAGCAATTTTCTTAATCAACTGGTGCGCCTCCTTTCTCCATTTTTCATCCATGGTCCGGAATGTACCCTCTAATTTTATCTGATTAGGTATCACATTCATTGCTCCTCCTTCAGTATACATCTTACCAAATGTCAATACTGCCGGTGTCGTAGGATCTGTTTTGCGACTAATCAATTGTTGAAGTGAAATTATCAATTGAGATCCAATAGGAATCGGGTCGATGCAATCATGTGGAAGTGCTCCATGCCCACCTCTTCCTTTTACAGTAATGTATATTTCATCACATGAAGCCATATATTTTCCGCTCCGAAAACCAATTTTCCCAGTTTCAAGTGGAGGATGCACGTGTTGACCAAAAATCAAACTTGGTTTTGGCCTTTGAAGAACTCCTTGCTTTATTAATATGGAAGCACCACCCGGTAATTTTTCTTCGGCAGGTTGAAATATTAGTTTAATAGTACCTCCAAACTCATCTCTCAGATCGGATAAGATTTTAGCCACACCTACCAAAGAAGCCGAATGCACATCGTGTCCACAAGCATGCATGATGCCGGCATGCTTTGATTTGTAAGAAACATTATTGGCTTCCTGGATCGGAAGTGCATCCATATCTGCCCGTAGCGCCAATACTTTTTTTGAAACTTTTTTACCCTTAATTATTCCAACTATACCATGCTCTCCCCATCCGGAAGTAAAAGAAATTCCGATTTCGGATAATTGACGTTGAATGAATTTGGAGGTATTGGTTTCTTTGTATGAAAGTTCCGGGTATCTATGTAAGTGTCTTCTTATCTTGACGACCTCTTCAAAATATTGATCTGCTTTCTTTTTTACCTTACTCTTTATCATGTTGATGAGTTGCCTAGGAATTTTACTGAACCAAAAATCAACTTAACATCTTTTACTGGGGTATATTCTTTTGCGTACAGTTGATTCATTTTGTGGATTAACTGAGACTTGTGAAGTTTATAATCATACCGCATTATAGGATTCAAAATTCCTTGCTTTAATATAGGTAACTTATCCAGATTTGGATCATTTCGATGATAACTTACCCATGAATTTCTTCCTAATAATACATCCCAGCAATTGGGGAAAAACTTCAACTTCTCTTGGACAAACCAAATTACGATAGGACTAAAAATCATCAACAGGAGCGTACAAACTATATCTGTCCACCTTTTCATGAATAATACATAAGGATCTTGTACTCTATACTTTGCATCAAAAGTATATAATTGCCCTGAAGTATTCTTCGAGATACTTCCGATAATTCCGCTTGCATCATCTCCGGCAATGCGGTAAGAAATATCTGATCCAAGCTTTGACATCCATTGAGTAATTTGCTGAAAACTGAGACTTTCAGAAGAAAAGATAATTTCATCAATGCTCAAGTCATTTACCTTAAAAGGTAAATCATCAATATAACCGATCCAATGAAAATCTTGTTTTTGGCTTTGGCTGAGATATCCGGAATAATTAAAATCAACACCTGCATACTCGAGATTTTGTAGAATTCGGTTTGCATTTTCCGAATCTCCTACAATCAGCAAATTAGGTTTGTTGGCATTACTTACATTGAGAATTCTGTCCATAACCCAAGATTTTAACCGAGTATAGAGGGAGATGGTGACCACACCCAAAATAATCAAGAACCTGGAGGGTCTGTAATCTAAAGGTAGCAAACCATAAATAGCAAATAATATAAGGGTAGCAATTCCTATGTACTTTAATTGATTGAAATACGTTTGTTTCTTCGGAAAATGGATTGCCATAGTCCAAATAAAAGCGTAGAACGGGATATTGATCCATTCATATGAATCCGGATAATAGTGATCATTTTGGTAATAAACATTTTCCCATAATTCCTTTTGCAGCCAAAGTAAGGTTGCGATTATCAGAAAATCAAACAGCGGATTCTTCAGTTTTTGAACTACCTGAGAAATTAAGCTTGTTGCGGCTCGAAGGTAAATACCTATTACAATGACAATTTTATACCATTTGGCTTTTTGAGCTGAAAAGTGCTTTTTAGCAAAAATCAGCATTGCGTTGTTAAAGGTCTTCACATAATCAAAGCTTTCTTTCTTGGTGCTTTCTCCTTTATAATGTATTATCGAAGTTTTGCCTGTATAATAAATTTTATACCCAGCTTGTTGAATTCGGTACGATAGATCAATATCTTCTCCATACATGAAAAAATCTTCGTCTAATGGACCTACCTTATTAATAACCTCTCTAGGGATAAGCATAAATGCTCCGCATAAAACATCTACTTCATGCGTACCTTCTGGGTCCAAATAACCCAGGTAATATCTATTGAGAAATTTAGATTTATCAAATAATTTTGCCAATCCGGAAAATCTGGTAAAAGCAACAAACGGTGTAGGTAATCCACGCTTGGATTCTGGAAGAAACTGGCCTGAGCCATCTATCATTTTGACCCCAAGTGCTCCTAGATGATTTAGTTCTTTGATAAGATCAAAAGAGATCTTGAAAGTATCTTCATTTATCAAGGTGTCCGGATTAAGTAATAGGAGATAGTCGCCTTGACCAGTTTCTATTCCTTGATTATTTGCCTTGGAAAATCCAATATTCTCACGATTTTGAATCCAGGTTAATTGACTAAACTTCTTATTAATGTATTCAGCCGAACCGTCTGATGAATTGTTATCGATTACAATTATTTCATGTGGAATCTCCTCCAGTGCTCTTTTTAGGGAATTGAGACACTGCTCCAAAAAGTATTTGACATTATAATTTACAATAATTACTGAAAGCCTCAGGGTATCCATATTATTCAACGGCATTGTAGGGCATTCTGGTTTGAATTGACCTTGCCAAGGTTATTTCATCAGCATACTCAAGTTCCGATCCAAAAGCTACGCCTCTAGCTAAAGTAGAAACCTTTATTCCGAATTTTTGAAGGCGCTTAGATAAATAGAAAATGGTTGTTTCTCCTTCAATAGTTGGATTAATGGCCATAATCACTTCTTTCACCTGGTTTTTTTGGACACGTTCGAGTAAGGAGTCGATATTTAATTGCTCAGGTCCTACCCCATCGATTGGTGATAAAATTCCTCCAATTACGTGATAGACTCCTGAAAACTGGCCAGTTTCTTCTATAGCCATAACATCTCGAATCGATTCTACTAAACAGATAATCATTCTATTTCTGGAAGAATCGAGACAAATCTGGCAAAGTTCTGCATCAGACAGATTATGACAAACTTGACATGCCTTTATATTCATTCGAAGGTTTACCAGGTTATGAGCAAACTTTTGAACCTGCTCGGGATCTTGCTTGATTAGATGAAGAACCATTCTTAAAGCACTTTTTTTCCCTATTCCTGGTAAAGTCGAAAAAGACTCCACTGCTTTTTCTATTAATGATGAAGAAAAATTCATATTTCAAAGTTTGTGTGGTAGCAAAAATATCTAATTAAAAGGAATTTGATATGATTCAATCTTTTTAAGTACTTAAGGATTGAGGAAATTTAGAATTTCTGTTCACTTAAAAACACTGCACATAGTGACAATTAAAATGATTTTCTACAATAATTTTAGTCATTGTATTATACTATTAGTGCTTATCTGTTATTTTTGATCAACTTAAAATCAAATATATCATGGCTGAGATCATCAGAATGCCCAGAATGAGTGACACAATGGAAGAAGGTGTTATTGTGGAATGGTTAAAAAAGGTAGGAGACGAAGTGAAACCAGGTGATGTTCTTGCTGAAGTAGAAACAGACAAGGCCACCATGGAACTGGAAAATTATCATGAAGGCTTTTTACTTCATATTGGAGTAAAAGAAGGAGCTGTTCCGGTTAATGGCATTCTTGCTGTAATTGGAGATAAAGGAGAAGATTATAAAGAATTACTGGCTTCAGAACAAGCAAACTCTTCCAATAGTAATAATGGAGAATCTGATGATAAAAGCACAGAAACAGCTTCCAGTGCCGAAACCACTGTCGCTACTGCCTCAGAATCTATACCAATCCCATCAGTTTCATCTGAAGAAGTTACGCCATCCTCGACTTCATTAAGTACTGATTCAAGGATTAAAGCATCTCCATTAGCTAAAGCTATGGCGGTTGAATCTGGTGTTCCATTACATCAAGTCAAAGGAACTGGTGAAAATGGAAGAATTGTTAAAAAGGACATAGAGTCTTTTTTGAAATCTGGAAAAACGGAAAAGACGGATACGCCACAAATTGCCGAGATTTCAATTTTTGCCCCTAATGAACCTGCTGTAGATACTCCCATTTCACAAATGCGCAAAACCATAGCCAAGCGCCTTGGAGAAAGTAAATTCTCTTCACCGCACTTTTACCTTACTATTGAAATTAATATGGATAGAGTGGTCGCTGCCAGAAAACAAGTCAATGAAATGATAGAATCTAAAGTATCATTTAATGATTTTGTAATAAAAGCCTGTGCTATGGCCTTAAGAGCTCACCCAGCTGTAAACAGTTCTTGGATGGGAGACAAAATTCGACAACACAAACAGATTCATATTGGGGTAGCAGTTGCTGTTGATGAGGGATTGTTAGTTCCGGTCATCAATAATACAGATTATAAAACCTTGATTCAATTGAATAATGAGGTTAAGCAACTTGCAGTTAAAGCAAAAGAAAAGAAATTATCGTTGGAAGAAATGCAGGGAAATACGTTTACTGTATCAAATCTAGGAATGTTTGGTATTGAAGAATTTACTGCAATAATCAATCCGCCGGATGCTTGCATTCTTGCGGTAGGTGCAATTACCCAAAAGCCTGTAGTTATAAATAACGAAATCAAGATTGGTAATCGAATGAAAGTTACACTTTCTTGCGATCATCGAGTGGTGGATGGGGCTACTGGAGCAAAGTTTCTACAAACTCTACAAAAACTGATGGAGGAGCCTGTTATGATGCTTGTGTAACTATTTCCGGCATTAGGTAAAATAATTATATTTATAACTTAAAAGCCAGTACCTGAAAGGATACTGGCCTTGAATTCCCATTATTCTCTATTAATATCCTGAATTCCTATTCCCACTATATTTTGCCCCTGGTCTTGAAGAACCCGGAGTAGGTTGTCCAGCATCAGGTCCTTCTGGTACACCCATTTCTTGATCATCTGATTTGGCTACCTTAAACTCAACTCTTCGATTCATATACTGCATACGTTCCTGCTCTTGATTGATTCTATGATTATCAGGAAGCTCGCTTACTAAGGGTTTCTCTTCTCCTCCATATTGCAGAATGAATCTATCTCTTGGCAAATTATATTTATCTACTAAATAATCAATTGCTGATTTTGCTCTCTTGTAAGACAATACTGTATTATAGTCATCCGGATTTCGAACATCCGTGTGGCCTACTACAGAGATTTTTAGCTCAGGATGTTCATTCATTACGGTTGCTACATGATGCATTTGACCATAAAATTCGGGCTTAATATAATACTTGTCAAGGTCAAAATGGATCATAGGTAAGAACCAATCCGTCTTGATATTTTCCATACGAGCGTTGATTAAATTTACAACCTCATCTTCCGTTAGCCAGGGTTCTTCGACTTGGGCTACGCCATTGGCATCAACATCTAAGCCAGGTGCTGAATAAGGTTCTTTGTCTTGATAATCCGCAACTCCGTCGCCATCACTATCCAGAGCAACGCCCCTAACATCTACCGGAGCTCCCGCTACCGTGTTTGGTTCTTGGTCAAGCATATCAATAACACCATCTCCATCACTATCAGTAAGATCTAGAATCGGTCTTTGCTTCAGTTCAGCAATATCATTTAATGTTCCATCAATAGGATTCATCCAGTACAAAGGTTCTGTAGCTTTACTGAAATTACCTAAGTTGATTCCTAGCCGTATATTGGTAAAATGTCCAAGGTCCACGTTGTTGGATTGATCTAGTGGTGATCTGTATTCAAACCCGTCTAATAAATCATTGTCCGTAGCCATAAGTTGATGCTCCAAAGAAATATTTAAACGTTTATTAATTTTTCTGGAATATCCAATTCCTCCTTGAAACATTGCGTGAATGTTTGTATCATCACCTAATCTCCAAATAGCTTTTTTCTGGCGAGCTACTGTCTCATAATCACCATCCAAAATATCGCGAAGCTGTTCTTTTATGTCTTTTCGTCCCTCTTTGGTATCCACATCACCCGTTACACCATCAAAATTATACGCACTGGATCCATTAAGGGCGTCGATTTTCGTTTTGTTACTATCAAATCCTGCACCTATAAAAAAATACCAATTAGACTTATTACGCTCGCTGTGAAACAATATGTTTCCAATATTTACGACTCCTTGAATAGAAGCATAGAAGTAATTGATCTTATAATTACGTGGAAGCCGACCCACAGTCCCCCTCACACTTGAGGGAAGATCGATATTCATAACCGCATCGCTGGAAATTTGCGGATCTAGTCCTTTGGATGAACCATAAAAAAGATCTCCTCTCAATGAAAAAGCATAGTGCAGTGATTTTCTGATGTGAAGTCCTACTCCAAATCCACCAGGAACAACTGGATCTACATCCCCATCGAAGGCAAGATGACCCAAAAATATGCCTAGCTCCCACATGTCCTTAGGCTTAGCGGAAAATTTGTATTCGCCCATCCGCCACTTTTTATTTTGTTCTGCATCAACGGTCATCTCATCAGTAATTTCGGGTGTTGAGAACGCATCACTTTGTCCATTCAACGAATAGAAAGAAAAAGTCAGGATTACGATCAAACTCAGTAAATGTTTCATTTGCATAATAACTATCGCTAATTTTATTAAACGTAATAGAGAATATGGATTTTCAACAAAATAAAATATTGTTCCATCTTTATGGTGGTGCCTTATCAAATATTGTCTTCGCGCAAGCAGGATTGGGTCGAAAATATCTACAAAATAACCAATATGAGAGGACAATTCAAATAATTAAATGAAATAATTTGTTTACATCTTTATATTAAAATAATTATTTATGTATAAATTAGCGCAAACGTTAATCTTATGCTCAATAATTGGTTGAAATCATTATCTATAAACGATCTAAATATTGATCCAAATGATTTAGAAATTGCCCTTCAAAATATCACATTCTATAATAAATCTTCTGATGACTTAACCCAGATAGATTTGTGCATATTGGGAATAGGGTCTCAATCGGATTCAATTCGAAAATTTTTATACACTTATAATGAGTTTCCTCCAGGGCTTCGGATTATGGACTTGGGAAATGTGCGAAAAAAAAATCTTAACTCGATACTCCCAATACTCAAAGAAATAAGTGATTCCGGACTAAATCTAATTTTGATTGATGCTGATGGCGTCGGACCGCAACTATTATTTGATCATTTCAATAATCAAAAAGAAGTTTTTAATCCTCTATTAATTGATGAAAACTTTAGGACAGAAGAATCATCTTTCGGACTTAGTTTTCTTAATAAAAAAATCTATAAATGCAACAATGTAAGTCTGATTGGTAGTCAAATCCACAAACTCAATAATCAATTATCTGAAAACTACAATAGGAAAAGTCTGCGATTAGGTAAACTGAGAACGCATAAGGAGTCCATCGAGGCATTGATGAGAAATGGCAACTTTTGTTACTTCAATTTGAATGCTATTAAAAAATGCGATGCACCTGGAAAAACGGGCACCAATCCAAGTGGATTATTCTCTGAAGAAGCATCACAAATTTCTAGGTATGCAGGTTTGAGTGAACACCTATCTACTTTTATGATTGGAGGTTTTTGGCATATAGAAAGCCAAACCGCAGAGCTTATCAGTCAAATAATCTGGTATTTCATCGATGGATTTTCCAAGAGGAGTAATGATATTATTGAAGATGACTCCAGTCTTCAACAATATATAGTTGATATTAAAGAACCTTCCTTAAGTCTCACATTTGTTAAAAGTGAAAAGTCTGGGCGTTGGTGGTTTAAGGTTCCGATAGAAATAAACGATCAAAAAGGTCATAAGCATGTGCCCTGCACCTATCATGACTATCAGTCTGCTTGCAATGAAGAAGTCTCCGATTTAGTTATGGATGCTATAGAAAATCAATAACCAGGTTTTCAAGAGTGAATTTCCGCGATCCTTTAATTAGAAAAGCAGTTTGACTGTATTCTGTAAATTTCAATACCTTTTTTAAGGATTGCCAATCCGAATAATATTTACACCTTGTATCTCGAGGAAATACTTCTCCTACAAGGTAAATTTCATCAAAATCCTGTTGCAATACCCAATCTAAAAGCATCTGATGCTCATCTTTAGCATATTTTCCAAGTTCTAACATATCGCCTAAAATCAGCACTTTTTTATCTATTTCTAATTGGATAATTTCTTGAATAGCCACTTTCATGCTATCAGGGTTTGCATTGTAAGCATCCAATAATATGGTGTTCGTCCCAATCCTAATAATCTGAGATCGCTTATTCAATGGGATGTACGCTTCAATAGCCTCAGCAATCCTTCCCACGGGAACAGACCAATAAATTCCACAAGCAATTGCTGCAGCTATATTTATTTGATTATAGTTACCATAGAGTTTGGTCTCAAACTTACAAGTTTCTGAAATATCTTGTATAATTACCTGATTCTTAAGATTCTCCTCTACAAATTGTAAGGATACCGCAAACTTATCCTTGCTGGTTGAAATAGTTCGTCTCGAATAAGTGAGAACATGTTCATATTCTTTGGCTACACTATCCTTTATATGCTCATCTTCTATATTCACCAATATGTTCCCATTCCGTTCAACGACATACTTAAATAGGGCCAGTTTGGTCTTAACGATATTTTCGAATGAACCAAATTCACCGATATGGGCTTTTCCTATATTGGTAATTAGACCTACGGTAGGATCCGCAATTTTACATAAATCAGCTATCTCTCCTAAATGATTAGCACCCATTTCAATGATAGTAATTTCGGTATACCTCGGCATAGCTAATAAAGTAAGTGGAACACCCAGATGGTTGTTTAAATTGCCTTTGGTAAAATGAACCTTATATTTCTTGCCAATTACTTTAGCAATTAATTCTTTAGTGGTGGTTTTGCCGTTACTTCCGGTTATTCCTAAAACCGGAATCTGAAATGTATCTCTATACATCCTTGCGAGTTGTTGTAACGTATTGACTGTATCTGCGACACAAAAAATAAGAGGAGCTACCAGGCTCTCCGTAGTAATCATTTTTGGTGGTTTAGCATATTCTGGTTTATCTATCACCACTGCTAATGCACCTGATTCCAGCGCTTTATTTAGGTAATCATGACCATCAAAATTGATTCCACTAATTGCAAAAAAGATGTTATTCTTTTTAACGGTTCGACTATCTATGCTTATTCCAGACGACTTTAAAAAAGTGTTGTATATTTCTTTTAAAATTGTGCTCATAAAAAAATCCTCACATCGCTAAGATATGAGGATTTCAAATTTATATTATTCTTTCAATTTAATATCTTCTTTTGACCTTTTTTCTCTTTTCTTTAAATTCGAATCCTGATTTTCCATCTCCGGTAGGTCCACCTACTCGATCCATTGCACAGCGGAATCCAAGAGTTCTATCCCCAAGATCTTGCTGCTTGTATCTTCTGGCACCGGGTGATAACCAATACAATCGATCTGCCCAAGAACCACCTTTAACTACTCTGGATTGATCATTGATCATTGAATGCACTCCAAATTCATAATAAATGTATTCATCATCACCATCTTTATAATCAATAGCATATGAAGACCGATAATTTTCTCTATCTCCTATCAATGAATCAACTTCAACCTCGAACTGTAATCTTCCTAAACTATCTTTGGGAAGAATATTTCCGTTTTCATCTAATTTCAACTTTTTATATACATTTCCTCTATAAGGATTCAAATCATGATTTTCTTCATCTCTCAAAGTGAGGCTTGTCATAGGTCTATACACGTCCGACACCCATTCGCTTACATTTCCAGCCATGTTATATAATCCAAAATCATTCGGCATGAAATTTCTCACTGGCGCAGGAATACTAGCATAATCATTTAATTTACCAGCAATACCCATATAATCACCTCTACCTCTTTTGTAGTTTGCTAGCATGGCTCCTTGATTCTTATTTCTTTTCTTATATCGAGCTGATGTTCCGCTCCACGGGTACAACCTTCGATCTGTAATTACTTCGTCATTGGGTAATTTATTCCCTTGAAGTGCTAAGGCTGCATATTCCCATTCTGCTTCAGTAGGTAACCGATATTTAGGCACTAGAATACCATCTTCTTTCCTAACTGCTCTTTCACCTCCTGTTCTTAAATCTTTAAGATTTTTCTTTACATCTCCTTGGTATTGGCCTACCAGATAAGCATCCGAGTTGAAACTTTCAGATCCTTTTTGCTCTGTATTAGGATTCAATATACCGCGTTCTATGAGAATCATTTCATTTACAGCATCGGTTCTCCAAATACTATATTCGGTAGCTTGTTCCCAAGAAACACCAACGACAGGATAATCATCATAAGAAGGATGCCGGAAATAATTATTAACCAAAGGCTCATTAAATGATAATTCTTCTCTCCAAACCAAGGTATCGGGAAGCGCCTTTCGAATGTGTTGAGGATTGGATTCCGCGTGA
>JAHEJC010000332.1 GCA_024639065.1 Lewinellaceae bacterium | reverse complement strand
AGAAAAGATTAAGTCTACCTTAAATAAAATGAATGTAGGTAGCAGAAGTAAGAGACAAAAGATAAGACGAGAATCTAGAGAACGACACCGAGAGAAACAAGAAATACGTGATCAAGAAGCTTTTAGCGATAAGTTACAACTTACGGAATTTGTATCAGTCTCTGAATTGGCCAGTTTGATGAATGTAGCGGTTACAGAGGTAATTACTACATGTATGAATCTTGGTGTTATTGTGAGTATAAACCAGCGGTTGGATGCGGAGATTATTGAACTGATCGGTGAAGAATTTGGTCACGAAGTTGAATTTATCAATGTAGAAGACCAGGCAGAAGAGGAGGTGGAAGAAGTAGATGATGAAAAGGACTTAGTGCCCAGAGCTCCGATCGTTACAGTTATGGGTCACGTGGATCATGGAAAAACATCCTTGCTTGATTATATTCGGAGTGCTAGTGTGGTAAGTGGGGAAGCTGGTGGAATTACGCAACATATTGGAGCCTACGAAGTACCTGTGGGTGAGGATAAAAAATATATTACTTTTCTAGATACTCCTGGTCACGAAGCGTTTACTGCTATGCGTGCCAGAGGAGCCAAAGTGACCGATGTAGTCGTAATTATTGTTGCGGCAGATGATAATGTTATGCCTCAAACGAAAGAGGCCATATCGCATGCTCAAGCCGCTGGAGTACCTATTGTGTTTGCTATTAATAAAATTGATAAACCTGGTGCTAATCCTGATAGAATTAAGCAGGAACTATCTGGGATGAACTTGCTGATTGAAGAATGGGGTGGAAAATATCAGTCCCAAGATATCTCAGCAAAGACAGGTGAAAACATTGATTTATTATTAGAGAAAATATTACTTGAGTCAGAAGTGCTGGACTTAAAAGCCAATCCCGATCGAGCGGCTACCGGTACTGTGATTGAAGCATCACTGGATAAGGGAAGAGGCTATGTTACTAAACTCTTAGTTCAAAATGGTTCATTAAAAATCGGTGATCCTGTGGTTGCTGGTGACCATTCTGGAAAGATCAAAGCGATGTTCAATGAGCTTGGGAAAAGGATTAAAGTAGCGGGTCCATCTAAACCAGTGCTGGTTTTAGGATTAACCGGTGCACCGCAGGCTGGTGAAAAATTTAAAGTGGCTGAATCTGAACAAGAGGCCAGACAGATTGCTTCCAAACGGGCTCAGATTGTGCGAGAACAAACCACCAGAGCAAATAAACGAGTCAGTCTGGATGAAATTGGTAGACGACTTGCACTAGGCACATTCAAGGAACTTAACTTGATCGTTAAAGGAGATGTTGATGGCTCTATTGAGGCTTTATCGGATTCATTGATCAAATTATCTATTGATACCATTCAAGTGAATGTTATCCATAAAGCAGTAGGTCAAATTATCGAGTCAGATGTATTATTAGCATCAGCTTCCGATGCGATTATTATTGGTTTTCAAGTGAGACCATCCCAGGGTGCTCGAAAACTTGCCGAGAAAGAAGGAGTAGAAATTAAGACTTACTCAATTATTTATGAAGCTATCGAAGAAGTGAAGGCTGCAATCGAAGGAATGCTTGAGCCTACTAAACAAGAAAAAATTGTTGGTCAAGTAGAAATTAGAGAGACCTATAAAATCAGTAAAGTCGGAACCGTAGCCGGAAGCTATGTGACGGAAGGTAAAATATCTAGGAATTCTAAGATCCGTCTGGTACGAGATGGAATAGTAGTCTACCCGATTAAAGAAAACGTTGTTGGAGAAATAAGTACTCTGCGTCGTTTCAAAGATGATGTCAAAGAAGTGAAAAATGGAATGGAGTGTGGAATCACGATCAAAAACTTCAATGATATTAAGGTTGGTGACGTAATTGAAGTCTACGAAATTGAAGAAATCAAACAGACGTTAGCCTAATTTCATTGCTTGTTGAAACCTGAGCTAAATCCACGTCTAAAAGATACTCTTGATGAGTTAGTTTATATTTATAATCAATCAACTTTTATTCATTCTGACCCTATCTCGATTCCTCATCGATTTACAGTTCTTCAAGATATTGAAATCATTGGTTTGTGGACGGCAATTTTATCCTGGGGGCTACGTAAAACCATCATAAACAAGGCCAGTCAATTATGCGATCTGATGGATCATGCTCCTTACGATTTTATTTTAAATCATCATGAAAAAGATCGAGTTCGATTTTTTGAGTTTAAACATAGGACTTTTAATACAACGGATACCATTTACTTTCTTTCAGCACTTCAGCAGTTTTATAAGACGCATCACAGTTTGGAAGAAGCCTTTATTCCAAGTAAAGGGACTGAAAATCTAAATTTGGAAATGGGGATTGATAGTTTTAGAAATTTGTTTTTTAGCTATCCAAATGCTCCGTATAGAACCAGAAAACATATTCCCAGTCCGTTAAGAAATTCTACATGTAAACGCTTAAACATGTTTCTCAGGTGGATGGTACGAAAAGATGATCAGGGAGTGGATTTTGGTATTTGGAAAAAAATATCGATGCATCAACTATTTATTCCGCTCGATGTCCATGTGGAAACGCAGGCTAGAAAATTTGGACTATTAAAAAGGAAACAAAGGGATTGGAAAGCGGTGCTTGAACTTACGGAAGTTTTGCGGAGATTCGATTCAATGGATCCTACTAAATATGATTTTGCCTTATTTGGATTGGGCGTAATGAATAAAAACAACTTTCCAATGTCTAATTGATAAACGGTTATTTAAGCGCTTATCTATCTTAGTAATTTAATTTAAACTTTGTAATAGAAATTATGAAACGAATTGCCTTAATTGCGCACGATGGCAAAAAACCTGAAATGGTTTCTTTCGTACTTCAGAATAAGCAGGTACTTCGAAAAGCACAACTTTTTGCTACAGGAACTACTGGAAAACATATTGAAGACACTGGGTTGAGCGTTATAAAGTTGATGTCTGGTCCATTAGGTGGGGATGCCCAGATCGCTTCTATGGTAGCTGCAAAGGAAGTTGATTGTGTTATTTTCTTTAGAGATCCCTTAGATAAACATCCTCATGAACCGGACGTGCAGATGTTGATGAGGTTATGCGATGTGCATAATATTCCGCTAGCAACAAATCCTGCAACCGCGAAAATGATTTTGTTAGGATTGTTTGAAGTGAATTAATAAATATATAAAAGAAAAATAATGAAACGATCAAGACGAGAATTCCTGAATACATCAACTCAATATGTAATTGCAGGCACTTTATTCAGTCCCTTGTGGGGAGCCTGTTCGGAAGAAAGTTCAAATTCCGAAAAGGATTTATCAAAAGAATCAAATGAAATGGAGATATCAAAGGATTTATTTTTTAAGATTTCATTAGCTCAATGGTCGCTTAACAAAGCTTTCTTTGCTGGGGCAATAGACCATTTGGACTTTGCAAGAATAGCTAAGAATGAATACGGCATTGAGGCTGTTGAATATGTAAATCAATTTTTCAAAGATAAAGCCAATGATAAAGAATACCTGAATGAAATGAACAAGCGCGCTGGTGATTTAGGGGTAAAACAATTGTTGATAATGGTCGATGGTGAGGGAGGATTAGCTGAACTGGATGATATAGCCAGAAAAACAGCAGTGGAAAATCATTATAAATGGGTAGAAGCTGCTAAACATTTGGGCTGCCATTCCATAAGAGTAAACGCTTATGGAGTTGGTTCTTCAGAAGAAGTATCAGCAGCAGCTGTTCAAGGCCTTGGACAATTGGCGACTTTTGCAAAAGATTATGATTTAAATGTGATTGTCGAGAATCATGGTGGTTATTCATCTAACGGGCAATGGCTATCTAATGTAATGGCACAAATTGGTATGGAGAATTGTGGTACCCTACCTGATTTTGGAAATTTTTGTATAGAGAGTGATACTAATGGAAATTGTGTAGAAGAGTATGATCGCTATAGAGGAGTGGAAGAATTGATGAAGTATGCTAAGGCGGTTAGTGCTAAATCTCATGATTTTGATGCAAATGGGAATGAGATCCATTCTGATTATATGCGGATTTTGAAGATCGTAAAGGATGCAGGTTATACGGGTTATGTCGGAATTGAATATGAAGGCAGCGAGATGCTCCCAGAAGATGGGATTCGCGCAACCAAGGCATTGCTAGAAAAAGTAGGTGCGACATTATAGTCGTTTAAAGTAGGCTTGAACTATTTGAATAGCAAAATGTTTAATTTATTGTAAATATCTTTAAACAACTATCAATAGTGAATTACTACAGTATCAAGGAACTTGAAAACTACTCAGGTATTAAAGCGCACACGATCCGTATGTGGGAGAAGCGATATAGTTTGCTTGACCCGACCAGAACGGATACCAATATAAGATTATACGATGATGATCAATTGTTGAAACTCCTGAACACAGTTACTTTGCTGGAAAGTGGATGGAAGATTAGCAAAGTGAGTAAACTTTCTAAAACAGAGTTAAAGGAAACCACGACCAAATGTTTTGAAGGACTCGCTGACGACAACTTTCAAGTGCCAATCAATGCCCTGATAACGGCAACATTCGATTTTGATGAGATAGAATTTGAAAAGATTATTAATTCTTGTAATCAAAAGATAGGTGTCTACAAAACCATTACGCTTATCGTATATCCTTTTTTACATCGAATCGGAATGATGTGGAGACTTTCTGAAATAAGCCCTGCTCAGGAGCACTTTGCTTCTAATTTGATTAGACAAAAATTAATTGCGTCCATAGACAAATTACCTAGTGTAAAAAATAAACCGACGGGCGGCGTTGCACTTTTTTTAGCCAACGATGAATATCATGAACTCGGTTTACTTTTAGCTCAGTACATACTGAAAAAAAAGGAAATAAAGTCTTATTACCTTGGTTCAAATTTACCTATTCAATCCTTGGAAATAATGGTGAATAAGTGTAAACCTGAAGTACTTTTGACTTTTTTAATTACTAGAAAACCGCATGAGCAAATCATTGAATATATATCAGAGCTTTCAGATACTTTTAAGCATCAAAAAATATGGATAGCCGCGCACAGAAGTGTTCCTCAGCTTATTAAAAATCCTCCCCATAATTGTCAATTCATGCACTCAATAGCAGAGTTTGAGAAAAGCTTACCCTAATTGCGTTTTAAGAATAAAGTTAACTCGTTATTAATTTTATGTAGAAATAGATTTTTATGGCTTAATTCAGACTTAAGCCCTAGGCCTGTAATTATTAAATTATGACCTGTACCAAAATAATAATTACTGGATAACTTATTTTTGACACGTTGCAATTCTCTGTTTCTAGAACAATATTCAACGGAAAGTCAAGTGTTGTCTTGAAAAAACATGTCACAACCTGTTAGAGCAGCTTGTCTACGGTCCCTTAATTAGATAAATTCGCTCTCGTCTAATTATTTTCCATACTGCAAATAAGGCGATACATATTGATAATATTAGCGGAGCTTGAATCCATGGATCTTCAACGGGTACAAAAGATTGTTTTAGCTTGACATATATACCCACCATAGCCCAACTAATTACTGCTGCTATGATCGTGTCATGATATTTGGTCAAAAAGAAAAGGCCTAAAATAAAAGCGACAATTAATATCAACACACACCAAATGTAGGCAGGATTTAAATATTCGTTGAATCCAGTATCTACCAATAATATAGTGGTATTGGCAATGGTTGCAACACAAATCCATCCCAAATAAAGACTGAAAGGCACATAAACAACATAGCGAATTGGGCTTAGATCATTTTGGAAAGTTCGCAATTGTTGATAAATCTTAATCAAAAGAATTAAGAGGGTGATCATTAGTAACCAGGAAATGTTTATCATTAAATGATGCCAAGCCAGAATCCATGAAATATTAACTGCACAAGTACCAAGAAATAATGTCCCAATTTTTTGTTGGATTGAAATATAGGACTGATTTTGTTTGAAGAGCGGATATAGAACGAATAGAAATAAGGATAAATAGATAAGCCCCCATATACTAAACGTATATCCATCTGGCGTAAATAGATTGGGGTACCTATCAGAGATTTCACCGGTCGTTCGACCTGCAATTGGAAGTCCATTGGCCAGTCCATTTACCAACACTACTGCAAAAAAGGCGATCAAATTTGTGAGATGCTTATTCATATAATTTTTTATTTAAAAACAATAAAAGGTTTTGGTAAAGCATAATTTATGCATTTAAAGCTTTGAAAAATGCCGCTAGTTTATTCAAATCCAACTTCTGATGGGTTCTCACCCCACTACAAAGATCAATCCCAAACGGTTTTACCTTTTCAATGGCTTCTCGAACATTATCTTTGTTGATACCTCCTGCCAGAAATATTGGAATATCAATTTGTTTCCGGATCTGTTTGCTGAGATCCCAATTATGTATTCGACCCGTTCCACCTAATTCCTTGATTTCTAGATTTGGATTCCCGCTATCAAGTAAGATGGTATCCACATTTCCAGAAACATCGATAGCATCTTCAATGGATCGCTCATCGATTACATGAATCACTTGCACAAGTTTAATCCCGGGTAATTCTTTCCGAATGTGCTGGTAGGAACCGTATTTAAGTTTGTCGACCAATTGTATAACCTGAGTTTTCACTCTTTGATGCTGCGCAATAATGCGATATGAATCGGTTTCAGCAGTTAATAAGAACGTCGAAATAGGTGGTGGAATGATCTGAACAATTTCATGAATAGAATGATCTGAAATAATACCTGGTCCACTGGGCATATTTCCAACGAATCCCAATGCAGAAGCACCAAATGCAATGGCATTCAAAGCTTCTTTTTTGCTACTTATGCAACATATTTTTATTCGCGGATTTAATATACCTTTCACCCGTTACGATTCCATTTTTTTTAATGCTATAGCTATTTCATCCAATTCTTTGAAGAAAGAAATTCCATATTTTCTGATCAACGCTTCCTTGCAAAATTGATAGACAGGCACTTTTAGATCCTTACCTTTAGCACAAGCCGCAGTGCAGATTGACCATCGATCGTAGTTGATCGCTTCAAAGTTAATTGATTCATCCTGATCGATACGTATTGGATATAGATGACAGGAAATCGGTTTTTTAAAGGAAGTAACGCCTTCATGGAATAAGACTTCAAATCCACACCGGGCTATCTGATTATCATCCCACATCAAATAAGCACAAGCTCCATTTTTTAATAGAGGAGTTCCTTCTTCTTTTAGAGTAGGATAAGGTCTCCATGGACCATATTCTTCAATACAAGATCTCGATTCTTCAGATAATTTAGGTATTAATTTTGGAAGTGTATTTTCGATTTGAATTTTTTCTGTTTCTCGGATGGGAGCTCCAAAATCTCCTTCCCAGCAGCAAGCCCCACGACAAGCCTTCAAATTACAAGCAAATTCCTCTTTGAGGACGTCTAAATGGACTAATTTATCTTGAACCAGAAGCATATTAAGTTCGTTATTAAGTAAATAAGAAAAATATGTTTTTGGAGGTTTATTTTTTCATCGTTGTTATTGTAACTTTAGGCTTATCAACAATGCGATTTTAGATTTACTC
>JAHEJC010000331.1 GCA_024639065.1 Lewinellaceae bacterium | reverse complement strand
CCTGACAAACGGTACTATTCATTGGGGTGACCGTTACGGTTGGGTCAACTACCTCAATTCTTATAGAATCTACGGTTCTACATTTATGATTATCGGTCGTTCTAAAAAATGTTTTTGTACTGGTTGCGGTGATACCCGCGTTCAGCGACATACGCTCGTCATCTTTGAAACTGCCATCATTAGGCGTCCATATGTGGGTCATATCCGGAAAATTACCATGCACATAGGACCGGCTAAAGAATAAGATCTCATCATCCGGACAATAGATCTCTTTAAAGGGAATGCCAATGATGGTATCCAAATCTGGAATAGAATCTACCCGAACATAAACGGAATCATAAGCGACACATCCTGTAGTAGAATCACGGATTGACACGCCATAATATCCCGAGATAGAGGTGACAATCGAAACGGAAACCGATTGTACATCTGAAATGGTGGTATCCTCTGGAAACCACTTCCAATCCAAGGTTAAGTCTGAAATAGTAGCTTGTAATAAGGTACCTTCACCCAAACAAACCTCTACCGTATCTTCTTGTACAATATTTACATCTATCGGAATAATATTGACCGTTACTTCGATTGAATCACTGCAGAATCCATTTTCGCTCGTCGCGATTAATTTGTAGGAAGTAGTATCCTCAGGCAAAGAAATCGCATTTGAAGCGGTCGAGTCAATTAAATAAATGCTCGGAGACCATCTGTATTGAGTCCTTTTATCTAAAGTGGTTGCAGCTAGCTCGATTGGCGTTCCTTGACAAACTTCTAACACCTCACTTTCTAAATCAGGTATGGTAAAATCATCTACCAGGATTTCTAACGTATCGCTGGTCATGCAGCTCGTATCATCGATAGATACGATATAGGTGATTGAATTCACAGGCGTAGAGGTAGGTGTGTTGCTATTTGGGTCATCCAAGAACTCAGTAGTATTCCATGAATAACTTGAGCCACTGGTCACGGCAATCGTTACTTGGTCTCCTGCACAAATGCCGGCAGGTGATGTGGCTTCAATCGAAATATCACATTGGGCTGATAGCATGCCAGCCGTCACAATTGCCAGGAAAAAGGTAAAAATTTTAGATTTCATACGGTGATAGACGTTTGCAACTTCAGAAACAGCAAGATAGTATAAAAACGCAAGAAAAGAGGAATTATTCACATTCCTTTAACGCGTCTTTTACTTCATTTTCGGAAATAAAGGTTAGACCTTCATGCCAGGCAGTCTGGATAAAGTTTAGGATGTTGGCTATTTCAGTATCAGTGAGTGTGGGCACACCAGGCATGATTTGATCATATTCCACTCCTCCAATTTGAATAGGTCCGGACATACCGTGCTTGATCCAACATGGAAGATTTGATCTGTTTTCCTGAAGAAATTCCGTATTCGTTAAAGGGGGAATTAAGCGTTTGAGGCCTTCCCCGTTTTCCATATGACAAGGAGTGCAATGCTGTAAATAGAGCCGAGCGCCTTCCGAATTATGGTTGTCTAAACAACTTGAGATAAAGCTAGTTACTAATATGATTATCAACAACTTAACCTTCATTAAGTAAATGATCGATTTTCTTTAAAAACTCAGTCACTTCTTCTGGATCTGTTCCATTGCAGAAGGCACGAACATGTCCTTCGGTATCGACTAAAATCAATCTTCCGGAATGATCAAATCCACCAGGCGCATCGGGGTTTTCTAACGCAATACTCATGTAGTCTCCGGAGATAGAATGTAAGCTGTCTTTCTCGCCGGTTAGAAAATGCCATTTTGGCAATTTTGCGTCCAGTTTTTCTGAATAGCTTTTTAACCTGGATGGTGTATCTCTTACTGGATCCACGGTGAAGGACACCAACTTAATCCGATCATCATCGAAATATTTGTCGTAAATGCGGATCATTTGTTGCTTGACTTTAGGACAAATCGTTGGACAGGAGGTGAAGAAAAAATCAGCGATATAAATTACGTCGCCAAGTTCTTCATTGGTCACTATGGAGCTATCTTGATTTAAAAAACTAAAATCTCTGACTCTTGGATATATGGTATCACCATTGGTTATTTCAGGATAGCCAATAATTGGTAACTTATACTCCTTTTGCTTTGCGTTACAAGACATTAGTAAAATCAAGAAGACTAGATAGATTCCACCGTTTCTAAAAATTATATTTGTTTTTGATTTCTTCATATTGAGTTAAGCTGTTGAGCATCTGATCGCGAACTTTTTCTATCGAAGCTTTCTGGTTGTTTAAATAGGAAATCGCTGAATTGCCAGCGTCTTTTTTGGGTTTGGAATATTGATTCATCCAAGACCACATAGCTTCTTCAGCTTCTCCAAGTTCAGTTAACAAAGAGGCGATTTCATTTGGTAATCTTACGGTGCTATCTTGGACATCAATCCATTTTTTAATATTCAATTGAGCTGCACTGATTAGGGATTGTCTAGGCATTACTTCATCATGTATTTCCATGACTTCGAGGTGGGCTTTTTCAATTTGCTTTCCTGAATTGGTACAGGCAAAAACTACTGGCCCGATGACCATAAGCAGGATTATTAATTTGGAAAAAATATTATTCACCAATACACTAATTATTAGATATATTAGAACAAAATTAAACTTCTTTGGTTGATTAAGAAATGCAATAAGGGATCCGTATGATTATTATCAATAATCAATATTTAATTTAAAATATGAAGAAAGCGATATTGTGGTTTCGACAGGATCTCCGCCTCCATGATAATGAAGCATTAGTAGAAGCATCTCAATCAGCAGATAAAATATATCCGGTATACGTTTTTGATGAGCACACTTTTAATGGTAAAACTAAGTATGGATTTCCAAAGACGAATAAATATCGGGCTCAATTTATTATTGACAGCGTTATCGATTTAAGAAATTCATTGAGAAAAGTGGGTTCTGATCTTATTATCAGATTTGGAAAACCAGATCAAGTCTTATTTGACTTGGCTAAGAAACTTAAAACAAGTTGGATCTTTTGCAACCGGGAAAGGACTGATGAAGAAGTAATGGTTCAAGATGCCTTGGAAAAGAAGCTATGGAGTATTGGTCAGGAAGTTCGGTTTTCAAGGGGAAAGATGCTCTATTACACGCAGGATTTGCCTTTTCCAATAACCCAAACCCCAAATTTATTTGCAGCATTTCGAAAAGAAGTTGAAAAATTCACTCCGATAAGACAACCATTGCCTTTTTCCAAGAATTTGGTCAATCGAATTGAAAGTCATATTGATCGAGGGCGGCTACCCTCCATGAAGGATTTAGGCTGGAATGGTAAAATAACCACTCGTTTCAAAGGTGGTGAGACAGCTGGCTTGGCCCGGCTTAAGTATTATTTATGGGAGACCGATCATATAAGCCGTTACAAAATAACCAGAAACCAATTATCCGGGGACGATTACAGTAGCAAGTTTTCACCTTATTTAGCTCAAGGCTGTCTATCCCCTAAAATGATTTACGCGGAATTAAAACGGTATGAATCAGAAAAAGGCGCCAATGAATCCACCTACTGGTTGTTTGTCGAACTATTGTGGCGAGACTTCTTCAGACTTATGGGTAAAAAGCATGGGAATAAAATCTTTCAACGAGGAGGATTTCAAGAAAAGCAGTTATTTTATTCAAAAGATAAAGAGTTGTTTCTAAAATGGGCTGACGGTGAAACAGGTATTCCCTTTATCGATGCCAATATGAGAGAATTAAATCAAACCGGATTTATGTCCAATCGAGGTAGGCAGAATGTAGCTAGCTTTTTGATTCATGAGCTGCAGCTTGATTGGGTTAAAGGTGCATCCTATTTTGAATCATTACTCATTGATTACGATCCATGCAGCAATTACGGTAACTGGAATTATTTGGCTGGCGTTGGTTCGGATTCCCGACCAGATAGACATTTCAATATACTTGGACAGGCCAGCAAATATGATGCGAAAGGTAACTATGTGAAAGAGTGGATACCAGCACTATCTTTACTTGAATCAGGGGTTATACATAATCCGGATTCCTGGACCGAGACTGAACTGATTAAGGCAGGAATCAAGCTTGGCACAGATTACCCCAAGCCAATTTTATCTGTGAACCTCCACTAAAATCGGACCATAAAACCGCCAATAGCATTTATCCCCAGGGTAGGGTATTGGTGCCATCTTCTATATTTGGTGGATGACAAGTTATTGAGTTGAGCAAACACACCGACTTGCTCGGTAAAGAAATAATCTGCACCTGCATTGATATCAAACAACGCATTGGACTCAACCAATTCACCTCCCTCTATAAAGTGTGGAATTTTATCCATCAAATAGGCTTCTATTTTAACTTTAAGTTTGTCTTCAAGCCCCTTATAAGTAACCCCGGCATTCGCTTCCAGTGAAGGCAGACCCCAGTGCTCTTCAAAGTTATCCAGATTGAATAAATTTTTCTGAATTCCAAAAAAGACTTCAAACTGGTCGGTTGGATTGACAATCAACGTACCTTGAGCATAAATAATATTCCCATCATCATATAGAATATCATATTTAACCGGAACTTCTTGTTTTGGAGTAAATAAAGCAAGGTTTTCAACTTGTTTATAACCTCCTTTAAATTCATAATTAAAAATGGAAACGTTGCCTTTCAGTCCACCATAGTAATGACTCATCTTGGTGTTTCTGATCGAATTGATCCGATTGTCCAGAAAAGGATTTGTTGTTGTTAAAGATCGAAAATTATTTTTATGCAGATCTCCTTCAGCACCACCAAATGCTATAAATTGATTTCCAGCAATGGCTACAGCCAATTCGGCATCCGGGAAGAAAAAATATTCATCATTATGTGACGCGATATTGACACCAACCTTTAATCTGAAAGCAGATGAATGAAAAGTAAATGAAGGCAACAAATTAAAATTGTGCAACTTATAGGTAGTGGTGTCTTTATAATTGGTAAAATCGGTTTTAAGCTCAAGGCTCAATGGATGTTTGCCAGCAATCCATTTAGAGGCTCCTAAGTGAATGAGAAAACCTGTTTCCCGGGCCGCTAGATTATCTCCGTGCCGATAGGCCTCGAACCCAGCAAAATAATTAAAGTTGGCATCATTATTATTTCCATTGAAAAGGTTTACACCTAAATCAACCGTATTGAAACGCCGTAGCACATCCGATGATTCAAAACTGAGAGTAGAGTCCGCATCATATCCATAATAATGATAGTTGTCCAGACTTAATCCGACTTTACCATTAATGGCTAACTCATTATCCGTAAAATAGGTACCATTAAGATTTATATCATTGTCCATGAATCGCTGATTCTCAAGTTGGCTGGTATTGTTGGAAGACAGGTGTCTTGCATCGATACCCAGATTCAGCTGATCATTTACATATTGATAGGCAAATTGACCAAAAGGTGTGGATGGATAGCCATATCCAGCTTTGATAAATCCTTTATATCCGGGAGGCAGTTTTTGAGTTTTTACTGCTAATGGTCGAATAGTGGGTGGTAAATAGTCCACATCTAACACTTTCGGATCAAGGCTATATTGATAGCGGAATGAGGAAGTATCTGCATTTGGAAGTGCTGCATTATATCCCAATTTATTCGCATCAGCCAACCTAGCTTGAAAATTTTTAATCACTTGCACTTCTTCGGCGGGAAGATCATCCTGTGCCATGACCCAATGAAAGCTAAAGCTGAAAAATATAATGGCGATTATTTTATTATCATATCGATTCATGTGATTCTGCTTAGTTTTGATTACCCTGATTATCCAGCTGAAGTTGATTATTAAGTTTATTCGGTTCGATCCTATTTTGTTGTTGCTCTTTTTTCTTGATTTCATCTAATTTTTTATTGGCTTCATCTAGAAGATCTTTATCTTCAGAGAAATTTTCAATTACAGCTTCCAAGGCTGCCTTGGCATTGAGAAGATCTCCTTTCGCCACTTTTATATCACTATCCAGTATGAGGCATTTAGCTATCCAGAAATGATAATTAGAGTTTTTTTGAATGGCCGCTGTAGTCAGTGATTCTGCCAGCTCTATTTCCTTTTTTATAAAATAGATAGAAGCTATCAGGTATCTTGCTTCAGCCGTTTGTTCATTATCACTCAGTTTAATTACTTCATTAAGTGAGGTTAAAGATTTGTCCCATTGCCTTTGATCAAAAGCTACTTTTCCAATGAAAAAATGGGCGGTGGTCCGTTGGACATCAGTCACTCTAGGATTCCTCACGACTTGATCACCTAATCTCAAAACTTCTGAAGGTTTTTCGAGCCGATAAGCACATTGTAATGCACCTACCTGAGCTTCGAATCTCATATCTTCGCTGGAAGCTACATTTTCAAGTTCTGTATAATATTCGTAGGCTTTATCAAATTCAAATCGATCATTATAGGCGATTAATGCGGCCTTAAAAAGCGATTGTTCATAAAAATCACTGTTCCCTCTTTTTATGACGGACTCGTAATCAGCCAAAGCACTTGGATAATTTTTGAGTAAGGAATGACATTCACCCCGGCGATAGTAGGCTTGTAATACATAAACTCCCTGGGGGAACTTGGACAAGTAACTAGTAAATGACCGGATCGCCTGCTCGTATTTTCCATCTTCATAATAATTTTCAGCTGTTCTGTAATTCAATGAATCTCTTGAGAAGTTGGATATTTTAAAGCCTGGCACCGTTTCTAAAAAAGCGATGTATTCATCAGGTTGGCCCATTTCGTCCACGTAAATTTCTTCAATGGCAGCTAATGCCTCCTGACTTTCACTAGGCGTAGGATTATGTTCAAAAACATTCTTGTAATACTCCAGGGCTTGATTATAATTGTTTTCATTATAATAGAGTAGACCTAAACGCAATAAGGCTTGATTGATCAGTTTTGACGTCTTTGAAAAGTATTGTACCAATTCGATTAAAGGTTCTTTTGCTTTTTCCAATTGGCCTAATTCTTGATAAGTAATGCCTAATTCAAGTAACGCATCGTCAGCAAATTCTGATTGAGGTTTGGCATGAGCTAACTGACCCAATGTTTTTATTTTTTGATCCGGCTTTCCAGTAAGCCCTTCGATGATGGCTTTTTGGAACATGGCATACTGGTATCCCTGATTTCTTCGGTTTATGGCCTCATTGTATTGGGCGATTGCTCCGGAATAATTATTAAACTTAAAATAGCAATCACCGGATCGGATATAAGCGTCAGATAAAATTCTTTTACCTATTTGTTCATCTTCTAATGCTTGAGAAGACCGGATAATTCCCTTAATTGCGTTTTCAAACTGAGGCAAGGCGCTTTTGAAATCTTCCTTTTTTAGATAATTATATCCTTGCGTATAATGAGCGAGTTCTTTTTGCGATTCGGTTGGCAAGAAGCCGATTGATTCTATAATATTGAAGAATTTGGTGATCTCCACTTGGCTTAAGTCAATATTTCGATTTCGATGAGCAACTTCACCTTTCCAAAAATGAGACAAAGCTTCAATGCTTTGGTCTATGGGATATTGCAATGACTTATTAAATGAGACGATAGCCGGATCATATCTTTTGTCATTAACTAATTGAAGTCCGCGAT
>JAHEJC010000330.1 GCA_024639065.1 Lewinellaceae bacterium | reverse complement strand
GTTTAGTTTTTAAAGACATATATGATTAATTAAAAGGATTAATTTATCACAATAGATAATAAAGTCGAAAATCAATCCTAAAATTAGTAAACATTATCCTACAGGCTTATCTTTCAAATTTAAATCTTGGGTTTAATCCGAATGTATGATTATTGGATATGATGCGAAAAGATTCTTTCACAACTTCAGTGGACTGGGCAATTATAGTCGCACCTTAATATCGAATCTGTGCAAATTTTATCCCCAAAATAAATTTCGTTTATATACCCGCACCTTAAGTAAAAATCCCGTGGTTAGCTCTATCCTTGATCAGTCGCAAATAGAAACTATTCAACCAACTGGCAACAAGCTTTTCTGGCGATCTATGGGAATGGTCCATCAATTCAAGCCGGATATGGATATCTATCATGGCCTCAGTCATGAATTACCAATTGGCATAAGTAAGTCAGGCATTAAATCAGTAGTAACCATCCATGATCTTATTTACCATTTCTTTCCTCACGACTTTCCATGGATTGATCGCAAGGTCTATCACTTCAAATTTAGATATGCCTGTGCTCAGGCCGATCACATAATTGCCATCAGTGAAAGCACCAAAAAAGACCTGGTTTCAATATACAACATTGATCCAAAAAAAATAAGCGTAGTATACCAACCCGTTAGCCCGGTATACGATTATTTACCTGCCACTTATGAAATAGAAAAAAATAAATTGAAATATCAATTACCGGATCGATATAACCTGTTTGTAGGCGCCCTTACGAAAAGGAAAAACCTGCTTAACGTATTAGAGGCATATACGCTTATTCCGGAAGTTGCTCGTACGCCCTTGGTCGTCCTGGCCGGCGGAACTCGGTTATTAAATAAAGTGAATCGGTTTATATCAGCGCACCAGCTAAAATCAAGTGTCCTGCTTTTGGGTCAAATAGATTCCTGGGAACTACCTGCTTTTTACGCAGGCGCTCAGCTTACTATCTACCCTTCCTTATATGAAGGATTTGGGTTACCTATTGTCGAAAGCTTAGCGATGGGAACTCCGGTAATAACTTCTCAGATGAGTTCTATGCCCGAAGCTGGTGGACCCGGCGCTTTATACATTGATCCCAATGACCCCCAAAATATAGCAGAGAAAATTATGGAACTTGGAGAAGATCCTTCATTGCAAAATAGACTAGGGATGGAAGGTCTTAAATACATTCAGAAGTTTGAAGCGCAAAAGGTCACCAAACAACTTATGGATATTTATTCTCAAATTTTAGAATTAAAAAAATAATTATTCAATCCAACCCTTTGTCTTTATTTTTCCATAAACTATTTCTTATTTTAATTCCATGTTTCAATATCTCAAATTTTATTGCGTAGGAATAACGCTCCTTTTAAGCTTGATAAGCTGCCAAAACATTCCGGATACCACCTCTAAAAATTCTAAAGTTAATACCTCCTTATTTAATGTTAGTATTTCTGGTGATAAGATTGAAGTCAGGCTTTCGCATCAGAAAGAAGCCCTGATTACTCAGGTTATCAAATCAGATTTTAGGCCCTACATACACCCAATTTTAGCACCTCAATCCAAATCATCTCTGACCCAGTACAGTCCAGATCATCATCGACATCAAACGGGATTGTACTGGGGATTTACTCGTGTCAATGGGCAGGATATGGATCCCGATTCAATAGCAAAATGGTTCTATCGCAAAGACAAGCCTCTTGAAGTTCAAAACCAAGTAGGTAGAGACTACTTTCATAATCCTGACAAGGGTTTTTGGAAAAAGGTTTCCACCAATTTACTTATAGATGAAGGAGCAAAAGTAAGGTGGCAAACCATCTATTATCAACTAGACGCTCAAGGCAACCCTGTGTTGGAAGAAACTCAAACCTGGACATTTACCGAGCGAGATCATAAATATTTTTTGGACCTGGAATGGCAAGGGAAGGCTATGCAAAATGTGACTATTAATAAATTTGATTATGGTGGCCTGTTCTTACGAATGCCATGGAAAGATGGTATGGAAGGCGAAGCGGTAAACAATGCAAGACAGCGAAACCAACGAGCAGAAGGTCAGCGGGCGATGTGGGTAGATGTAGGTATGGAAATTCAAGGACTTGATGAGTGGGGACATATTGCCATTTTTGATCACCCAGACAATCCAGGCTTTCCCAACTATTGGAGAGTAGATAGTCAACTGGGAATTGGTCCGGTACCAGCAAGAGAGCTTGATCTGACCATTGATAAGGGTGAGGTGCTATCCTTTAGGCACCAAATCGTAGCTTATGCCGGAACGTTTCAAGATATCTTATTGGATAGTTTATGGTCTGAGTACGTGGAAGACGATGGCATGTATAACAAGGCCGCTTTATGGGGCATTGCGCAGGAAGAAGGCCGGGATGCAACATTGCTCAGCCCCGAGGAAGCAGTAGATCAAATGACCATACATGAGGATTTTGAGGTTAACGCTTATGCATCAGAACCAATGATCACACAACCTATGGCATTTTGTTGGGATGATCGTGGGCGCTTATGGATTGCTGAAAACAGGGATTATGAGTCTCGGGGGAGTGGTTTTGCCAATTCGGGAGATAGTCGCATTTTAATCCTGGAAGACACGAATCAGGATGGCGTCGCCGACAAGCAAACCGTTTTTCTGGAAGACATTCCATTCCCATCCGCGATAGCGGTAGGTTTCGACGGATTGTACCTAGGTGCTCCTCCCAATCTACTCTTCGTACCAGACCGTAATCGGGATGATCAGGCTGATATTGATGATATTGAAGTAAGACTAACCGGGTGGGGAATCCGGGACAGGCACGAAACTATCAATAGTTTTCACTGGGGCCCGGATGGGTGGCTTTATGGGTTAGAAGGATTTGCTACTCCATCCAAAATCAGGAAGCCTCAAGGTAATGGTACCATCTATCGGCACAGGGATAAATTTCCTGAAGATCTTCTTGAAAGTGATGGAGTAGATATTAATGGCGGCGTATGGCGTTATCACCCAATCAAAGATCGATTCGAGGTAGTTGCCCACGGATTCAGTAATCCTTGGGGTATCGATTATGATGCCAAAGGCCAATTGTTCATTACAGCGTGTGTAATTCCTCATATGTTTCATGTAATACCAGGGGGCATCTATCATCGGCAAGGAGGACGCCACTTTAATCCCTACGTCTTCCAGGATATTCGCACCATTGTTGATCATCGGCATCGATCAGCACATGGAGGAGCTCGTATTTATCTTTCAGATGCATTTCCAGAAGATCAACTAGGTCGCTTATTCATGGCCAACATCCATGAGCATGCGGTATTGTCAGATATCTTAGTCCCTAATGGTTCGGGATTCATAGCTACACATGGTGATGACTTTATGCATGCCAACAATGCCCAATGGATTGGTTTCAGTATGGAGCTGGGCCCTGAAGGTGCCCTTTATGTATTAGATTGGCACGATGCGGATATTTGTGGTAAAGAAGTATTAAATAAAGAAACAGGAAGAGTTTTTAGAATTACTCCAAAAGAGTCATCTGCTGAGAATTGGCCTGGCAGGTATGCTGATCTTTCCCAACTTTCAGACCTAGTTTTAGTGAAACTACAATCATCAAAAAGTAGCTGGCATGCCAGGCGTGCTCGAGTAATACTACAACACAGAGCCTCATTCAAATCAATTGACAGCGATGCCATTACTAATTTAAAAAATTTATTTAGATCGAAAAATGAAGATCATAGATTGAGGGCATTGTGGTCACTGTATATTACTCAAAACCTTAGCGATTCTGAACTAGTTGACTTTTTAGAAGATGAAGATCCCTATGTAAGAGGTTGGGCAATTCAGTTTCTGGGTGAAGACAAAATGATGTCAAATCAAACCATAAATGAATTGGTGAATCTTGCAAAAAAAGAATCCTCGCCAATCACAAGGCTTTACCTAGCTGCTTCATTACAGCGAATGGACCATCAAAATCGATGGGACTTAGCGAATCAGTTGACTATCTATGCAGAAGATATCACGGATCCCAATATCCCATTCCTGCTTTGGTTTGGTATTGAGCCTTTGGTAGCTGAAAATCCTCAACGGGCTTTAGAATTGCTATTTAAATGTAAAATCCCTTCAATCAGTCAGAACATTGCTCGACGATTAGTCCATGCCAATGAATTATCTACTCTTATAGATGCCCTTTCAAAAAACTTCAACACATTGGATATATGTAAAGGCATGTTAGCTGGACTCGAGGGTCAGGGAGCCATATCGGCTCCTCCTAATTGGGACAACCAATATGAAAAACTAAAAAACGACGCTGGTCTATCTGAGGTGGTCACGCAAATTGCTCAATTTTTTGGTAATGCTGAAGCAACTCAAAGTCTGCTTGCGACTATAAAGAATAATCAAGAGGAGCCTAGAAAAAAAATCCAAGCGATCGTAAGACTAGCTGCCCAATCCAATGATGATTTGGTGAAAGAGATTCCCAATTTGCTGCTTAATCCTGATCTTAGAATTACAACAATTCGGGCTATTGCAGCCTATGAAGTAGAATCGCTAGGCGAAATTGTACTGCAAAATTTTCAAGCGTATACAGTACCAGAAAAACAGGAAGTTCTCCAAACTCTCTCTTCGCGTCCAATCTATGCCAGTTTACTTGCAGAAGCTTTAAAGAAAAATACCATTACTAAAAAAGAGGTGCCTCCCTATATTGCCGCTCAACTGAAAAGGGTTTTAGGAAATGGCTTTGTTGAAATCTGGGGGCCCATTGATGAAATTGGATCGAATATAGGAGCTGAATATGCTAAATACAAGCGGTTATTAAAAAGTAGTGCGATAAATTCAGCTAATCCTATCAAAGGTAAAAGTATCTTTCAGAAAGTATGCTGGGCATGTCACAAGATGTACGACGATGGTGGTACTATGGGACCCGACCTGACCGGATCAAACCGCTTTAATGTCGATTACCTATTGAGTAATATTTTAGAACCCAGTGGTGAGATACAAAATGATTATCAGATGGTAGTGATTACCACACAAGACGGCCGTACTTATAGTGGTAACATAACCAAGGAAAGTAATGATCAGCTAAACATTAGCATTGTGGGCCAAGATAATATTGTCATTAATAAGTCCAACATAAGGTCCAGAGAAACCGTTCCACAATCGATGATGCCGGAAGGTTTATTAAATACACTGACCGAAGAAGAAATTCTGGACTTAGTAGCTTTTTTACAAACTACTGAACCAATCAACCGTATTTAATCAGTTGTAATCCCAAATCTATAAAAGTAAAAGTCATAATGGTAAACCCGAACCTGTTCTTAATTTCCCTAATTTCCATAATTGGTCTTATTCCTGGTATTGGCTCTGGCCAAGTTTCAGACCCTGTTCCTTATTCAGTGCAGTCAATTGATGGCGTTTTCCCAAACCTATCTATCGTAGGCCCGTCTGACCAAACCCGAAGTGAAAGTGGTATTGGTGCATTGATTCCCTGGGCAGATAAGTTATGGATGGTCGGCTATGTAGCACATATCCAAGGATCCCGTATTGGTCTCTATGCGGTCAATGAGGACATGACCATGCAAAAACATCCTAAAAGTATTACCGGAACTTTTGCCAATCGTATGATCCATAATGATTCTGAACAAGCCATTATTGGACCCTATTTCATTGATAAAAATGGTCAGGTCAAAGTATGTGAAACTTTATCCAAACATCGGCTGGCTGCTACCATGGTTCACCTTACGGATCCTACTAATAAGGTCTATTTTCTAACCATGGAGGGAAAGTTTTATGAATGTGATGTAAACACACTAGTAGCAACTGAATTATTTGACCTGGTGGTAGAATTAAAGATTCCGAAAAACACTCATCCGCATTTTAAAGATGCCCACACTGGGAACGGTCGAGTGGTAGTGGCGAATAATACGTATGACGAGGCGGATTACCTGGGCGAAGCATTTGGGGGTCGACTAGCTGAATGGGATGGGCGTAGTGACCATTGGACGATACTGGAGGAAACGGCTTTTATAGGTGTGGGTGGTAAAAACAGTATTAACCGTTATGGAAAAAGTATTTACGGTAATCCCATATTTGCCACCGGGTGGGATAAAAAATCTGTCATCTTAAAATGTTTCAATGATCGATCCAATTCCTGGAAACGTTACCGGCTACCCAAAGGAAGTCATTCTTTTGATCATGCCTGGAACACGGAATGGATGCGTATCCGCGAGGTGCAAACAGAACGATTTATAATGGATGTACATGGCCTTTTTTATGAACTTCCTATGATGACTTATGGAGGACACGTATGGGGGATCAAACCTATATCCTATCACTTGAGGATCGTGCCTGATTTTTGTTTTTGGCGAGGTATGCTGGTTATGGCTGGTGATCAAACTGATCATGGAGTAGGCCAACCCCAATCAGGATTACTATTTGAAAACATTGACGATCTTTGGAATTATGGGAAACCATCCGGATGGGGTGCTGTTTGGCAGAACGATGAAGTAAGTCCTGGGGACCAATCTGATCCTTTTCTTATGACTGGATTTGACAAGAAAATTCTGCACATTGTAAATGAAAGTAACTCCGTTCAGGAGATCCTGATTCATGTGGATATCAATGGTAATGAAGCATGGCAAGAATACGGAAAGATCCATTTGCAAAAAGGGGAATATCATCATCATATTTTCCCGGATGGTTACACAGCGCATTGGGTTCGACTGGTAGCAATCCATGCAGGGCAAGTATCTGCAACTTTTTTTTACAATTGATGACCTGGATGAGATTTCTGAATTAACTATGCTGTTGCTCTATTTAACCATATTGATTTACATGGTGATCCACCTTCCAGGCATTATTTGATCTGGTTGCGGTGGCAATTCTAAAAGATCTTAGTTGGGGACAGTACAGGGTAATTCCAGCTCCTATAATTGAAGGCAATGGTTGGAAAGAGCGGACCGATAATCAACGCACCATATTATTGTGGGAAGATTTCAACAAAGAAATGATCATAAAAGATTTGTTTGAGACCGTTAAGAATCCACAAATTGTTAGCCGCTAACTGCGACAGAATATAATTTATTTATTGGTAATATCCGGATTAAATAATTATGTTATCTTTATTTAGCAAGTTTATCTAAAACTTATATCAAGCTTATCCTTATTTTGCTTTTTTATTTTTTAGTGGAAAAGCCTTAGTTTACAAAGTAGTCGAGCTCTCGGAATAGTTGCGTCTCCTTAGGTATTGAGTCATATTCAACCTTTGAATAATTTAAATAAATTGTTATGGTTCACCACAATTAGAGCTATAGAAAACGTATTTTAGTAATCCAGATTTTCATAAACTCATTGAAGCATTCAATTTAATACAAGGAGTATAGCTAATTTCATACTTCTAAACAGTTCTTATTATGAAAAACTATGTTATTCTCCTTTTTGTTTGTTCCTCCTTTGTCCTATATGCACAAACCTCTAACCTCAGGATTGACATCCCATCGGGAGCCAAACCCTGGACCAGTTTGAACCTGAATAATGACTCCCATCAGTTTCAAATTGCCATCGTCACGGATCGAAC
>JAHEJC010000037.1:5368-26664 GCA_024639065.1 Lewinellaceae bacterium | reverse complement strand
TATCGCGGATCAATTCTTGGCTTCGGTAAAAACGATGGGAGGAGGTGATACGCCTTGGCAGGCAAGTAGTATGAATTACCGGGCCTATGATTTTAAAAATGAAATACCCAACCCAGTAGGTGTTAAAGAACCAGAAGCAGCCGGTGCTTATGCCTGGATATTATACCATGCATTTAAGAAAACGGGGGAGCCCGAATATTTGAAAGGGGCAGAATGGTGTATGGAATACCTGAATCAATTGGAAGTCAATCCTTCTTATGAACTCCAATTACCTTATGGTGTGTATGCGGCCGCCAAAATGAATGCAGAATTGAATACTCAGTACGAAATTGAAAAAATGATGAATTGGGTATTCGATAGAGGACCTTTAAGAGGGTGGGGTACGACCGCAGCGACTTGGTCAAGTTTAGATATGTCAGGCTTAGTGGGAGAGAACAACGAAAATGGTAATGACTATGTATTTCTGCTGAATGGCTTGCATCAGGCAACCGCACTCTTGCCGGCGGTAAGATATGATAAACGATTTGCTCATGCAATGGCAAAGTATGTTCTTAATCTTGCTAATGCTACCAGATTTTTTTATCCGGGATTTTTACCAGCAGACAGACAAGATGGATCTGCTTGGAGTAATCAACATGATCCGTTGCAAGTAATTGCTCATGAAGCCATAAGAGAACAAATAAATGGGACTGGGCCGATTGCCACAGGTGATGCAGTGAAAGGTCAATGGGCTGCAACGAATCTATCGCTTTATTCATCTTCTTCGATTGGATACCTGGCATGCTTGATAGATAAGACAGAAGTAGAAGGAATCTTGAAACTTGATCTGACCAAAACGGATTTTTTTAATGATCCATCTTATCCCACCTATTTAGTTTATAATCCACATCAGCAAAATCATAGTATTCATATTGAACTAGCTGCAGGAACGAATCGTATGTACGATGTTATTTCAGAATCCTTCTTGGATCCCCCGACATCGACTGACTACCTGCTTAACCTTGACGCAAAGCAGGTAGTAGTTTTAGTAATGATTGATGAAATAGGAGAACCTAAATTCTTGCAGGGTAAATTATTAATTGGAAACAAAGTAGTGGATTATCAATCTTCCCTGGCACCACAAATATTTCCTCCCAGAATCCAATCCCTAGCAATTAAGGATTCAGTCATTGAACGGGGAGATACGGTGGAGATCTTTGGAAAGGTTCAGGATAAGGATATGAATATTGTTAACTATCGATGGAGCTCCAGTAAAGCCGTATTAAGTTATACGGATACAACCGCTATTTGGGTAGCACCGGATACTCCTGGAGTATTTCATATTAATTGGTATGTAGAGGATGCTACTGGAATCATAGATTCAGCTTCAATTCCTGTTAAAGTAGTTGAGAAAATCAATCAGCCTCCGGTGATAAAAGAAATACAACTTGATCAATTTTATCACCCAACAAATACGGCCATACCGATTTCGTTGATTGTATCCGATCCGGATATGGACAGTTTACAGATTTCCTGGTGGATTGATGATGTCCAAATCAATGAAAACAAAGAAGAAATCATTTGGATATCCAGGGATGAGGGAATTTATAAAATTTCTGCCAAAGTCGATGATCAACTAGGAGGAACAGATGAAAAATCGATTTCGCTATTAATACGAGATTTTGACAATATGCTGGAATCTCCAATGATAGCTGACTATCCATTTAATGGAAGTGCCTTAGATAGAAGTGGTAATGCATTGCATGGGCAGGTATTCGGCCCTAAATTGACTAGCAATCGCGATGGTGTGAGTGCATCAGCTTATACTTTTGATGGGATAAACGATTTTATCTGGGTAGATTATGACCCTCTATTAAATTTCAATGAGGCTATTTCCATCTCCTTGTGGTTCAATTTATCCAAAACGCAGGATAAAGAAGTGTTCTTAATATCTCATGGAAGCTGGCAGAACCGCTGGAAAATATCCCTGACACCCGATCAAAAAATTCGGTGGACTATCCATTTTGCTGATGGAACGATAAAAGATTTGGATTCCAGGCAATCCATCCAAAAAGATTCAAGTTACCAGACAGTTGCCACTTACGATGGGGAATATATGCTCCTATTCATTAAAGGAAAATTAGAGTCATTTCTCAAAGTTTCAGGAAACATCAAAGAGGTTGAATTACCCATGTTAATTGGTCAAATGCTTCCTAACAACAATGAATATAATTTCCCTGGAATTTTAGACGATATCAGATTATGGGATTATGCGCGCACTCCTATCCAGGTAGAAGTCGATTATAACGGGTTGCCTACGGGCGTTCTTCAGAAAGAGCATCCAGCCATTCGGATGAAAGTGATTCCCAATCCGGTTACCGATTATTTAGAGTTAACCGTTCAGATAGGCACGTTCAGCTCTAATACGAATATTCAGGTTATGGATTTGATGGGACAAGTTTATTATCAAAATCAGTGGGGAAGTTCCACTAGCCATATTATTTCAACTACAAACCTAAATATGACCTCAGGAGTCTATTTGGTTTCTATTTATAATCAAGATTTAATGATAACCAAAAAGTTTATCAAACAATCATTACAATAATGTTTTTTAAAAATTAAACGATAATGAATATGAAGTCTTACTCCATTCCAAAATTTCTAGCCGCTTTTGCCGTCTTTTTCTTGACTGCAATAAGTGTACAAGCTCAGGATACGGTAGCTTATTATCCATTTTCCCAGCAGGTCAATGATGTGTCTGGATTTGGAAATGATGCGGTTATTCTTGGAGCAAAGTTAACCAGCGATCGATTTGGTATTGCCAATCAAGCATTTTCTTTTGACGGGACTAGTGGTATGACAGCTGCAAATGCCAGTCAATTATTATCCGATTTCACCACCGTTTGTTTTTGGGTCAATATTGGTGACCTTCCAGAACAGGGAGAAGTATTTCTCTTGTCCTTTGGTGGATGGCAAGAGCGTTTTAAAATTTCAGTGCCGGCTCATGGTATGCCTGTTTTTACCACGAATAGTATCTCAGGGATATCTGATATGGATTCGGGTGAAGGGAATGACCTGACTATAGGCAATTGGCATCATGTGGCGTTCGTGCACGATGGTGTTAAGGATATAATTTATATGGATGGTGTGTTTGCCAATGAAAAAGAAGTGACAGGAGCCTTAAATACCACCACACTGCCTCTGGGAATTGGATTTGATCCTAATGGCCAGAGCTTGTTTTTTACCGGATCTATGGATGAGGTTATGATATTTGATGATGCTTTATCAGAAGCAGATATTGCAGCAATTTATGCTGATCAAAGCGTAATGCCGTCGTTCACTGGTCAAATGGTAGCCAACTATCCGATGGACAATGGTGGACTGGATCTTTCTCCTAGCGCCAATCATGCATCCGTTACTTCAGCTTCATCAGGGACTAACCGTTTTGGTTCTGGTCAATCAGCTTTGAGATTCGATGGGGAGAATACTAGATTCCAGGCTTCTAATACCGCATGGTTAAATAGTTCCTATACTTCGATATCTATGTGGGTTAGAGCTTACTCATTGCCAGAACAAGGTGAAGTATTTCTTTTATCAAACGGGGGCTGGCAACAAAGACTTAAAATCTCACTTCCAAGTCATGGTAAACCGGTCTTTACAACCAATGGGGAAAACGGCATATCCGATATGGATTCTGGAGATGATAATGTGTTGGCTATAGGTGCTTGGACTCATCTGGCTTTTGTACACGATGGATCTAAAGATATTATTTATGTCAATGGAACTAAAGCAAATGAGAAAGAAGTAATCGGTGAATTAAATTCAACCGATTCCCCATTAGGAATTGGTTATAATGCTGTAGATGGTGGTGGCACTTTTGATGGCATGATTGATGATGTGATGATTTTTAATATTGCTATGGATTCCACCTCCATTGATTCACTTTATACAGCGCAATCAAGTAGTTCTATTGTGGTTGGAGATTTAGTAGCTAGTTATAGTTTTTCAGGATCCCTTGCTGATGATTCTCCTCTCAAAAATGATGCAATTGATTTAGGGGCTGTGGGAGATAAAGATCGATTTGGATTGGGTAATAATGCGATCTCGACCGATGAAGGGAAAGGATTGATGGCGGCAAATTCGGTAGTATTAAATACGCCGCTAGCTAGCGTAAGTTTTTGGGTGAAAGTAGATCAACTACCTGAACAAGGAGAAGTATTCTTATTGTCGAATGGTGGCTGGCAGGAACGTTGGAAAATATCTTTACCTAGTCATGGAAAACCAGTTTTTACCACAAATCATGCTAATGGAATTTCTGATATGGATTCTGGCGGAGATGAAAATGCTTTGCAAGATAGTGTCTGGACCCATCTGTGTATGGTTCATGATGGAAACAAAGATTTGATCTATATGAATGGGGTACTTGCCAATGAAAAAGAGGTCGTTGGTGATCTGAACCCAACTCAGTATAATTTAGGAATTGGTTTTGATCCAATAGGAGGTGGTAATTATTTCAAAGGTAGTTTAGATGATATCCAAATTTTTTCTAGTGTGCTAAATGCGGCTGAAGTAGCTGCTTTATATGGAGAGCAATCGGTGGCTGAAGTAATCCCCGATACCTTGGTGGCTTTTTATCCATTTGATGGAAATGCAAACGATGCAACACCTTATACCAATCACGCCAAAACGACCGATGCTCTGCTAGCTGATGACCGGTTTGGACTGGCAAATAAAGCGTATGCATTTAATGGAACTTCCAGCGAAATTACTGCGCAAAATTCAGATCAATTAAATTCACCCCTGGCTTCGGTAAGCTTTTGGATATATATTAATGAACTGGCCGAGCAAGGAGAATCTTATCTGGTGTCATTCGGTGGTTGGCAAGAACGCTTTAAAATTTCACTCCCTTCTCACGGAAAACCGGTATGGACTACTAATTATGAAGGTGGAATTTCAGATATGGACAGTGGAGATGGCAACGAACTGCCTGTTGGTGAATGGAAACATGTAGTGATGGTCCATGATGGAGCATTAGATAAAATCTATATTGATGGAGAGAAAGTAGCAGAGAAGGAAGTGGTTGGAAATCTCAACAATACGACGCATCCATTAGGCATAGGATTTAATCAGGTTGACGGAGGATCCTACTTCAATGGGAAGCTTGATGAAGTCAAGATATTTTCTATAGCCTTAACCGACGCGGAAATTCAAGCATTGTTTGCGGATGAATCGGAAGCTCCGGTAAATGAAGATATGACAGCACCTTCGGTTGTTTTAGACTTAATGGGTATGGTAGAAAATACTAGTGTTGCTCTCAATTGGAAACCCTCTTCAGATAATGTGGGTGTTGTAGCTTATAATGTATTTCAGGATAGCAACAAAATAGGTACTACATCAGCAATCGATTATTCCATTGATGGCTTGCCGCAACTAACAACTGTACAATTTGGTGTCTCTGCGTTGGATGCAGCAGGAAATGAATCCGGACAATCATTTGTCACGTTGACAACCGGAGAGGAGGCATCACCGGATACCACTGCTCCAAGCGCACCTGGCAATCTTGCTGGTAACCCAGGGTCAAATAGCGTTTTGTTGAGTTGGGAGGCATCAATAGATGATCGCCAATTGGCGGGCTATGTAGTCTTAGTGGATGGAGTCTTTTTTGATAGCTTGGATGCTTCAGCGACTTCCTCTTTGGTGAGTGGATTGGATTCTGAAACGCCTTATACTTTTGAAGTATATGCATTTGACAAGTCTGACAATGTTTCTGAAATAGCAGAAATTACTGTCAGTACCACAGCCGAATTAGACACCGGTGAAGAAGGTTTGGTAGCCTGGTATCCTTTTGAGGGAAATGCAGCAGATGCTACACCCTATGCCAACCATGGGGCCGAAGGAGGTGATCCGATCTATGAAGATGTAGCCGATCGACCCAATGCATCAGGAAAAGCGATCGTATTTGACGGAGATGCAGATTCAGTATTAGTGCCTAATGCCGTTCAGCTCATTTCAGATTATACCACGGTCAGTTTTTGGGTGCGAGTGGATGGACAAAACGTATTGGATGCAGAAGCTTATATTCTTGATTTTGGACATTGGAATGAAAGATGGAAAATATCCTTACCTCAGCACTTGAAAGTAGTCTGGACTACCAATAGTAAAAATGACATGTTTGAAAAAGCCATTTCGGATATGGATAGCGGTGATGGTAATGAGTTGACCACCGGATTTTGGTGGTTTGTAACCATGGTCCATGATGGAACTGACGATATAGTATATGTAGATGGTGTTGAAGTAAATCGGAAGTCTGCAGCCGGCACATTAAATAGTACTGCTAGAGATTTCGGGATGGGATCCAATAATGTAGATGGAGGTCAATATTTTCAAGGTGCTTTAGATGAAGTAAAAATTTATAACAAAGCCTTGACTGCAGAGGAGATTTCTTCTTTATATAATAATGGGACTACACCTGTTACCGAGTTTGAAAGTATAGTAAACCAATATATTCAAATAGCTTATCCAAATCCGGTAGTCAGTGATCTGACGATCCTGCATCAGTTACCAACGAGTCAGGATTTAGCGGTAAGAGTATTTAATATGTCAGGTATACAGCTCGATGAAATTAGAATAGATAAATCTGAATTAGGAAACCATCAGTTGACTATACCTTTTGATAAAATGAGTGCTGGAACATATCAACTCAATTTTATATTTGGAGGGAAAAACTTAGGATCTATTCCAATTACGAAACAATAAACTTACTGTGAAAGCAGATTGGGTCGATGCATTCCATTAGATTAAATAATGGAATGCATCAAACCTATTGGTAATCTACATTGATTTTTACATAGTAACGATCAAATAATAATTTGAACATTTCCCGATGATCTTTTGCGCCAATACTTCGTTAAAAAAGCCCCGTCCGAAACGGATTTAATCTGGGTGGGCTCGCCGATGCTTGGGCATCGCTTACTTTTTTTGCCTAGTCTTGGTACAAAAACTAAATCTCCAAATGAACAACTTAATAAGTGTCCGTTACCTAGTGATAATTCTTTAATAATATGACATCGATCATTCGATTTAAAGAGAATCCTATTGTCACACCTCAATCGATTCAACCCAGTCGTGAGGATATGATTGTAGAAGGAGTCCTTAATCCTGGAGCGTTTATTTTTCAGGATAAGACTTATTTATTACTGCGTGTTGCGGAAAGACCAAAACAAGAAGACGGAATCGTATCATTTCCAGTCATGGGCGATGAAAACACAATCGATATACTCAAATTTAATAAAGATGATCCGCAATTGGATCTCAGTGATCCGAGAATCGTGAAAAAGGCAAACACTTTTTATTTGACAACCATGTCACACTTGCGATTAATGGAGTCTGCTGATGGCATTCATTTTACCACACCTTCCACCTTACCATCTATTATTTATCCGACCAAGGCAGCAGAGAAATATGGTATGGAGGATTGTAGGGTGACGGTTATAGATGACGTGTATTACCTTACCTACACGCAAGTATCTGCAGGAGGAGTTTGTGTAGGTATGATGTCGACCTCTGATTGGATTCATTTTGAACATCTCGGCACCATATTACCCCCACATAATAAAGATTGTGCATTGTTCCCGCAGAAAGTTGGGGGAAAGTATTTTTGTCTGCACAGACCATCAGGCGTGGATTTAGGTGGCAACTATGTTTGGATCTCTGAATCTAATGATTTGGTTCATTGGGGTAAACACAATTGTTTGGCAATGACCCGCAAGGACCACTGGGATAGCAATCGCATTGGAGCGGGTGCCTCACCCATTTGGACGAAAGATGGTTGGTTGGTTATTTATCATGGAGCAAATCACACCAATCGATATTGTTTAGGTGCTATTTTATTAGATCTCCAGGATCCGAAGCAAATACTAGCTAGATCCGAAGATCCAATTATGGAGCCTGACGAATTGTATGAACAAAATGGATTCTTTGGAGAGGTTGTGTTTACGAACGGTCACGTACAATTTGGTGATCAGTTGTGGATGTATTATGGGGCGTCAGATTCTGTGGTGTGTGGTGCCCATTTGTCTATTAAAAGTATTCTTAAAAGTTTGGAATAAAATGCAGGTATGATTAGGAAACTATTGAATGAGTTTAAGCATTTTTCTTCGTACCCCAAACCGATGCGGGTTTTACTGTTGACTAATCTGCTTTATGCACTGGTATTACCAATCGTTGAACTTTTTGTAGGAGCATATATTATGCGTAACTCATCGGAGTTGAGCTTAGTAGTATTATTTCAATTGGCAGTATATACAGGTATACCCATTACGTTTATGATAAATGGATGGCTTTTGTCCAAAGTACACATTTCCAAATTATATTCTCTAGGTATGTTGTTAAGCGGTGTCTCCATGACTGCGATGATGAGTCTTGAATCACTGGATAGGGTTGGGATTTTTATGGCTGGTTTGATCATGGGGTTGTCATATGGTTTTTTCTGGGCGAATAGAGACTTTTTAGCTTTTAATACGACTAAAGATGAAAATCGGAATTATTACTATGGTATAGAAACATTTTTTTATACCCTGACCTTCATTATTATTCCATTCAGTGCAGGTATCTTTATCGCTGCCACCGATAAGCATGGATGGTTTGGTGGGAATGGAAATGTGGCCTATTACTTTTTAGCAGGATTCGTTTTTGTGTTGACTATTATTGCCTCCATTTTGGTACATACCGGTGGCTTTGAAAATCCAACTAAGAATAAGTTCATCTTCTTTAGATTTCATAAGTTATGGCGGAAGATGTTAGTGCTGGCTTCTTTAAAAGGCGTAGCTCAAGGCTATATAGTTACGGCTCCGGTTATGTTGATCATGAAATTGGTCGGGGAAGAAGGGGAGTTAGGCATCATTCAATCGATTGGTGCCTTGTTATCAGCCATCCTATTATACATTTTAGGTCGAAAGGCCAAACCCAAACACCGGCTATTAATATTTGGGTTTGGTTTATCGCTCTTCGTTTTAGGTGCCTTGTTTAATTCTGTATTCTATACGGCCTTCGGAGTTATTTTATTCGTTTTATGTTTGATATTCGCCAGGCCCTTGTTGGATATTGCTTACTTCCCCATTCAATTGAAAGTTATTGATATCGTCTCTCGCATAGAAAATCGAAATGAATTTGCTTATATATTTAATCACGAATTTGGATTATATGTTGGTAGATTATTTGGGTGTGGTTTATTTATCCTGCTGGCTAATTATATAAGTGATGACATTGCTTTAAGATATGCACTTTTAGTCATTGCGCTGATTCAATTTCTTTCCTTTTTTGTAGCTAAGGATATTGTTCGTGACACGGTGAAATTGGATGCAGCAGATTAAAATTATTCAATGATGAAAAAAAATAATAATCAAATTACAAAGACGATTTGTTTTGCCTTATTTGCTTACATCTGGGGTTGCGAAGCTCCCGACATATTACTACATACCATAAAACCTGCGGTAGTACAGGCGAAGATCGATCGAATCGATGCCATGCCGGAACAGCCAACACCTTATCAAATGGAAGATTGGAAAGAGAAGGCCATCCAGCTGGATAATTACCTTTTTGATCATGATTTGACTGGACCCCATTTGCCATTTATTTGGGGAGATCAAGCTCAACGTAATTTTCCGATTGACGGTTTTGGCATTTATACAGCTATTGGAGACGTTCGCCAGGGACCAACCACTAATCAGGGTGAAGCGCATGAAGCAATTGCCATGCTTGGTGCGTTGCTGGGAGCATCATTGGTAGGCATTGATAAGTCCAGTGATCAGCGTATCAATTATGTTGCACCTGTTATTAATTATTTCAACAGTCACAACAATTGGAACATCGTGATGAACTTTACCAGTAAAGCAGCTCATGTAGGAGGGGGTTATGGAAATGATTTTTGGTATGATGTTTATAATAATGTACTATTTTATGCATTGGGTCATTTTTATCATGACCAGCCATTGGTAGATAGCCTACTGCATATTGTTGCTGAACAATATTACCTCGCGGATAGCATCTTGGGAGATAATTATTCGTATTCTTATTTTGATTTTTCCTCCATGACTCCAGGTAAAAATCACATCCCGGCCCAGGAAGATGTGGCAGCCGGATTTGCTTATATTTTGTATTGTGCTTATTTGCATTTTGATGAAGAAAAATATTTAAAGGGTGCACAGCATGCCCTCAATGTTTTGTTAAGCCAAAAGGATAGTCGATTTTATGAAATACTTATGCCTTTTGGAGCTTATATCGGGGCCCGTTTAAATGCAGAAGCTAACACAAAGTACGATACAAAACCATTTCTTGAATGGACATTCAGTGGTAAGGCTACGAACCGAACCGGTTGGGGTGTAATAGCCGAAAAATGGGGTAATTATGATGTGTATGGGTTAGTAGGCAGCACGATAGATAGAGGTGGTTATGCATTCTTAATGAATACTTTTGGTCTAGCCTGGCCATTAGTTCCTATGGTCAAGTACGAACCTCAGTACGCTCATATGATTGGTAAATGGATGCTCAATGCAGCGAATGCTGCCCGTTTGTTTTACCCGTACAACATTCCTGATTCATTGCAAGCAGTTCCTCATTTAAAATCGATCACCAAAAATCTGATTGGATATGAAGGATTAATTAAACATAATAACCTGAAAGGATTTGAATCAATTACACCCCTGGCTCAGGGGGATGGACCTCTATGGGCAGATGGGAACCCACCCGAGAGCATGTTTTCTATTTACGGCAGCGCTCATGTCGGTATTTTTGGATCCATTATTCAAAAAACTGATGTAGAAAAAATTCTACTTTTAGATTGCAATGCAACGGATTTGTATCCTGCACATGAATTGCTTCCCACTTATTTGGCTTACAATCCTTATGAAGAAGATAAAATCATTTCGTATGACCTGGATCAAACTAGCCATCATGTCTATGATCTGGTATCCAAGCAATTTATACTCACAAATAGGTCAGGTAAAATAAATATATCCCTACCTTCAAGAGGTGCCCGGGTCCTGGTCTTCGTGCCTGTTGAAAACAAAATTGAAACTAAAGATGGTATCTTATGGGCTGGTGAATCAGTCATCGATTATGGGTATGGGGAGTAACAATTCACTGACAGCGCTGGGAACTCCATTTATTAATTTGTTTTATTTCTAAATTCACCGGGATTAGCGCTGAATAAAGCTCACTAGGACTAATTTTTAACCATCGAACAATTATCTAAAGAGGTTTAGGAAGATGAATGTATAATGGCAAAAATCAAAAAGCTTAAATATCGGTCTTTGCAATTCCAAGCAGTTCTTATCTAGGTTTTCTTGGTACTTTTTAAAGCTTTGGTGTATAATTAATTTATAAAATGGGTAGCTGCAATAGAAATGAATTTATACGATAATGTTTCTTCTGATATAATGAAATTAATATGTATTATGCCTAAATCGCCACTTCATAATATTTCAGAGCCCACTCTTGCATATATCGCACCTGGGTGGGAACGATTTTGTAGACAATGAGCTGCGGATTATCAACTGATCCCAGGTAATGCATTAGTAAATTGTTGCTATCCCATATTTCTTGTAGTAAGTTTCGATCTTTAACTACTTCTGCCACTCCGGTAATCCTGACCTGGTCATGGTCATCTGACAAATAACATAATTCTACTTTGGGATTTACTTTTATCTGTTTGGTTTTATCATAATAAGAAAGATTGGCGACGTAAATTGAAAATCCATCTACCTTGACAGGAGACACCGGTCTCACTCTGGGCTGATCATGGTCCATGGTAGCTAGCATAGGGAATTTAGCTTTTTTAATTACTTCTTTTGCCAGTTGAGGAAGGTGGTACAGGTCAATCTTTTCAGGTTGTGGTTTAGGCATTGTTCTTGCTTATATGATCTAGATAATTTATTTTATCAATAGGGCAATAAATATAGTAAACCCTTTGATTTAAGGTTTTAAATTTCCAAAAGAGTTTAGATGCGCAACTGGATTGTATTTGGGTTTTTATTATTGTTGATTATTATTCCATTTTTAATCTGGGGTGAATGGTTTACCAATATTTTTAGTGGAGAAGGTGCGATCCAACGACTAGAAGCTGTGGGGCAGTGGGCCTGGGGGTTGGGGATCCTATTATTGGTTGGTGATTTATTCTTGCCCTTACCTGCTACAATCATTATGTCTGCTATGGGTTATCTCTATGGTCCTTGGGTTGGAGGTTTACTAGCTAGTCTGGGTAGTTTTTTGTCCGGGCTATTGGCTTATGGACTTTCTTCTTCCCTGGGTGAAAGGGGTGCTTTGTTTATACTTGGAGAAAAGGACTTTCAAAAAGGAAAAAATTTGTTTTCAATAAACGGTGGCTGGATTGTAGCCATCTCCCGATGGTTGCCGGTCTTTCCAGAAGCCATCGCGTGTATGGCCGGTTTGAATAAAATGAATTTTCGCAAATTTGTCATTGCTTTACTTTGTGGTTCTATTCCTCTGGGGTTTGTCTTTGCTTATGTAGGATATACTGGGGAAGAAAACCCGTACATGGCGTTGGTAACTAGTGCCCTTTTGCCTATAATTTTGTGGATTATTGCGCAGCGTATTTTACGAAGGTTGTCGAAGTCGGAAGTATGATTTGCCCCGGGTAGAGGTGTACATTTGATCTCGTAATCATCTAAAACATCTTTTTTTTGTTTTTATTAAAGTATTTGTTAGGACTTATCCGTCTACAACAATAAACCCTATTTATCGTATATTTAAAAACTATACATTCTAATTTTCATTGAATTCAGCAAAACAATTGACTACATGATATTTAACGGCAAAGAGATAGAATTCCCGGCGATAACTAAGATAAGTTTCTTTAAGGTAATTGAGACACTGGAACAACAGGCAAAAGATAATGACAAAAATGTTGCCCGCTTTGCTAAAGAGTTACTGGAAGAGAGTAAACAAATACCGGAACTGAAAGAGGGATTTGAGGATCGAAAATTCCTGGATAAGCACAGGCCTATCATTAATAAATTATCGAGAGTCCTATTCCCAGATGCCCTTCTCAATAATGAGATCAAAGGGCTTATTCCTCCTTTTGATTTCGAACCATTCTATCTTTCAACTCGTTTTCAAAGTATCCTAGATAATGCGGGTGGAAATTTCAAATTCGAGTTTAAGGATTTCAATCCTGACTTATTATATATATATGGAGCCTCGTCCATACTTGCCTCTTATTATAAATACAAGATAGCCTCAGGAGGACCGGGTACCATTGATATCGAAGATAAAAAAGCCAAAATGACCAGGGTTTACCATATGGCTTATAATGCAGACCTGATGGAAATGGTGCCTACCGCAGCTGCTCCCAAAATAACTGAAGCCGATTATAAAGCTCTATTGGATGACTTTTATAATGTCAATCTATGGAAGGAAAAATTTCCGCCCAACTCCTATATAATGAGAGGTATTGGAATAGCAAATCTCATGGATGTTACACTAGATCGGTCCATATCCAGCATTACATCCAACATGCTTCACAAAGCAGAGGATTCCATTGACAAGATCGCTCAGAATATGCGAAATCTGTTTGGCATTTCTGATCTCGAAACTGGATTTGTTGAATTTGACAACAACCTATTTTACAACGCCAAAAAACCCCATGAAAAAGCAATGAATAGTTTCTTGCTTGGCGATGAAATTCAGTTCTCATGTGAAGGAGACACCATGTGTAGTTACAGTTACAAGAAATTAATCGTAGATAAGAAACCATTGGTAATATCTGACATAGATAAATTCAATGAGCTTTCAAATAGCTCCTTCTCAAAAAAGCTTAAGAAGCACAAAAAGGTGGGAAGCTATATTATTGCACCGCTTATTAACGGTGAGGACTTATTGGGATTTATGGAACTGGCTTCTCCACGTAAATATGAATTGAACGGCGCTTCAATAGCTCATTTGGAGCAAATTATGCCTATATTTTCTATGGCAATCTCCCGATTTAAACGAGAGGCCCAGAATCTTCGTGAAGCAATTATTCAGCAGGAATGTACTACTATCCACTCCGCTGTTAAATGGCGTTTTGATGAAGAGGCTAATAAATTCATGGGTGCTCAGTTTAGAAATGAACAACCGATATTTGAGGACATAGTATTCAATGATGTTTATCCTCTATATGGTCAATTGGATATCAAAGGGTCTTCCACCAAACGGAATAAGGCAATTAAGGCTGATTTGCTTAAACAAGTTAGAGGAATTCGCAAGGTACTTTCCGGAGCATTAAAGGTAAAAACCATGCCGGTATATGAACAATTATTATATCGCCTGGATGTATTCAAAGATGAGGTCCGTATGAATATGTCCTCCGGAAGTGAGCAAAAGATACAGAATTTTATGAATCGGGAGATTAAGCCGGTGCTGAACCAGCTTAAATCGGAAGGAGGAGACATGGCTCAGTTAGTTGATAATTACCGTGCTATGTTGAATCCCGAACTAGGGACCGTTTATGAGCAGAGGAGGAAATTTGATTCAAGTGTGAATATTCTGAATCAAACACTGGCATCTATGTTGGATCAAAAGCAGGTGGAGGCCCAGAAAATGTTTCCTCACTATTTTGAGCGTTACAAAACCGACGGTGTGGAATACAATATGTATATCGGCCAATCAATATCCAGTAAAGAGAAATTTGATCATGTATTCCTGGATAACCTCCGACTCTGGCAATTAATTGTAACCTGTGAATTAGAGAACAGGTTTCACCTATTGAATAAAAATCTTGAAACTCCCTTGGAAATTGCATCGCTCTTATTGGTTTACAGTAGTCCCCTTTCTATTCATTTCCGAATGGATGAAAAGCGCTTTGACGTGGAGGGTGCCTATAATGCTCGTTACGAAATTGTAAAAAAGCGAGTTGACAAGGCGCACATTAAAGGTACCACTGAGCGAATCACCACGCCCGGTAAAATAGCTATTATATACACCAGTGAAGAAGACGCCAGAGACTATAGAGAATATATTGAGTTTCTTGAATCCAAAGGACATCTGAAAGAAGGCTCATTAGAGACTTTGGAGCTAGAGGATTTGCAGGGTATTTCAGGATTAAAGGCTCTGCGAGTCGAAGTGAATTATAATGAGAAAAAAGTGAATGCTGAATTTTCTGTAGACAAGTTATTGGAAGAGATTAAGGGAAACTAGGTATTGATAAAATCATTGTATTAGACTCTATTAATACAATTGCGGCTTGCCGCCGTAGAGTAACTCAGTACGGTTCTGCGGATACCCAGCTCATTGCACCTCTTGATACTTACCTTTAGGGTCAGTGCATTATGCAGTTTAACTTAATCTACATTTCTACTGACTTACAAAAACGGGTGCGGGCAATACGTCTGTGATGGTTTTTTGAATGGAAGACCATCCGATGAAAAATCTCACACATCTCAATGAACACGTGACCTGGTCAAAGATCAGGTAACCTACCCAGAAAAAACCCGATTCAAACTGTATTTGGTAAGTATATTTTGGAATGTAAAAACCATAAAGGTTAGATTAGAACTAGATCAATCTTTGATGGTATACTCAATATATAAAGGCGCCACCTTCAGACTGCCTGCCTTCCAATTATTACTGGAATACCTGATCTTGCCTTCATCCATTCGAGCTATTCGTCCTTTGGTGCTTTTCTTTAATTCCTTATATAAATTTTTTGCTGGCATTTTCCAGGGGCGATAGTCTTTAGCAATATTGGCATCCTCTTTATTGACCGGAATAAATGCTACCAGTTCATCGTTAGTCATTTTTTCGAATGCTCCTTTTAAAGTTGCATTGTGACTACCGTGATGCCCAACTTTATAGAACACTGTATTCCTCAACATCGTGTCCAGCTCCAAGGCATTTTTTTCATCTTCCCATTTTACGGTTTCCCAGGAACGCCAGTTGCCAGCCTGGGCATCGCCGACAAATAGTAATACTCTACCTGATTTTACTAATTCAAAAGCTAACACCAAACTGGTATTGTTGGTGTAGCTATTAATATGTAAAGCAAATCGTTCCGCCATATACAACCAGTCATTATCAATGGTTCTCCACTTCTCTGTGGCGTAATGTCTGGCAATTTTTGTAGTCTCGGGGGATATTTTTTTAAAATATTTATTGGTAGCGCTTTGCTTGTATTTAGCGTTAAACGGAAAGTGTTTGTCTGGATTATTGACATCTAGGGCTGCAGTAAATTCATCGATTGAGAAAAGGATAGAATTTAAATGAGGATCAAAAGATTCTCCTTTGCGAGGATCTTTTGATCTGATGGTTGGGTAATCACGGGGCGGACCTAACACATGAATACGCACGGTGTCTTTAGGTAAATTAGGTACCTGGAGGATTTCTCCTGGACTCAAATACTTTATGGGCTTAGAGCCGGCACTTTTCAGGAATTGAGTGGCTTGTCCAGTCATCGAGTTATCATCAGAAAAGGTTAAGCCGTCCACCACCGTATCGAGAGCCGCTCGAATCTGCTGAATAACCGGACCTCTTTTGCTCTTAACAATTCCGCGCATATCGGCCAGTTGCTTTTTGACTTTATCATGTTTTTTGGCAATCGCCAGCGCAAGCTTGTCTGAGGGATCATCCAGCCAGGATAAGTATACCTGTTGGATACCTATTCTTTCATAATCACTTTTGGCATGCATAAAACCAGACATGTGATCGTTGTGTTGATGAGTGGCTATTACTACATCCAGGTCATCGACGATTCCTTCAATATTTTTAGCAATAGATTTGATCTTTTTCACTGCCTTATTACTATTTCGAAAGGATCCACAATCTAGCAAGACATGACTCTTATGTGACGCTGAGGTAAATGATAATAGAAAACAATCACCCAATTCATGCAGCCGATACATTCTGATCTTAGTGGTTACCGTATTGCTCATAATTGATGTAGATTTTTAAGTTGGATAGATTGGAAAGGATTATCATCATCGATATACGAGTTTGCGTTTAAAGCAAAGTTATCGTATCCCATCTGATATTTTAATTGGTTATTCAGTCGACGAGTGCTAGTCAAATTTTTAACAATGGCATAGCTCAGATCTGATTTTTCGGAGAGGTCAAAAATTAAGGTGCAGCCCCCTCTAAATTTGAAACCATCCAGCTCATGACCTTCTTTACTGACCCGTAATGTTTGAAGTAGTGTAACGACTACCTGGTCAATGCGCAATCCTTCTCTGCTCGATCTATATACGGGTCGTACATTTAAAACCTGAAGCTTAAACTTTGGAGTGAATGGGATGATCTTACCTTCATATTTATATATAGTGGACACATCAGGTTGTAAGCCAAGTTTGATAAGAAACTTTTTCCATTGATCACTCTCAATATGACTGTACATATCCTTTGACTGGATCTGGTATTTGTAGTTTTCGTTATAAGCGTCGAGCATCGACTGTTTCTTGTTGTTCATATTTTGAATGCCATAGGTAATTATTTCATGAAGGAGTAAGTTTATTTCTTTGGTCTTGGTGTATATTTCTTTTCGCCCTTTCAATCCTAATAATTCACGAATTTTTGGTTTTAAGAAATTGATGATACTGTCCAGGGAGTCTTGTTCGTAAGAAGATTCAAACATATCCTTGGTGTCGTTCCATTTTAAACTTTCTACAGACATGGTATTGACCCGATCAGCATAAAACCCCCATTCCCGGAATGCTTCAATCAAGGCTACCCGGTAGCCTCGTACATCTTCAGGAGCGATTTCGCAATCGGCGGTGATGAGCGCACGGATATAGTCGCCAAACGTAATATCACAAGGTGGTACAAAGTCAAGTGCCTGAATACAAATTTTCAGGAGACTCTGGCTGATGTCCAGCACTTCAGTGGCTAATCGCTGAATCAGGTCTGGACTGATTAAGGTAGAACTGCTTAAGGTATTATATTGGGCTATACGGAATAAGTCTTTAGTCCGGTAATCATACAAACGGATAAAGGCATCAAAAATACAAGCCACAAAAATGGCACCTCTTTCATGAACACCTTTTGCTGCATTGATCTCTTCCGGATCAGGGGTTCTGCGTTCCCAAACATCAGATTCATTGCGTGATCCAATCGCACTGCGCAGGGAAGTGTGGCCATGAACAATGGCCTGACCTACCTGAGTGGCCAGTTCACCAAAGACCGATTCATTGTCCAATTTGCCGCTGGCTTGTTCCAGCTGATGGACCACCAGGTCCCGGTTACCCAATCGTTGTAATAAAGCGACTGTATCTGCAAACGCTTCATGAAAAGCACCTACATCCAGGTTGGTATTTTCTATAAAGTGAGGATGGATACTATCCAAGATGGCGTGGGTCATTTCATGAGCTATAATATCAGGAGAAAGGCAAGTAAACACCGTTCCTCCAGGAACATTAATGCCTTGTTGGATCTGTTTGGCTTTAAAGTAACCAAAGAGCACCGCTTTTTTATCCGGAGTATAATAGGCGTTCGCCTCTAGTAAGGCATGCGGATAGAGCCTTAGTTTCCCTATATAGTCTTCGGTATAAGTTCCTTCATCATTTTTACTAAGCTGAGGGCGCCAAATAATTTTCCGTCCCAATGCATCTTCAAACACATCAATAATCTTCATAGCGATGGTGTAAACAAACTGCTGGTGAAACTGAGGATTGCCCTCACTCGGGTTTAGGCCGTGTTGCGAAATGACTTCAACATCGTTGAGATTCACCGGTTCATAAAAACAGTTATTAGGTGGATCTATATCGATCACTTCCAGATAGTCACCGGTTGGCCCATGGTCCAGTTCCTCCCAACGAATTTTGTAAAGAGTTTCATTAATGGTATATGTGGCTAATAAAGTGGAAAAACTAGGATCGAGCGTGTATCCTTTAAGATAACGGTAGGTTGGCATAATTGATAAATATTATTTTATATAACTATTAGTGTCTGTAAGACTGATAATGTTACCTGCCCGACACCGAATTTTTATTAAGTTACGAAATGTTGGGGAGATATTCACCCAGCTGAAAGTTCTTCAGCCTAGAGTAGGTAGTATAACCTTAGGTAGGTGGTTTACTGAGAAAGCACAGTCCTTTTCCCCATTTGATTCATTATGTAAAGTGTAAATTTGAATTGAATAACCGACGTTGGTGCAGAATAAAATTAATAAGTCTCCAAATTTAATTCCTATTTGTTCAAGTGCTGAGGGATATAAGATCAGTCTGGAGACACTAATAGTAGAGCCAATTAAAATGGCTTGGGAAATTTTATAAGTTATTATTTGTATAAGTTGCTTTTAGTTTACTAAGTCAGTAAATTAAAAGGTCGATAACTGACCCAACCTGTGAAATCTGTAAAATTATTATTAACCACTAAAACCCATTGACCATGATAGCTATTATTCAGACTGCCATCGCCCTCGTGGTGATTTACATCTTATTTAGTATAATCAATTCCATGCTGGTTGAAGCCATTGCCCGATGGGTGAAGATGCGTTCTAAATATCTGAAGAATTCCTTACTTGAATTGTTTGAAGATATTGAGCAAAGAAAGGTAGCCAGTGCGGTTGCTTTTGTGCCTAAACTAGCCATGCAAGCCAAAGCGGACAAAACTAGTTTTACCGAAAAAATTCTGGATACCTCGTGGGTTGAAAAATGGAAGATATTCAACAAAGGTAAGATAGAGAAGATCGAACCAGTCGTTTTTGCCGAAGCGATGGTAGAGGCGATGCTTTCCGGAAACCAATCCGATAAAATCGATTTGAAAAAATTGAAAGACCTGATTAATAAACAACCTATCCCGGCAAAGATCAAGGAAGGATTTCAGAGTCTTTTGTTGCAGATAGATGAAGAAAAGGAAAATGTTATCGAAAAGTTTAAGGAATTTGTAGAGACCTGGTATGCACATTTTGCTGAACGACTCAAGGCCAGTTACAAAAATCATATTCGCAAGTATTTATTCATCAGTGGCCTGCTGATGGCTATGGCCTTCAATGTGGATTCGATTTATCTGACTCAATATTTTCACGAAAATCCACAAGCCAGGGAAAGCTATGTCACCCTGGGCAAAGAATTGGCTAAAGACTCGATTCATATCGATACCAATGCCTTGATTAGTTTTGTGTTGGCAAATAAGGATTCTCTCTCAGCCAATCAATTAATTCAAAATGTATTAAGAAACGCATCCACCCCTATTGACTCAATCATTCAATTTTCCGAAGTGAGTGCCTTACCCTTTAACGTGTTTAATTGGTCCAAACACCGGTTGATGAAAGCTGACGGTAAGCCCTTTCCTTCAACGGTGAAATTATTGGGTCTTTTCTTAACTGGACTGGCATTGAGTTTTGGATCACCCTATTGGTTTGATATGTTGAGGAAGTTGGTTAAGTTGGACGCATAAAATCAGCTAAGATAGACCTATGAAATCTTTAAGAGTTAAGACTGGATTGATATTCTCTTTAATCGCGTGTGGCATTTTGGTCATACTTATGCGATCTGATAAACCAGCATTTCCCAACCCGATGCAAGATCACTTTGCAGAACCTATAATGGCCCTGGAATTTGTACGAACCCGTAATGATCTGGACACAATATTAAATTACCAAACCCATACCGGGACAGCGTCGACAGCCGCCAGGATCAATTTCCTGAGGAAAGTGCTACAGTGGGATTTCCCTTTTATGGTAAGTTATGGGGTACTTCTATTCTTATTGGTTCATTTCAATTTTTTTCCTGGTCTTATTCGCAATTTATTATTCACGCTGGTAGTGATTATTGTATTTAGTGATGTGTTAGAAAATATTTTTAGCTTGAAACTTTTAGATGCGTATGTTACAGGTATGGATCTTGATGCTGAAATAGCCTGGCAGTATCGTTTTGTTTTGATGAAATGGATCCTATTATTTATGGTGGTTTTTGTCTTGGTCCGCAGATCCTTTACCAGGCTGAAATTAGTGGGGCGCATCATTGGATGGGTTTACGGAATTATGGTAATCGCTTTTTTAATAAAACCCAGTTATATCGTTAATAACAAAATCAACATGGCTGAATTATGTGGAAATGTCACCTTTCTTTTGATTATCATTTTATCGATCCTTGTGTTAACTTCTAAACATCAAAATAAATTATCATCTACTGTCAATGCTGGTCCCTGAGCTTGCCTGCCGGAGGCATGGCTTGCCTGCAGTATGGCACGGTTTACCTGCCTCTGGCATGGTCTGTCGAAGGGTGGTCCCTGAGCCTGTCGAAGGGTGGTCCCTGAGCCTGTCGAAGGGCAACCACCAGGCTAGATTGAAGCTTAGTTACTCTTTATGCATTAGAAAATCACTTGGGTATTAC
>JAHEJC010000037.1:0-5268 GCA_024639065.1 Lewinellaceae bacterium | reverse complement strand
CTGTCGAAGGGTGGTCCCTGAGCCTGTCGAAGGGTGGTCCCTGAGCCTGTCGAAGGGCAACCACCAGGCTAGATTGAAGCTTAGTTACTCTTTATGCATTAGAAAATCACTTGGGTATTACCAATAGCCAGAGCAGTACGTGCTTGGTGATTACAAAATGACTGACTTAAATTGCTTCTTTATAGTTTCAGTACTTTTAATGCTCTTTGATTATCAATGACCACTGAGTATACACCTGGGTTTAAATCTTCCATTTGGACAATCAGCGGCCCTTTAAAATTATGAACATGTTTTAGCTTTTGACCCAAAGCATTAATTAGATGAACTTGGTGATCGTTGCGATCATCTATCTGGATAAAGATGTAATTTTTTACCGGGTTTGGATAGATGAGAATATCTTTTCTATTTTGATTTTCGATCGAAGTTGTCAGATTTAAGATATACGGATAACTTTCCAAAATAAGATCAGGCACACCTGGATTAATTACTGTGCAAATATAGGCACCTAAATGATTCTGGGTAAGTGGATAGATGAACAAACCCCCTTGGGAAGAAGTAGATCCCCATGGTGTCTCATCTCGATACCATTGATACTTATTGGTCGTGAGTAATGGATCTATGTTCATATTGATTACTAAAGAATCGCCAATCTGCATGCTGGTATCTACCGGATGCCCAATGCTCTTTTGAGGTTGGTAGATCATGTCGGATATGCCTATATTCGGTAGGATGTCTTCAAAAGTTAAGCGGTTGTCTTCTACACCGAAATACTCAAAATCAAACGCTGAAAAATCATCCAGGTCTTCCAACAAAGTTTCTCCAATATTTAGAATAGTAAGCGTGTCTTTATTGAAGTGATAAGCCGATAATTTTCCAAACATAAAATTGCTACCTAATGATATCAAGGTCATATTGGGATACACGCCTAAAAAATCATCTGGTGAACCTTCTAATTGATTCCCGTAAATATTTAGGTTTTCTAGTTTGGTCAACTCCTTCAGGTTTGGCACTGGGCCAATGAGCTGATTGTAATACAAATACAATGATTTCAGTTCAACCAGATTGGACAGCCTTTGAGGTAATGGTCCACTGAATTCATTGGTCCTTAAGTTCAGAAATTGTATTTTTCCCCAATCACCAATCCACTCAGGAATGGGTCCTGTCATCTTATTATTTCCTACACTAAAAGAGGTAAGGTTAGTCAGATTTTTTAATGCGTCGGGCAAAGAACCAGTAATATTATTATTCTCTAAACCGATTCCCATTAGTTTTTTACAATTTCCAAGTGCTGCTGGAATACCACCGGAAATATGGTTTCCGCTAAGACCGAGCGCCATTAATTCCGTAAGCTGGCCGATTTCTTGAGGGATCATTCCGGTTAAATTATTTCCCCAAAGCTGAATAAATATAACACGATTGGGGTATCCGATGGTTATACCATACCAGGAGTCTACTGGATCCGTCAGCGTCCAGGTAGAGTCCCAGTTGGGTCCATCCAAAGCATTGTAAAATGCGACTAAAGCCAATGAATCATTTTTGTCTACATGGGCGTGCATATTTAAAGAATAGCAAGTGATACATAGAAAGCCGATAAACCATTTGATAGATGTGGACATAGACCTGATTTTTTGTACGAATCAATAGAAAAATCTATGACAATATGCTGTGAGAAACAATGACTTAGTTGATCTCTGCGGATGATTTAAATCATGCTATGAGCGAAGCATGAACCCATTTTACTTATCTACTTCATCCTACGCTTCTTCGATACCTCTGAAAGGTACTCCGCCAGCTTGATGTCAAAAGAGAAACCGATGAAGCGCCGGTCAAACCAGGAGTTGTTCTTTGAAGCGGAATTTACGATCGGGAAAGAAATCCATAAATTGATATCCAATGAGTTAAAGAAAGCCAGGCCTGCCCCGAAGCCCATCATGGAATAGTTAAATGCCTCTCCTACGGTAGTTAGGTTTGCAATGTTATACAGAAATCCCGAACCGAAACCAAGCAAATAAACGTCTGAGATAATGGGCTGTTTGGAATAGTTTATTAATGAATTATTTCTGAGCCTGTCCAATTGTGACTTTCTTTTTTTATTGTTGAGTAATTTTAATTTGACGCCTATTTTTTCTGAAGCAAATCCCAGGTTCTGCAATTCGTTGCCCTCCTGATCCAGGATGGGATCATCAGTGTCTTGATTTATACTAAGTGTCTGGCCCAAACCCACTCCCAAGAACAGCTGGACGTTCTTGTCTACGGTATTCTCATACCTTCCCAATAAGGTTAATAACAAAGATTCAACTTCTATATTGATGGTATTGGAATTTTCATCAAAGAGGGTGTGTGCTTCCAGAAAGTAGATCAAATCTTTGATGATACGCAGGTCCGTTCGTTTCAATTGATTGATGGCTAATTGACCTAACGTATTGAATATATACTCATAGGAATCTACTTGATCCAATTTACTCAGTGAGGTAATGATCTTAATCAGGTGTGCGTACTCGGAGATGTCAGTGGTCCTCAATCCGATCAAATTGTCTCCGGATTTCACCAAGGTACTATCCAATTCTTTAAGTAGATAATTAAAGATGGTTGATTTGATTTCATCTACTTGCATTTTCTCGGTGGAGCCCAACAAACCTAACGCGACTGCATTGTCTACTAAGGGTGACACTTTCTGATCCAAGAAAATATAATCATTCATATTAATATTGAGATGGGCAGTATCCCGGTTGCGAGAATTAAAATCCCACAATCCGGAAAGGACTTCGGTCATCTTCAAAGTAAACGCTTCAGGAATGGGTTGATCAATAGATCCCAAGTTTTTCTCATAGGCGTCAATCACCCTCTTCGACTGTCCGATTTTAGAAAGAATTTTATTCGAATCCATTTTAACGGATTCCTCTCTAGGTTTGAGTGAAGCAATAGTCAACCCGGGATCATTGGAAAATTTATCGAATAGTGGAAAGTTGCCTACCAAAACTTCCAGAGCCTTAGCGATTAAGGAGTAGGCATTTTTGTAGATGACATTCGATGAATGCTGATCCTTTAGAAACAAGCTATATTGTTTATAAAATCCCATTAAATCCGGATGGATTTTAATAAAGCCCTTTTCCTTTAAAAACTTATTATTCATGATGGCCTCATAGGTCATATCCAATATTAATTGAGAATACAGAGGAATCGAATCCAGGTTCTGGTCATTGGAAAATAACTTTAGATAGAGGCCCGTTTTGTAGAAACCAGCGGTGTCTAGTTTCAGTTCTTTCAACAGCGCATCAAAAATAGCTGATGGCTGTTCCACGCTTATTTTAGTAAATGTTTCTGCAAATCCTACCTGTAATGAAAAGATAGCTAATTGCGAAAGGAGCTCTTTCTTAATCGCATTCTTGTCTTTTAAGTTGAGCAAGGCATGGAAACTGCTGTAAGTAAAGTTGGTAAACGCAAAGCTCTTGCCTTTCATTTTTTCCAGAATATATTGCTGTATGAGTTCATTCTTCACTTCATCTTGCTTTCTTGAAATGATTTCTGACAAGAGGGCTATATCCAACGTGCCCCGGTCATAGGTTAAGGAAGTTAGTCCTGCGTTGAGCGTAGTGGATTGGTGTTGCGCGTTGAGTAGAAGAGAGAGACCTGTGAGTAGGGAAAGGAGTATTGTTTTCATCGTGTAGTAATTAATGGGTTATAACCGAAGAATTCATGAATTCCAGGTTTAAATAATCGTTTGAATAGATGCATGATTCTTTTCAGACTAATGGTTCGTACCATGATCCTAGAAAGTCGGACAGTCGCCTAAAGGCATCCCGTTTGACTTTTTTGATTTTACGTGGATTGATTTTGATTAAGAAATTTAGATGGTCCAGTTCGGCTTTCAAAAAATGAAAGGTTCCGCCGATCTCCCACATTTCCTTATACCAATTGAGTACTTCATCGGATAATTGCTGGATATGGTTCTTATTCTTGCTGATCACCATTTCTGCCAAATGGAGCCTTACCCATAACCAGTTTAATTTGTATTCTTGAGTCAATCCGGTTCGGGAACGTAATTTTCTTCGGGCACTTTTCAATAGTTCCAGCGCAACCAGTACCTCACCACCAAGATATCGTTCCTTGCGATCGTCAGCTAGGAAGTCAGCAATTAATAAATTGCCCACTGCCTCTACTTCATATTCCAATTCTTCACTTGCGGTTTCATATGCCAGTGCATAATTCTTAAACATCTCATCCAGGTAAAGCAATCGTTTGTCCGATCTGGCTAAAGCAAATTTTTGATAAGCCAGTCCCAAGATAGAAAGGCGTTCTGGTGACTTGCTGATCAGGATTACGGATTGGATTTCTCTGAGGCAACCGTTAACTTCAGTAAGTGTCAGATCGGATTTGTGTACAAAATGTTCAAGACGCATTAAGACGTATTGTTCCAAAGCTTTTACGGAGTATTCAGCATCATTCAGCTTTAGTAATGCGGTATAACGGTCCAATGCCAAGTCGACTTCATCCAGATGTGCATAGATCCTGGCTTCCATTTCAAGAATGCGGCCATTGATTCGATTGGATTGATGAGCCTTCTCCATGCAGCTCAGTAGCTTTTCAATGAATTTGGATTTACCTTCGAGCTTCCTTCGTTTTGTCCGGACTAAGAGATTGTATAAATCGACTTCTACTTCCTCATTAGTAACATATTCAGCTTCTTGATCGCTGGAAATAGTCCGATTGATCAATCTATACCATGGATTACCATAACACTGATAGGCTCCCCATGTATTATTGTTGGTGTATTCTTCATAGCATTTCTTACGCGCCATCTTTACGGCCATACCAAAAGGATATCCGAATAACATAAGGGAATACAATTCACAGGCAAATAATTCGGCAGCATCATCACTGACTGCCCAACCAGCTACCACTACTGCATGAGCGCCCATTTCAATTAACGTACTCCCAATATTGGCAGCAAAACGGTAGCGATCATTAATGGCGGTAGGCGGTCCGATCTCGCCAGAATAACAACAGTTGATAAAAATGAACTCAGGGACATTATCCAAATTACGGAGGATGCCTGAGTGCAGGTACATCCCTTTACCTAATATGGGCCCTATGGCATCCTGTTCGGGATCGTAAATTCCGTGCCCGGCAATATGTAAGATCTTATAGTCATAGTTGAACAGACCATCCAAGATAGACTCGCCATCGCTGTTCCCGTAGTATTGTACATTAAAGTCATTTTGCTTGAGTAAGTCACTGACTAATCCAGCCTCTTTTAGAGCGCCCGGC
>JAHEJC010000329.1 GCA_024639065.1 Lewinellaceae bacterium | reverse complement strand
AAGACAGATTAAAAATAAGAATGGCGAAGCAGTAAGCATTAAGAGTATTAATTATATTGAACTTATCCCACTCTTAGTTCAGTCTACCAAAGAGCAACAAATACGCATAGAGTTACTTGAAGAGCAGAATAGACTGCTTTTGGATATTCTTAATAAGGAAAGGTTAAATTAGAAGTACATGCATAAATTGCTTGACAATCTTTAAAAAAGCGCTTATTTTGTTACTATAAATAGCTCAAGATTGCTGTATCAAGAATATAAGCCTCCTGGAATTTATTCCCAACATGTAGAATGCTTTTGGACCCTTTGTTTTAATCCAAATGATTTGGCAAATCCAAATGAGATGTTTTCGCCAGATTGCACGTTTGATGCCTTATTCTGTTCGGAACCATTTTATTATCGCAAAGCTGGATCTGCTCGTTGGCTAAGGACTAAACATCCGGCGCTTTTTATAGGACAAAAAACAACTAGTTTTACCTGTAGGACAGGTAAGCCTATCGAGATTTTTGGAATTCGTTTTAAGCCATTTGCATTTGGAACCCTTGCTTCTCAGCCCTTATCATTTTGGAATGATCAAATTGTACCCTTGCAAACAGTCTTTTCCTCCGTGTCAATCAGCCATCTCGTAAACAAATTTATTGGTATGACCAATATCAATGATCGATTTGATATAGTGTTTGAATTGCTCGATAAAATTGTTCCCAAGGGAATTGATGATTCGCTGAGAGCTCAGACTAACTACATTTTGGATCGCAAAGGTAAAGTGAAGATTAAGGAAATGTATTCCACCTTTTCCACCAACAAATTAAGCCTTGCTAAAAATTTTATGGACAAAATAGGATTATCTCCTAAAGTTGTTAGCCGAATCTGGCGAATGAATAACTTTCTCTTTTTGCAATCTCAACAACCTCAATCCAATTTTACTCAGCTGTGTCTAGAGGCAGGTTATTACGATCAAGCTCATTTTATCAAGGAATTTAAATCTTTCTTTTTTTTTACTCCGAAAAGTTTTTATCAGAGTGAACCACATCTTCTGAACATCTCGCAACAGGGTATCCAAAAACGATTTACTCGCCAATACGATCCCTTCGTTCAGGACAACTAGAAGTCTAAAGAAAACGTTAAACAAACTTTTTTACAATTTTTCTAGCAGGAGACACTGTATTATGCAAGCATTACTAAAAATGAATGTCATGAAATCAGTTGTTTTAAGCTTTTTATATGTAGGTGTTTTTACGCTGTTTGTAAATGCTCAGTCTGTTGAGCTCACCAAGGAATACAAGTCTTCCACCATTGATCGACTTTCTGAAATGCTTGTAGATAGATATGTTTTTCCAGATGTCGCCCAAAAAACTGCATTGCATTTACAAAAGAAATTGGAGGCAGGAGCGTTTGATGATACCCATTCACCAGAAGATTTCGCCAAACTTCTAACTGAAATGGTCCAGGAAGTCAATCAGGATAAACATATGCGGATAAGACCCATTCCTCCGCGTCGTCAGGTGGTTGAATCTAAACGTGATCTCATTGGGGATAAACTATATCAGGTTAAATCAAGGAGAGAACATACAGCTGGTTTTAAAGAAGCTAAAAAGCTTGAAGGGAATATAGGGTATTTTGATTTGCGCGGATTTGCAGGTATAGGCAGTGGAGCTCCTGTAGCAGACCATGCGATGGCTCTTTTAGGAACATCAGATGCAATCATTATCGACCTCAGGAAAAATGGTGGTGGAAGTCCAGTGATGGTCCAATATTTATGTTCCTATTTTTTTGATAAAACAGTACATCTTAACAGTCTTTATTGGCGTGATGGGGATCGTACTGAAGAGTTTTGGACAACTAATGTAAAAGGGGAAAAGATGCCGGATGTTCCTTTATTTGTATTAACCAGTAACCGGACATTTTCAGGTGCAGAAGAATTTAGTTACAATATGCAAACTCAAAAAAGAGCAACACTGATCGGCGAGACCACCGGAGGTGGAGCAAATCCTGGAGGAACTATGCCCATCAATGAACAATTAATGGTTTTTATTCCATCGGGACGAGCCATTAATCCTATAACCGGGACGAATTGGGAGGGTACTGGTGTAGTACCTGATATAGAAGTGAAGGCTGAAGATGCATTGACTGAAGCAATGGTTCACGCCCAAAAAGCGGCTGAGGGTTATCGCATGAAAAAAATGGATGAATACCGTCAACTATTGTCTTCTGTAGAAACTGCTATCACTAAACATGAAGAAGATCGTAGTTTAAATGTTTTACTACCGTCACTTGAAAAATGCTTAAAAATAGGTTTGCTTTCTGAAGGTGACATCAACCAGATGGGCTACGATTATATGCAAAGTGGCGAATTAAAGAAAGCTGAAATTTTATTGCATTCCAATACTCAATTATTTCCTGAATCCGCCAATGTATTTGATAGTTATGGGGAAGTCCTAGCCGAAAATGGTAAATGGGACAAAGCAATTCAAAACTATAAAAAGGCCGTAGAGCTAGCAGAATTACAGGATGATCCTATGTTGGAAATGTTTCAGAAGAATTTAATGAGTATCAAAAAGAAGAACCCCAATTAGCTGACTCCCGGATGGGAGGCTATTAATCCTGACTGATCTGACTATCAATGAACTATCATGTTGGTAGTCAGTTTTTGTTTTAGGTATCTTTACTAGAGCGCAAGGTAGGTCCGAACGTCGTTTTCTATAAGATAACGAAGCATCTACATGCTGCGCTCATTCTACGGAGCAATTAATACCGTACAGCAGGAAGTATTAGTTACGGTCATTGAATACCATTGAGATTTTTGCCTAGTAATTTTAAGAAATAATTATATTTGTAAACTCTCAGGATTAGCTGCAAAATATCCTAATTTAAACTAAACCTAAAAATTCAATCAATCATGTTAAGAGTTTCTACATTGGTAGTCGTGCTTTATGCAATTACCATGAATTTGGCAACGGCTCAGATCAGCGCCAGAATGTTTCAATATCCGGATGTATCTGCAGATAGGATCGTTTTCTCCTACGGAGATGATTTATGGATTGCTAATAAAACAGGTGGTACAGCAAGTAAATTAAGTTCACCTCCAGGCACTGAAACTTATCCAAAGTTTTCACCAGATGGTACAGATATAGCTTTTAGTGGCAACTATGCTGGAAATGATGAAATATATGTGATACCTGCTAAAGGTGGAATCCCTAAAAGAATTACACATCATGGTTCATTTGAAAGAGTTCTGGGTTGGACTCCTGATGGTGAAAATTGTTTATTTGCCAGTCCTCGAAATAGTGAAAGACAGCGATATTCTCAAATTTATACAATCAGTAAGACTGGAGGACAGGCCATGAAATTAGCCATACCTTACGGAGAAATTGGTAGCCTATCACCTGATGGCATTTGGCTTGCCTATACTCCAAAATCTAGAAGCGGGAGAACCTGGAAAAGATATCGAGGCGGTATGGCACCAGATATCTGGTTATTCAATTTAAAGACAGAAGAAGCAAAGAAGGTAGCGGAAAGTGAAGCAAATGATGAATATCCCATGTGGCATGGTAAGACCCTTTATTTTTTATCAGATCGTGGTAAATATCAAAGGAACAATATTTATAAGTATAATCTGGATACAGAAGCGGTTACTCAGGTCACGTACTTTGAGAATTTTGATGTACACTATCCTTCGATTGGACCTAATGATTTAATTTTTGAGGCTGCAGGTAAATTACATTTATTGAGTTTGCCGGATGAAAAATTAACAGAGGTGACCGTTGATGTAGTCAGTGATCAGATGAGCCTGGTGGAGAAAGATGTAGATGCAAGTAAACACTTGACCACAGCGGCGATTGCACCTGACGGTAAGCGTGTAGTCGCTGAAGCAAGGGGTGAACTGTTTTCAGTCCCGGCTAAAGATGGATATGTTAAAAATTTATCTAGAACTTCTGGAGTTGCGGAAAGATTTCCTGCATGGTCCCCTGACGGGAAGTTGATAGCTTATTGGTCTGACCAGAGTGGTGAATATGAGTTGACCTTAAAAGATTTAACCAAGAATGGGCATGAAACAAAAATAACCGACCTCGGTCCAGGATACCGATATCACTTATATTGGTCTCCGGATAGCAAAAAATTGGCTTTCATAGATCAAACCATGCAAATTTCCTATGTGGATATTGAAAGTAAAAAAGTAATTCCGATCGATCGGGCCTTATCGCTTTTTCATGGTGGGCTCAGTGGATTTGAAGTTGACTGGTCTCCGGATAGTAAATGGATCTTGTATCATAGAGACCTGGAACACAGTTCCAATGCCATCTTTGCCTATAATATTCCAAATCAGAAATTACATCAAGTAACTTCAGGATATTATAGTGACTCCAACCCCAGGTTTGATCCGGAAGGAAAATATATTTATTTTCTTACTAATCGAACCTTTCGCCCAGTGTATTCCGATATGGACAATACCTGGGTCTATCCTAATTCTACCAATGTTGCTATAGCTTCACTTACGCAGGAAATACCTTCTCCATTAGCACCTAAAAATGATGATGTAAAAATCAAGGAGGATGAAGAAGCTGATCAAGAAGATGAGGACGATGAAAAGCAGGATGACGAAAAGAAAGAAAGTGAAAAGGAATCTTCAGAAAAATCAAAAGATATTGAGTTTGAAGTGGAGGGATTCGAAAGAAGAATTGTGCTTTTGGAAGATGTTGAAGCTGGTAATTATGGTGGACTGGATGCTGTAAAAGGTAAAGTCATATACCACCAGGCACCTCGATCAGGATCATCCGATAAGGATAGACCTTTAAAATATTATGATCTAGAGAAGCGAGAGTCAAAAACGATTCTGGACAATGTCTCCAGTTTTGAAATATCCGCAAATGGCGAAAAAATACTAGCTTATCAACAAGGCAAGATGGCAGTAGTGGATGTAGCTGAAGAGCAAAAAATGGAAACAATTGCCTTGTCCGATATGAGTTTGAAAGTAGTCCCACGAGAAGAGTGGAAGCAAATTTTCAATGATGTATGGCGATTTCAACGAGACTTTTTTTATGACAAAAATATGCATGGAGTGGATTGGCTGGCCATGAAAAGTCAATATGGAGCATTAATCGACCATGCCATTACACGGTCAGATGTCAATTATGTCATTGGTGAGCTTATCGGGGAGATGAATGCGTCACATACTTATCGCGGGGGTGGGGATCAAGAGAAAGAAAAGCAACGAAACACCGGTTACCTGGGCATTGATTGGAATGTAAAGAATAATTTGTACACAATTAAGAAAATTGTGCGGGGAGCTGAATGGGATGCAGAAATGCGATCACCACTGGACATGCCCGGTATAAAAGTAAAAGAAGGTGATTACATCCTGGCGGTAAATGGAGAACCATTACATATTGATGTAGAACCGTATGCTGCTTTTGATGGATTAGCAGGGAAAACCGTAGAACTCACGGTGAGTAGTCATCCCACCTGGGATAGTGCTCGAACCATTTTTGTTGAATTAATGGACTCAGAAAATCGGTTGAGACACCTTGCCTGGATAGAAAATAACCGGCAGACGGTAGAAGCAGCCACCGGCGGGCGCGTAGGGTACATATACGTTAGAAGCACTGGGGTAGATGGGCAAAATGAATTGGTTCGACAATTCATGGGACAATGGAAAAAGGAAGCCTTGATCATAGATGAACGTTTCAATAGTGGTGGTCAGATTCCAGATCGATTTATCGAGTTACTGAATAGAAAACCACTGGCATATTGGGATGTTCGTGATGGGCAGACCTGGCAATGGCCTCCGGTAGCTAACTTCGGAGCAAAAGTTATGTTGATCAATGGATGGAGTGGATCAGGAGGCGATGCATTTCCGGATTATTTCAAAAAAGCAGGCCTCGGCAAATTGATTGGAAAACGGACCTGGGGAGGATTAATTGGTATTACAGGTGCGCCATCTCTGATCGATGGTGGATTTATTTCTGTACCTACTTTCAGAATGTATAATCCGGATGGTAGTTGGTTTAAAGAAGGTTATGGAGTAGATCCGGATATCGAAGTGGAAGATGATCCTGCTTTAATGGCCAAAGGGATAGATCCTCAACTCCAAAAAGCCATTGAGGTGATTTTGGAAGAAATGGCCAATGTGAAACCCGCACCAAAATCACCAAAGAAAGAAAAAAGGACTTAATATTAAAACTACCCTTTGTAAAAATTTAACCCTCAAAAGGCTGCCTAGGATCTATTGGCAGCCTTTTTAGCTAAACCGTTATTTGTTCATTTGCTGATTCTTCCCATCCGGAAGGACGTTCCAAAACTACTTCAACTTCCTTAGGCACTCCATTGCTACTGTATTTAACAGGCACTACTTGCAAAAATCGCCATCCTTCATAGGCATTTTCTTGAATAATTTTTTTATAGTCATCTTCGAAATCTAATTGGAATACGCCTCGAGTTCTAATGGATACAAACTTATAGTCGAACATAATAAGGGATTGAATATTTGAAAAGAAATATTACATTTAACGTTTTAGTAAAAATAGAATTTAATGATCAAGTTATTGTACATAAGCCTTATTAACGTATTCATAATTTCAGATGTCATTGGTCAGAATATCTTACCGGGCATTCTTTCTGAAAGAGAAAGGGCGACCGTGGTTGATGAGATATTGGAAGATCGACTTGATAATTTGCTACCTGAATTGATGCAACGAGAACAGGTGGATATGTGGATCATTATCTCCAGAGAGTATAATGAGGATCCGATTCTTAAAACTATGCTTCCTAGTACGTGGCTTTCTGCCCGTCGCCGAACCATCATGGTCTTCAATAAACCTACCGGAGAAGAAATGGAGAAAATAGCCATCGCTCGATACGATGTCGGTAAACTGCTCAAAGGATCCTGGGATTTGGATGTTTATCCGGATCAATGGGATGCACTGGTTGAAATAATTAAGGATCGTAATCCCCGGAATATTGGCTTAAATATATCCGGTAGTTTTGGATTAGCGGATGGCTTAGTCAAAACCGAGTATGAGCAGTTTATGGAAAACTTACCAGCAGATTACCATGACCGGGTGGTTTCTGCCGAGCGTCTGGCTATCGCGTGGCTTGAAACCAGATCTCAAAAAGAACTGGCTCTTTATCCGATGATATGCCGGCTTGGACATACCATTTTACAAGAGGGATTATCCGAAAAAGTCATCCATCCCGGCATTACATCCACTGATGATGTGGTCTGGTGGTTACGCCAGCGAGTTACCGAATTAGGCTTGGATACATGGTTTCATCCCACCGTATCTATTCAACGAGCTGATCCCGATAATTTTGATCACCTCAGAGCGTTTTCCAAACGCCCACAAAAACAAATTATTCAGCCTGGTGATCTGTTACATGTAGATTTTGGCATAAGTTATCTCCGATTGAATACTGACCAACAACAACATTTTTATGTATTGCGGGAAGGTGAGTCCGACGTGCCAGCGTCTATTGTCAAAGCGTTGTCGCATGCCAACAGATTACAAGATATCCTAACTGCTAATTTTCAAGAGGGAGCAACGGGTAATCAAATGCTGGAAAAATCATTAAATCAAGC
>JAHEJC010000328.1 GCA_024639065.1 Lewinellaceae bacterium | reverse complement strand
GACAGCATTATGGATGGAGCTCCTGTAAAGAGTACCGTAGAAACAGGTAAAGAGTCGGCACTCGCGGTTCACATGGCCAACAATTCAATGCGCAACGAGACCATTGAAACTTGGCAAGAAGAATATAATATATAAGTCGAGTATTGAATGTTTGGAGAATCAGGTATCGAATGTCGGTATCTGGAATGTTTTCTAAATATTTGGTTGACGTCTATTCCTTGCTAGCTAGGGGATTTTACGCAAAGGATCTTTTACCTTTTGCCCTTAACCTTTAGATTAAAATAATATCGATTTACATCTTCTGAATTTGCTTCAACAATATCAGGTCTTCCATCTCCATTAAGGTCTCCGATAATCATATCATAGGTGGATGCATTCGATTGGTCCAATTCAATTTGATTCCATTTTTTCCCTTTGTTTTGATTCAAGAACACGACATTGGGGCTTCCGACATTTCCCACTATGATATCAGTGAAGCCATCCAGGTCTAAATCTGAGGTGGTAACGGTATAAGTTCTCTTTGAACTATTATCATAAATATTTTCCTTTTCAAATTTCAGCTCTTTATCTCCAAAATAGATGTAATTGGGTTCACCAATATTCGCGGTAATAAGATCAGGAATCCCATCATTATTTAGATCACTGATTTCTACAGAACGAGTCTCATCATTACCGGTTCCAAATGGAATTCTCTCATTGAATTTTAAGTTTCCATCATTTAAATATATATAGTTTTGCTGTCCATCGCGATTGGCAAGCACCAGATCCAGGTGACCATCCTTATTGATGTCATAAACTTCTACATCAATCGTAGAATCATCATTCGAACCAAATCCAATAGTCTCAGGAAATGAGCCAGTTCCGTCATTCATACATATTTCATTTTCCGCTCCTCTATTCATAACCAAGATATCTATGTCTCCATCCTGATCTACATCCACCAACTTTAAGTTTCTCGTATTACTAACCATTTTACCAAAATTTCCTCGCTCTATAAAACTACCGGATCCATCATTGATCATAATAGTGTTAGGTGCCTTATCATTACCAACAGCAACATCAAGATCTCCATCACCATCCAGATCACCAAGCTCAGTGGCATAACTGGTTTCACTTTTAAGACTCAAAGGATAAGAAACGGCAAATATGCCTTCGGCAAAATTCAAGAATATCCTATTTTGCTCTGGCCAATGTCTGCCGTTGGCAACTACAGCATCCAACATTCCATCACCGTCAACATCACCCAAACTAATAGAGGCGGTGCGTTCCATGCCCGTGCCTAAAATCAATCTGCCATTCCCATTAGTAAACTGTACTTGTTGGCCAAAGAGAACTGGACTTGATAAGATAAGAACCACTAAATAAATAAGTTTCATATTGAAATTTTTAAGACCTGGTTTTCAACCAAGCATTCTTTTGTCACTTTTTACCCTTTACATTTTAATCATGGCTTACCAATCCCTTCGGGCTTAGCAATCCAGGCAATTTATATACCTTTTCAACTCTTTAAATACATTTTATGCTTTATATCCGGCATCATCTTCATGGTTTCATCGTAGCCCATTAAATATAATTCGTCCATCTGGTTTACATTGAAACGATCATAATGTTTTAAATTTTTAGGCTCTATCACCATATCACATAGTTCAAGTTGGGGCTTGATATTGTTGAGTGCGGCCAGGTCAAAACACCGCTGAGCTACTTGCAATATGGAACTCAGTTCTTCATCTGGTACATCTACTCTGGGGACTAAATTTATACCTATAATGAAATCACTTTTGCGGATCAACGGTTTAACTGGGGCATTGGCCAATAAACCACCATCTACATATTGTGACCCATTGATCTTTAGAGGTTTAAATATCACCGGAATAGAACAAGATGCGGTAATCACATCTAGTAAGGGACCTTCACTTACGTATTCCACTTTACCCGTGTTTAGATTACTGATGGCCACCGTAAGTGGAATGGCTAGCTCCTCAAAAGTGGAAACATCCAAGTACTGGGTTAACTTTTTTCGTAAATTGCTCAAATCCGTAATACCCCCTTTCGCCCAGGAGAAAGAGAATAACTTGAGTAGTGAATTATCTTTTACAAAGTCCATCATTTTTTCGGTACTTGCACCACTCGCATAAAACGCGCCTGCAAGCGAACCGGCACTTGTTCCAGCCAGTAGATCAGGAATAATTTCGTTCTCTTTTAGGGCCTGAAGAGCACCAATATGTACAATTCCTCTTGCTCCCCCACCTGATAATGCTATACCTACTTTCATATTTGAGATTATTTAAAAACAAAGATAAAGGTTATAAATGATTGATTTATATCAAGCGAATCAATCACTTTTGAATATATGAAGTGGTTGATTCACTAAATGATAACAAAAAAACAAAGAGACGCTCTCTTGCGAAAGCGCCTCTAGGTTTATGGTGCAATACTTGTTCCTTATTTAAAAGATAATCTTCAATCCCGTATTCCAGGTTCTTCCAAAACCAAAAATACCCCGATTATCATAAAACTCATTGATTGATGTGCTTGGGTCATCTTTAACATTTGTTTCCAACTCAGAAATGTATTCTTCGTCTAGCACATTGTTCATATTAAATCTTAGCACAGCCCCTATTCCTTGGATGTCAAATTTATAGGAAATACCCGCATCAACTAACGAATAAGAAGGAAGCTTAACCACTTCTCCTCCAGGTGAAAAGAATTGACTTTCTACGACAGAATAATCCGCATAGAGATTATCCGCCAAGTAATAGTCTGCATAAATTCTTAATCCTTTCACTGGTTTGTAAACAGCGCCGAGACTAAACGTAGTTTGAGCGGCATCGCCCACTTTTAGTCCATCAGCGTACAATGTAGACTCTCCTTCAGGTTGGTTAAGATCAATATTAGTTCCACGAGCAAGGAAATCACTTGAATACTTCCAATCGCCAAGTGAAACCATTCCAGTCAACTCAAGTTTTTCATTAACATATGCAGATAGTTCTACCTCTACCCCTAAATGCCTTTGAGCAACACCCTCAAACTGGAAGAGAATTTCCTGACCTTCTGCATTGTCGATGGAGCGATCAAATTGACGGTTTCCCCACTCCGTATAATAAAGGTTCAATTTTGACCTAAATGCACTGCTTCTAAATCCATATCCAACTTCTAGTGCTTTAACGTTTTGGTTCTTAACATCTTCATTAACCTCGTTTACAAAGTTGATGAATACATTGTCAAAAATGGGCTGCCTTGAGAAGAATCCCCCATTGATAAATACATTGTTCCGATTATCTATATTGTAATTCAGACCTAATTTAACAGTTCCACCCAAAAATGCTTCCCAATCAGATTCTCGATTAGAATCATTCTCTAAATAGTTGAAGTAATCAATTCTTTTGAATGACTGGTTTGAGCCTGATAAAGAAGCAAAGACCGATAATTTTTCGGTTGTATATTCAAGCTGGGTAAAAACCCCAAGCCATTTTACTAATCCATCATTGTAATAGTTCAATACATTGTTACCATTGTCATGGGTATCATCTGCAAAACTTCCGAATTCAGCAGCGACCTCGTCGGTAATATAATTCGCTGGATTGTTTTCATCAGACCCTGATAAATAAGCATCTGCTCCTAAAAGGTTTTCTAATCTTCTATAGTGGATCCCTTTATAATATCGGCCATCCAGCCCGGCTGTTAAGGTCAACTTACTGTTTAGAGAATGCGTTAAGGTAGAAAGCACACCAAACCAGTTATGCGAATTCATGGATGCTCTTCTGATCAAACCAGAACCATATCGTTCGCCATTAATTCGTCCATTACTCGATACCACATAGCTTCCAGCAGCAGGACCATCAGGCATAACTTCTTTAGGATCACCCCAACCACTAATCGTGGCACCCTGGTTGTATCTCACGATATCATCAAATCTTACCGATCCATCTGAATTTCTAATTCTAAAATCGGTATCAAACATTGAACCTGGTGTTCTGAACCGTCCCCTAGGTCCTGTTCCTCCGCCTCTACCTAAGGAAACATAAGCTGACGTTTTGATATCTGTTTTGGGAGAAATAGTTAAATAATGGTTTAAGAATGCTTTAGGCTTGTGGTAAAAATTCCTTCGAAAAGAAAATTCTTCACCATCCAATTGCCCGTGGTACCAATTAAATTTAGTACCCATATTCGTAAATTCTTCTCCGGTATTATCCGGATCGACGAATGTCCGCAAATTAACACCGTCAAAATTTCCAGGCATCAATCGTTGATGGTGCCATTGTGGTGCTCCCAAAACAGTAAACGATAATGAACTATTAGCACTAAATTGTTTGGTAGCTGATAAAAAATATGACCAGGCACTAAACTTAGTACCATCTACATATCCATTACCTTGAGTTCGGGTTCCTTGAGCTGAAAAAGCCCATCCTTTTTCACCCAGCCCACTTGAAAGGGTCAATCCGGTCTTCAAGAAGCCATCATTCCCAATAGACAAACTCGCAGCACCTCCTTTTCTCATTTCAGCAGCATTGGTAATAATATTAATCGATCCTCCTACAGATGCTACGGCTAGTTTACTAGCTCCTAAACCTCTTTGAACTTGTAGGTTACTGGTCACATCAGAAAGCCCAGCCCAGTTGGACCAGTACACCCATCCGTTCTCCATGTCGTTAACAGGAATACCGTTTATCATAACAGCAGTATTCCGTTGATCAAAGCCTCTTATGTTGATCCTGGAATCACCAAATCCTCCGCCTTCTTTAGTCACATAAACGGAAGGCGTTTTTCTCAAGATTTCAGGATATTCCTGATTCCCAACCAAGTTTTCAATTTTCTCTCCACTGATCGTGGTTACAGCAACTGGTGTTTTTCTATCCACGGCTACCGAAGCAATAACGCTCACTTCAGCAAGTCCAATAGATTCAAATTCCATATTTACGCTACCGATGTCCGTATCACCTGATCCCACAGTAGCTACCTTCTCCATAGCAGCATAGCCTGTGTAGGTCAATTGCAAAGTATATTCGCCGGGCGCTAAATCGGTAATTTGGAACGAACCATCTAGATCTGTAATGGCACCTTTTGAAGTACCTCCTACTAGGATAGAAGCACCAATAAGACCTTCATTGGTCTCCGCATCAAGTATCACCCCCGAAATTGATCCTTGAGCTATAACCATCAATGAAGTTAAAAGGAAAATAAGTGTAAACGTCAAATTTCTCATAAATGGAAGTTTAGGTTTCTATTATCAAAATTCGCGACAAAGTTAAGTAATATCAAGTGGTATAATAAAAATAAATATAAATAAAATTTAAATTTAAAATAAACTCAATGTTAAGTAATTACAAATACAAATATTTTAATACTTGTGACGAAATATTATTTGTTGATTACTAAATTGACTGAAATAATAATTCAATCTTTACTAGAACTGGCTAATGGTAATGATCGACTGATTTTCAAGTAAATGTTGGGCCATGATGCAGGTTTTTTACCGGATAGCTTTACTTTTTTTCTAGTGGTGGTAATTTCTACCAAAGATCTAAACCCCAATAATGTCTATTCCAAAATTTATTGACTCTATTTTACCGGTAAAAAATTTTCGGCTATCATACATCGTACACTACCCCCTCCTACTTTTTCGATGGTAGGGATTGCTGCGTGGAGTATAAAACTATCTTTTAAAATTATACGAATTTGTTCTGACTTTAGGGACAGGAACGCTGCCTCAGACATAATTGTATACCGAACCTCGTCTGCATTTTTGACCTGCAACATATTGCCTGCAAAACAGGCAACTTGATCAAAAGTAATATCAATTATTGTTTTGCCTGCTTTATGCAAACTATCAAGCATCATTTCTTTTTCTTTGCCGTTGGGGATTGCTCCTAAGCAAATAACTACAAATGTTTCTGCTAAAGCTATAATCACATTGGTATGGTAGATCGGAATCCCATCTTGGTCAAAGGCATCAAATATGATTTTTACAAAGCCCTGTTCATCACAAAATTGTTCCATCAGTTTTTCATCGGTGCGAATACTCCGACAGGCATAGGCCGTCTTATTTGCTCTATCCAAAATTAGGCTTCCGGTGCCCTCTAAAAATCGTCCTGCTGCTTCATATTCTTGATAGCCTTTAATTTGGATTACTGAATATTTTTGTTTCAAAGTTTGAATTATATCTTCCCTTCTCTCCTGTCTTCTCAAAGGCGAAAACATTGGATAAGTTATAATGCTTCCGTTTGCATGAAGGCTGATCCAATTGTTTGGAAATATTGCATCTGGAGTGTGCGGTCTATCCTTATCTTCTATCACATCGATATAGATTCGATGGTTGCGCAACTTACGCACAAATCGATCAAACTCTTTTAATGCTACATCTTGAAGCATTTCTGCAGGTGCATCAAAAACTTCTTGAAATGAGTTATTTGCAGCAGTTTCTTGATTATATCCAAATGCTGCCGGTCGTATCATTAAAAGCCGATCGGTTATTGTCGAATAATTTGTCATACAATAATCTAAACAATTAGTAGTTATTTAAATGTTCGATACATTAATAAGAAGTAATCAAAATCATATCAATTCGTTACTTAGCCACTGAGATTACTTCTGTAATAGAGAGTGACCGTCCAACCTCCCTATTCCATACCACAAATTTATTGTTTTTATCTGTAGATTTTCATTGATTGCGAAGATGAAATTTGATCTTTTTTATTGAGCGAGCGCTTGTTGTTTTAAGGCTTGGGCTAGTTCTTCTCCGAGATATTTATCGATGATAAAATGAGCCAAATAAATAAGTGGCGTTAATATAACCGCCATAGTAAACTTATACATATAATTGACCAATCCGATGGCTAGCACAGTTGTAAAACTCCAATTAGCTCCTATGTAAAATGCTATAAAAAGTACTACAAAGCTATCTATGAATTGGGAGACAAGCGTAGAACCAGTGGCCCTCAACCATATTTTCTTTTCTCCAGTTATTTCCTTAATGCGATGAAAAGTAATTACATCAACAAACTGGCCTACTAAGAAAGCAATCAATGATCCAATAATAATCCAGAGACCTTGGCCAAATACTAATTTATAAGCATAGTCGTAATCACCTACTTTTTCCCGGATGGCCGTTTGTTCTTCTATCGGTAAATCCGGCAAAATATGAGCTTGTGACCAGAAGTCAGCCGGAGACAACCCGATCGCACCAAAAATCATAACAAACGCATAGGCTATTAATCCAACCGCCATATAGGATAAAATACGTACACCTCTTTTCCCAAAATACTCGTTGATCACATCCGTCATCACAAATACTACTGGCCAAAGCAACACTCCAGCTGATAAGTTGAAACCTAAATTTTCATTCCCGAATAATTTGATCGAGAATGGATCGAAACCAAATGTCTTTTCTAGTGAAAATATTTTTACACCAATAAATTCGGCAATGATTGCATTGGCTATAAAAAATCCACTCAATAGAATGAATAGTATATTGGCTTTGTTAGAAAAAATATTTGCTATTCGTAAGGACATAGCGGTGAAATTAAAAAAAAAGTATCAGTTTGCAGTTTGCAGTAGGCAGTCAGCAGTCGGCAGTCGGCAGTAAGCAGTGGGCAGTGGGCAGTAAGCAGTGG
>JAHEJC010000327.1 GCA_024639065.1 Lewinellaceae bacterium | reverse complement strand
CGTATTTATAATATTCTTAATTAACTTATTTTATTCAGTTGTTTTCTCATTAAACCATTTTCAATGAAAGCAAAAGCAATCATTCCGACCCTTAAGTATAAAGATGCCAAAAAGGCGATACAATGGTTATGCGATGTCCTGGGATTTGCAGAACATTTAATTGTTCCAGGAGAGGAAGATCAAATTGTACATGCTCAGCTCAAAATGGGAAATGGTATGATTATGCTGGGATCTATAGGCGTCGAAAATGAATACAGCCAATTGATTAAAATGCCGGCAGAGATTGGCGGCTTTCAGACCCAAAGCCCCTACATTGTTTTAAGTGATGAAGATCTTTTAACCGTGTATCAAAGAGTCCAAAAAAAAGAGGCAAAGATAGCTATGCCTTTAAGGTCTGAAGATCATGGCGGACAATTTTTTGCTTGTTATGATCTCGAAGGACATTTATGGAATTTTGGTTCGTATGATCCTTTGGAATAATTGAGAGGATAGCAATTCCATACTTAGAGGTTTCAAAGATTTAGCTCATTGACATATTAAAAATATGTGTAGTATGCTTGTATTTGTTAAAAGTACAAATGGGAAAAGTTTGTTATCCGGATTAGTTGATTCTATTCGATATTATTCATTTGAAATTTAGGACCGATAAAAAAAGTCCCTCCATTTTATGCATTTAGAATATTGCTTTCATCCTATAATCAAAAGAACAAATAATGAAAGCGATTTATGCACTATTAATCTTTGCGGTAGGAATTACCCTTGCCGCGTCAACTACCACCATAACAGTTACCGGTACGGTGACTGAAGCCATGTCTGGAAATCCTTTGATTGGGTCTGCAGTAAAAGTGAAAGGCTCGGAACAAAAAACGACGACCGACTCAAAAGGTTATTTTACACTACAGAAATTATCTCTGGGCAAAACACTAGTAGTCAGCCATCAGGGATATGTTGCCCAACACCTTAAAATCAAAAACGGACGCCACCTCCATATTGAGTTAAAACTAGACACGGAGCAAGAAGAAATATCATTGCCGGGTGAATTCTATGTCAAACAGCAAACAGAATCTAAACACCTTCATCAAATTACACCTGCGAATATGAAGCATGAGTATGTGCGCGGAAGATCCATGTCAATGTTGACTCCATCTCCTAATGAAATACCTTTTCATACCGAGGGTTATGATTTGATTCAGGAAAATATTTTTCATCAAAGTAAAATGGATCCTTTGTCGACATTCTCCATAGATGTAGATGCGGCATCTTATTCCAATCTTCGGCGTATGGTGCTGGCTGGGCAGAAACCTCCTATAGATGCAGTGAGAATAGAAGAGATGATCAATTACTTTGAATATAATTATCCACAACCTGAAAAGTCGCATCCTTTTTCGGTGTATACTGAACTGGGTGAATGCCCTTGGGAGCCAAAGCACAAGCTCGTGCATATGGGATTACAGGGAAAGAAAATACCTACCCAAGACCTTCCCGCATCTAATCTGGTTTTTTTATTGGATGTGTCTGGAAGTATGCATGCCTATAATAAATTACCCTTGGTGATATCTTCGATGAAAATGCTGACCCAAAATCTTAGGGAACAAGATCGGGTGGCCATTGTGGTTTATGCGGGTAGTAGTGGATTGGTATTACCTTCCACTTCGGGGTCAAACAAGCCGGCTATTCTCAAGGCGCTAGATCAATTAGAAGCTGGTGGTTCTACTGCGGGAAGTGCAGGCATCAAGTTGGCCTACCAAGTTGCAGTAGACAACTATATTGAAGGGGGTAATAATCGAGTTATCCTGGCTACGGATGGTGATTTCAACGTGGGAGTAAGCAGTGATGCTGAATTAGTCAGGATTATAGAAAAGAAAAGAACGTCAGGAGTGTTTCTTTCTGTACTTGGATTTGGCACTGGTAATATCAAAGACAATAAAATGCAACAGCTGGCCCAACATGGAAATGGACATCATGCCTATATTGATGATATCAATGAAGCGAGGAAAGTATTAGTTACAGAATTCGGTGCTTCCATGTACACCATAGCCAAGGACGTGAAAATCCAAGTTGAATTTAATCCACAAAAAGTGGCTGGCTATCGGCTAATTGGTTATGAGAATCGATTACTCGAAAAGGAAGATTTCAATGATGATAAAAAGGATGCCGGGGATATCGGCGCTGGCCATACCGTCACAGCCATCTATGAAATAATTCCAGAGGGCGTATCGAGTGACTTTCTAAAACAAATTGATCCGTTAAAATTTCAAACCAATAGCAATACCATATCAAGTAAAGATTGGGTTAATGTGAAGATACGATATAAAGAACCGGATGGCGCTGGTAGTAAATTAATGGAGTATCCGGTAAAAGGCCACCCTTTGGAGTGGAAGAAATGCAGTAATAACTTCCAATGGTCTGCGGCAGTGGCTGCCTGGGGAATGGAATTAAGAGAATCTGTATTTAAAGGGGAAACCAGTTTCAGTATGATTCTAAGTTGGGCTAAAGAGGGCAGAGGAGAAGATATCCATGGTTATCGTCAGGAGATGATTGACATGGTTCTGTCGACTGATTTAATGGTGAGTAAATAAAGTTGAATAGTCTATTTATATGACGAATTACATTTTGATTACTTTAGATTTTAAATAATCGTTATGAGTAAGTAATCTAGAAGATTCGCTAATTTTTCGATGCTTTAAACAATCTCCAATTACCACTTTTCAATTACAAATCACCAAACTGGTCAAAAAGTTTCTAAAATGTTCTTTTTATAGAATTGGTAATTGATTATTTGAAGATTTTTTAGGTGTCAGGTCTTGGCATTTAAAAATCACTATATTTATATAGTTCAACAACCATTCACAATTTTACAATATGGAACGTAGATCATTTATTAAATCAAGCTCTTTGGCAGCCGGAGCATTCATACATCCTTTAGCATTCCATTCGAAAGAAAATAAAATCCAGCTGGCTATTGTGGGAACCGGGTGGTGGGGAACAGATTTGCTGTTGACCGATGCACTTGCATCGGGTCATTTTGAAATAGTCGGACTCTGTGATGTAAATAGTCAGGCACTAGATAAAGCTGCCAACGTATGTATACAAGCAGTAGGCAAAAAGCCGCAGCTCTTCAGTGACTATAAAGCTATGTATGAGCTTACCGGATTAGAAGCAGTGGCTATAGCAACGCCTACCCATTGGCATGCTTTACAGTTTATCGATGCTTGCAACAAAGGGCTGCATGTGTTCCTGGAAAAACCGATCAGTTATGATATAAGAGAAGGTCAAGCCATGTTAGCAGCGCATCGTACCGCCCGCAATATTGTTTGTGTAGACTTTCCAAGACTAAAAGCGGATACCAATAATCAAGTCAAAGATTTTATTGAAAGCGGAGAAGCCGGGAAGATTTTGCAGGTGCAAGCCAACATACATAGCCGAGAAGGAGTCTTGGAAGAAAAGGAAATTCCTGACTTTGTGGATTTTGATACGTTTTGCGGACCTGCACCTTATGTAAAGTATCTTTGTAATCCCAATGGCACTCTCTGTAATTGGAGAGGAATTTTTGAATTGAGCAGAGGCATCATGGCAGACTGGGGTATTCATTATATTCATAATGCGCGTCAAGTTTTAGGTTTAGATCTTCCTACTCAAGTAGCAGCGATTGGAGGAAATACTAAAAATATAATGGCAACCAATCCGGATCATTTGGATGTTAAATTCGATTTTAACGGATTGCCCGTATGCTGGACGCATAAATCTTGGGGCTATACCTCGCCTAATCCAGATCACAATATCGGTGTTTATTATTTTGGCGAGAAAGCTACCATATTTGCGGGAGACCTGGGCTGGGAAGTTTACCCCACAGGTGGGACTGAAGTAATTAAACACGGTGATGTAAGATTTACACCAAATAAACCTGGAGTCATGGAAATTTATCAGGGTATGATGGTGGGATTATTTAATGATTTTGCTAAAGCAGTTCAACAAGATGATAATGGATTGGTCTCCACCAATTTTGAAGAAGCATTCAAAACGACGTCATCCATAATTTATGGAGATATGGCTTATCGAGCAGGATCATTATTACAGATTGACACGGATTCTATGGATATTAAAAATCACCAAGCAGCTCATCAAAGACTTAAAAGAGCTTATCGAGCTCCTTATAAACACCCTTACGCTTAAGTTTTTGTTTTTTATTGAGATGGCTATGTAAGAGAATTGTTGAATTTATTCGACCATACTGGATTGTCCACTCAATATCTTCCAGCCCTCTTTTCTTTTCACCACTAACCCTGTTTCCAATAGGACCGCTTGATTTATATTTTCAGCTGTATCTTGATTTTCCATAAGCAACTTACCAGTATAATTCGCCAGTGTATCATTTAAAGGATAAATGTGCAGGTAGGTCCATTGATTATTTATGCTGGTAAGGGTAGGTGCTGTAGCTATTAGAATAGTTCTTACAGAGTCAAAGTTGAGCACACTGTTGTATCCAGGAGGCACCCAGTAGAAAGCTTCTGTTGAATCCAGATACCTGAATTCACTTAGCAATCCTTCCATATTCATGGCTTCTTGATAGTCATGCAAAAAATCCCTTACTTCGGTTTGCACTTTTTGCGTGTCAAATGTTTGGTCTTCTTTACATCCAAGCCATACCAAGCTGATCAAGCATATCCAATAAACTTTTTTCAATTTGAATCGATTAAATTAGGTTATCAATTGCCTCAAACAATTTTTCAATCTCGGTTGAGGTATTCATCAAATTAGGCGAAATGCGTATAAATCCTTGACTGAATCCTCTGACGATAAAGCCCTCTTGAGATAATTGGCTGGCAATTTCTATACAATCTCCTTCAACTTTAATACTGAACAGACTAGATCCATTCTCCCAATTAGTTGGTGCATACCATTGCACTTTATCACTACAAAGCGATTGCGCTTTTTCTCTTAATTCTTTATACGTTTGAGTGCGATTTTCCCAGGATGCTTTTTTATGATACTGTAAGGCATGACCTAAGGCTAGTACGGTAGGCAAATCCCGAGTGCCGTAATCTTCATAGATCTGGGCGGTGTCCTTCCACCGGTTTTGTCCCCAGGTCACCCACATGGGAGCACAGGATTGTTGAACTTCTTTTCGTACATAAAAGAGTCCTAATCCCTTTGGCGATTGTAACCATTTATGTGGGCTTCCACTGTAGAAGTCTACACCCAATTCGTTAAGATCAACCGGAATCATACCAATTGATTGTGCAGCATCAACAGCAATATATTTGACCCCTAGTTGCCTGGCTTTCTCAGAAATAGCTTTAACTGGATGCTTGTAGCCGATCATATTGTCTATATGGGGGAAAACTAATAGTTTAGTTCTGTCCTTCAATTGAGAGGTATGAAAGTCTACACAATCTGACTGACTCCAATGCACTGCATCATCTACGGAAACTTCGATTTTCCTAACCGAAATTCCTCTTATCTTACTATAGTGGTCAAAACATATGCTAGCCCCGGCATGTTTGAGATTTGAGAATACGACTTCATCTCCTTTCTCTAAATCCAGCCCTTGAGCAATCTGATTAATTCCTTCGGTCGTATTGTGGGTAATGGCTAGTTTTTCTGTACCACAATTAAGGAAGGTTGCCAATTGAATGTGCACCTTCGTTCTGGCTTCATCCCATTCCGGTCCCCAAATATAACGAGCAGGGTTTTCCTCACATTTTTCAATGCAAGCTTTGAAAGCCGTTTGAACATCTTTGGGACAGGTGCCTATCGAGGCGTGATTTAAATACTTGATATTTTTACCTAATGAATACCCTTTTAAGGAATGATCAGAACCAATATTTTCATTTACATCCTCGAATATGTCGGACAAGGTCAGAGCCCCTCCAGAGAGTATGATGGATTGAATAAATCGTCTTCGTTGGAGGGACATGACCTGATTATGTATTTGTTAAAGTTCGTGAAATTTGGCTTGCAATCAACATTTTCTGATTCAAAACGTCTATATTAATAGAGCTTATTCATTCAAACACGTATTTTGCATCAACTGACCCAATGAAAAAATTGGCTGTACTGGGTTACTTCTTTTTCGTTTCTCTTTCCTTGATTGGACAGGAGCAATCTGGTATTCATGACAATAAACCGTACATCATCAAGAGTGTTTACTTCGGTGGAGGGAGATATTATATTGACTTTCAACAACGGGAAGAAATGGCTAAGTTTCTGGAAGAAGTCATTATAGAAAATTATGAAATTCACATCCATAGCCATACCGATAATGTAGGAGGTGTTGAATATAATCAATGGCTCTCCAAGATGAGAAGTGAGGCAGCAAGGCAAATGTTACAAGATCTTGGAATCCCTTTACATCAGTTATTTATTAAAGACCATGGTCTCTTCAATCCGGATTTCGATAATAATTCCTGGGAGGGTCGACGGCGCAACAGGCGGGTGGATGTTGTCTTGTGGCCTTTACCTGCGTGATATAAGCTCCTATCCCTTCTATTTCAGATAAAAATGGTACTACAGCGTTAGATTTTGGAACTATGGCACTTTCCCCATTCCTTTTTATTATGGTTCTTTAGATAATCAACCAGTACCGAATAATAAGTACAGTTGTTTCAATTGAAAAAATTTTGTAAATTACTTTCCTTATCTATTGGATCTACCGAAGAGGTAACATTTTCGACAGTTGTAACACACAATATGTAGTTGGGTCTATTCACAACATAAATTTAATTATGAAATTCTTAAGTTGCTCGGTTTGTATGATAATGTTTCTATGGTCTATTTCATTAAAAGCCATAGTAAAATATGATGAAGGTAGAATTCAGATTGATGGTGTTCAGTTATTGCAAGATCATTTGAATCCTAACGATTATTACTACCTCCCCCAATACCCTCGACTAGCTCAAAGAGCGGATGGTACGTTTGAATTTCTGTGCATGAAGTATGTTGGCAAGGGTGGATCCGAAACCAATGGGGGGCTATTTCATGCTTTAATCGAATTTTCATTAGAAAGTGATCAACTACAAAGCATTGAAGCAAAACTTAAAAAGGATTTTCCGAACGCCAGGATAGTAGGACCAGTGCCTATGAAAGAAAATATGAAAGATGGGGAAGAAGGACAGGCTAGCTTTGAGGTTGTTTCTTCAATCTTCAATAATACGGAAGGGGAAAACGCGTTTACTCAAAGTTATATTACCAGTGGTCATGCTCCCCTGTTACCTGGTTCCAGGTCAGCCATAGCAGCCAAACTTAATCAGGAAGGGGCAACTTTATTATGGGCATCCCTTGAAGGGAATACGTCTGATGTGTCGATTGCATTAAGTGGATATTATGAAGCGGTGGTAAAAGGTTATAATGCAATAATTGAGGCTGAAGTTTCTACTATTTATGATCACTTTTCACAAGTAATTAACCAACAAGAGGGCTATACACGACAACAACTACAAGACATCAGTAATAAATTAATTCAAGATCAGGTGTTTAAAGTGGAAGTCTTCGATCGATCATCTAGCCTGGGAATTAAAGCGGATGATATGCAGGGCATTGTAGATCTGGTCACTAACAAGTTGATTGAACTTATGTTTGATCCTACCAATGGTTGGTCTAAAGTGCCTGAACAAGTGGTGGCTGTTGACAA
>JAHEJC010000326.1 GCA_024639065.1 Lewinellaceae bacterium | reverse complement strand
GACAAGCTGTTAAATTGAGCTTGTCGAAGGCCAAAAAGCACGGTCCTTGAGCTTGGACTGGAACGGTCCTTGAGCTTGTCGAAAGGTCCGTTCCTTGGAGTGGAATGGTCCCCAGGTCATTCGGCCCTTCGGCAAGCTCAGGGACCGTATTTGATTGAGCTTGTCGAAAGGTCCGTTCCTTGGAGTGGAATGGTCCCCAGATCATGCGGCCCTTCGAAAGGCGCAGGGACCGTATTTGATTGAGCTTGTCGAAAGGTCCGTGCTTTTGCATGTTTCAAGGTTTCTAAAACCGACTCATTGAGGAGTCAAATCTTTTACCATCTGTCCCTCCTGGCCAGTTGTCTGTGCGAAAAGGAGATAAAGGAAGCCCGGCCTTATTGTATAGATCTAATGGTCCAGGATTATCCGACCAGCCATAGCGAACCGCAACCGGATCCAACACTTGATCGCTATATACTTGAATCTTGTCACCTATCATTTTAGCTTGGGCCCAGACAAATTCTCGATCAGCTCCGGCAATAGCAAAACCTTTAATGTATCCAAACTTATCTCTGCTGTGTAATCCTTCAGCGTTATCAAAAGAAATAAGTGCTTTTTGCTCGTCAAAGTGTGCTGATCGATAAATCGGGCTCAACTGATTTGATTTGCCGTACGCATGATGCAAAGCAGCTTGCCCCAGTCTCTTTCCGACATCTAGTTTATTCCCAGGATGAATATCATTCGCTTCACCAATATCAATGGCAACAGCTATGCCTACTTTAGGCATTTCTAATGCCAGGTTTTGAGCTTCTCTTAATTCGGCCCAGTTACTATTTTTGGGGGATCCATCCTCTGCTAAATAATTAGCCAGTTGCACAAATAAAAATGGGAAATCCTGATTCCATTGCCTTCGCCAATCACTGATCATTGCTGGAAATAATGAGCGGTATTCTTCTGCTCTACTTGCATTGGATTCTCCCTGATACCAAATGACTCCTTTTATAGGTTGTCTTATCAGTGGCGCAATATTCGAGTTGTACAATACGCCAGGTGAAGAGAAGGGTGACACATTAGGCATATCCACTTTTGGAAATGTTTCTGCTTCGATACGTATTCCTTTTTTAATTTTCCAGCCACCTCTGATCATACTACCCATCCAGAAAGCATTCGTGCTGAACCCTCCTTTGTCGCCTATATCAAAGATCCGTATCACCACTGCATTATCTTTTGGTTTAAGGATATCTGTTCCGATCATATAATTCCGAAAATTATGTCTGCCATAGGTCTCCCCGACCTTGACTCCGTTGACCCAGGTAATATCATAATCATCAATCTGAGTTAGTTGTAGTAAAAAACTATCTTGATCATATCCCTCCGGCAGATCAAATTGCTTGCGCATCCAAACGGCCCCATCGTGATCTTGCAATCCCAGGCCGTCAACATCTTCCCAAAAACCTGGAACCGATATATCCCGCCAATCGCTGATATCGGTTGTGGGTAAATACCATTTTTGCATTATACCCGGACCCTTTAAATAGTATTGTTCTTCCCAGTCTTTTTTGATTTTCAGAAAATCCTTGCGTAGCTGGTGGAAATCCTTATTTCTTTTTACTATATGACCTACTTCCTCTTTAAACTGATCGAATTGCAACAGTGACTCATTGCTCATCCAGGCTTCAATAGACGTAGCACCCAGATTGCTGCTCACCAACCCAATAGGAACCCCAACCTCCTGTTGTATAAACTTTCCAAAATGATAAGCAACTGCCGAAAAGTAGGGTACGTTGTCTATACTGGCAATTTGCCAAACCCCTCCTTTTATTTTAGATTGAGGTAAATAGTCGGTATCAATATGCACCTTGATGAACCGAAGCATTCCGGACTTAAAATAAGCTGTATCCAATTCCTGGTAAGGGGTTTGATGAATTTCCCATTGCATATTAGATTGTCCGGAGCATACCCATACATCACCAAATACAATATCTTTTAGTTCGATGGTATTATTCCCTTTTATCAAAATATCATAAGGACCTCCCGCTTCCTGCGGTTCTAATTTTATGGTCCAATTTCCAGCTTGATCTACTTGGGAAACGTACTCCTTGTCTGAGATTATAAGACTGATCTTTTCTCCACGGTCTCCGGTACCCCAGATTTCAATGGGCATCTCCCGTTGCAACACCATGTGATCTGAAAACAGATTGGATAATTCAATAGCTGCTCTTGCACTTATTTGTAGAGAAAACATACAAATAAACCCCATCAGTAATTTATTGAATTTCATTATGCGCATTTTTAATGTTTTCGGTTAGGTCCAAAAGTTCCAAATAATTCGTGGACTGAGATAAATAACCGGATCCCAAATAATGTTCACATTTACGAACCTTGTCATTGGCAGGATCCAACTTGATATATTGGGTTACTTCATTTAAACGAACCACGCGAGAAGAAAGATCGTTTATTTTTTTGAATAAAGCTAGCTGATCATTATTTCTACTTACTAAATAATAAAGTTCTGCACCCAGTAATATTGAAGCCATGGCTCTTGCTTCTCCCACAACATCAAAACCAATTTGCACACCCAACGAAGCTTGAAATTGCCCATTACCATTACCCGATAGCAATACACCTGTGGATGCATCATAACGCCCTATTTCCACATTGGGTCCATAAAAATTTCCTACGGTTAAGATATCCAAAAAAAGATCATCATTAAAGTCACCTATATGCATTCCGTAAACAGGAGAAAACTGTACTTCAAGTGGTAAGGGTGTTAATACGAACTGTCCGTTGCCCTCATTTTCCAAATAGCTAGACGCTAATATTTGAGCTTCTATTGAAGAGACATCTGGCTTTTCATAAAAAGAAATAATTTCTTCAACCGTGGATGAACTGTAGCTATAATAATCCACATAATGTTTTTGTAGGCTATTCATCTGATCAATCAATAGATCCCTTGAATGGATTGGATAAAGAGAGGTTTGCTTATCAGGGCCCAATAAATAATTAGAAATAATAGCGTCCCAACTATTGTTTCGATCTATATAGCCAAAGTGAATGGTCAATGGCTTATCCTGAGATGCTTTTAGATCTGAATTTTCACCCAGGTTTCCAAGGACATAGTCCGTGTCTCCATCATTGTCAAAGTCTCCTCCTGTAATACTATTCCACCATCCAACACTTTGTATTTCTTGGTCATTCCGGGATTTTACTTCCGGCTGGATCATCTCCAACCTGCCATCCACATTCTTGAAAAAAGTAATTGGCATCCATTCACCTACCACCATAAGATCTTTCCAACCATCATCATCAAAGTCAGTCCAGATTGCACTGGTTACGAGACCAATATTTCGCAATGCTGGAGCTAGGTCCTCTGTTACATCTTGAAAACGACCATCTTCATTCTGTAGTAAATAACTAGTCGGTGCAGCTGGATATTTACCGGGGATAACCCGTCCTCCAATCAATAAATCCAGGTCGCCATCACGATCAAAATCAGAAGCAGTAACGCAAGAACCACTTGCCTCGATTTTTGGCAAAGCTGATCGGTCTCTTACGAAATGCCCCTGACCATCGTTTTTATAAAGCCTGTCCTGAAAGTTTTCAGGATTGGCCCAATGTACCCCTCCTCCACTTACCACATATAAATCCAAGTCACTATCTCCGTCTGCATCAAAAAGGATAGCTCCCATATCTTCACATTTTTGATCCAGGTTTAATGAGCGTTGTATAAACGTATGATTAGGCTGTTGAAAAAACAGTTCACCCGAAAACCCTGCAGCCCCACCGATGAAAAAATCGTCCTTCCCATCACCATTCATATCCCCTACGGCTATGCCGGGACCGTTTTTTGAATACTTATGTGGCAACAACCGCTCTAGCTTAAAGTCTACAAAATCATTTTCTAAGTGCTCGTAATCTAAGCCTAAAGGCTGTGTTACTTCTTCAAATAATTTTGGTTGATGAATGGTGTAATCTACCTTTTCCTTTTCGACTGATTGACTATGGTCGATGGTAATCCGTTGATTTGGTTTTAAGGCTTTCAAGTAGTTTATTCTTTCATCAGGCCAGGTAATCATTATTGAATCTACCAATTCTAAATTATTCAAACCAAAATGCACAATCTGACTCATGGCGGATAAATATCCACGACTGAGATAGTGCTCATAATATTGAAAGCTATCCTTGGTAAACAATTGAATTTTAGTTCCAATACCTGCCTTATTATTAGGTGGACCTGTTAAATGAATTTGCAAATAATAACCCGGTTCAGTTTGTTGTAACCTATTAGCATAAATTACGGCCTTCCTATTCAGGTTATTGACTACCAGATCCAGATCTCCATCATTGTCCAGATCACTTATCGCTGCTCCATTTGACATGGAGGGTTTCAAATTGATCCATTTTTGAGAATAGTCTTCAAAAAATAAATCACTTTTATTTTTAAACAGATAATTAGTCTCTTCAATTCCCGGCAAATCTTGTAACAATTTTAAATACAAACTATCCTTCCCTTCTGGTGTATTAAAGATCATACGCTTTTTGCGGTAAGCAATAAAATCTTTATTGGTCAGATCTTTTAGATGACCATTGGTAATAAATAAGTCCCTCCATCCATCGTTGTCAAAATCGGCAAAAAGACTTGCCCAGCTCCAATCCGTAGCGTGGACGCCGCTCAACTGACCTATCTCGCTGAAATGCAACTCGTCATCTGCGCCAATACCGTTATTTAATTGTAGCGTATTCCTGGGATATTGTGGCTCATAACCCATTTGCAAAGTTGAATAGAATAAGTCATAATTAATATTCATGACCATCTGTTTTCTTCGGTGATTAGTGGCTGGCAACATATCGGCTACAAAAATATCCGGCCACCCATCATTATTAATATCGGCAATATCATTTCCCATACCATTGTGGGATTGATGCATAATATATTTTTCGATCCGGTTAGAAAAAGTACCATCCTGATTATTGATGTATAGAATATCATTGGATACAAAATCATTGGAAACGTAGATGTCTGGCCAACCATCTTTATTGAGATCACTAATGGCTACTCCCAGTCCAAATCCTTCTATTTGAATACCGGCAGATGCACTTATGTCGGTAAAGTGAATATGGCCAGCTGTGTCTACGTCGTGGCGAAAAAGTTTATCGGTACTTGCTGATTCCCCATGGACCTTTTTCGGGTAAGGGTTGTTGGTACCCTGGAATTGTTGCATGTGATTGAGCAAGTACACATCTAAATCTCCATCTCTATCGAAATCCAAAAATGCGGCTTGGGTGGAATAGCTGGTGTCTGCCAATCCAAATTGCTCAGCTTGTTCAGAAAACGTGTTATCCCTATTGTTAATAAATAATAAATTTGCTCGTTCTTTTCCAATCGGTATTCCAGTTCTACATACGTATAGATCCAACCAACCATCTTCATTTATGTCGATCATCGTCACGCCACTGCACCAATGTTCAGTTGACACACCAGCAGATGTGGTGATATCCAGAAATTGCATGTTGCCTTGATTCAAATACAATTTGGACGAGACTTGATTCCCTGTAAAGAAGATGTCTTCTAAACCATCCTGGTCGATATCACCAATGGCCACCCCTCCACCATTGTAAAAATACATGTAGTCCAAGATGGAAAATCCAGGTTCATGTGAAACATCATTGGAAAAATGAATACCAGAATGATCCGCTTTGAGTTGGTGAAAAAGAATCTGTTTTTCGGAAGAAGTACAACGAATAAAAATGATTAGACAACCAAGGCCTACCCAATAATATATATTTGTGATACGCTTATTTTTCATTAAGCTCCAAAGATACAATGAAAAGGTTTTCATTTATCAGCAAAGCTAATATTTCACCTTTTCCCTTCCTCCACGTATTTAACATCATTAGTTCAATGGTGTTACACTTCCTGCATCTTTATGCAATTTTATGGTTAACAGGCATTCGTACCATAAACTAAAATTCTATTTAGACAGCCACTGTTTATAAAAGTTTGTGAAATGATAACGTAGCTTATCTTTGCATAACTTAGATGGGTCTAAACCAACTAGAAAGACTTTATGATTAAAAAAGTATTGGCTTGTTTGACAATCATATTTTTGGGGTTTGGTTCCTGTACCAATAACGTTTCAGCTCCAAATAAATATTTCCATGTTCAGGTAGTTGATGAATCCACGGGTGAAGGTATTCCGATGGTCGAACTATTAGCACTTAACAATCATCCCTATTATACAGATAGTTATGGGAACATTGCCTTTCACGAAATGGGCCTAATGAATCGAGAAGTTTACTTTCAGATTCGCAGCCCGGGATATTATTTCCCAAAAGATTATACGGGTAGGAGTAGTATCAAATTAGATGTGCGTGAAGGTGGCATGCAGAAGATTAAGATGACCCGCGCCATGGCCGCAGAGCGAATCTATCGAAGTACCGGCCAGGGAATTTATTACCATACTCAATTACTTGGCTTATCTACCCCTTTAAAAAAAGCAAGCGTTAATGCCGGCGTTTTGGGTCAGGATTCTAACTTATCGGCTATATACAAGAATAAAATATTTTGGGTTTGGGGAGACTCTTTCTTACCTCATGACTATCATGGTAATTTTGCAATATCCGCAGCTACTTCCCCTTTGCCCAAAGATAATCCGCTAGCTCAATCCGTAGGTATCGACTACGAATATTTCACTGATTCATCCGGGAACTCCAGCAACATGATTGACCCTAATGGCCCGGGCTATGTTTGGTTTGATTGGTTGATGAATATCCCCGAACAAGGCACCGAAAGATTAATTGCTAAGTTTGCCCGGGTCAATGCATATTTTGGAAATTATGAAAGAGGCACGGCTATTTTTAATGACACTTTACAGCTATTCGAACGTTATAAAAATGAAGACAGCTGGTTGCCGGATGGTCATTCCACTACGCATCCTTTCCTGGTTCAATCAAATGGTATCCAGTATTTCTATTTGTACAATGATCAGGGCTTTAGCCGGGTTAAGCCTACTTTAGAAAGTGTGGCATCAGCGGATGCATATGAATATTTAACTTGCTTGACTACACCAAATAATGAAGCTGTTTCTTCCTCAGATATTGTGCGGAACCAGGCGGGGGAAGTGATTTATGCCTGGAAGAAAAACATCCAACCAATCAGTCTTTCCATCCAAAATAAATGGATTGAACAATCCATCTTAAAACCGTCCGAAGCCTTGTTACAAACCTATGATTTAGTTACTGGATTGCCTATAGATCTGCAAAGAGGCTCGATAAGATGGAATGAGTATCGACAGCGGTGGATCATGATTATGGGCACCCAGGACATCTACTACTTAGAAGCTGACACACCAGTAGGGCCCTGGACCTATGCTTCCAAAATTGCCAATCTGGATAACTTCTATTATAATCCGGTTCATCATGATTTTCTGGATGAAGGGCATGGACAATTTATTTATTTTGAAGGAACTTATACCCGTTTTTGGGGTCAAGGCAAGATGGTTCCACATTACGACTACAATCAGCTTATGCACCGATTAGACCTCAGTCATCCGAACGTTCAACTTCCCTTGCCTGTATACGAAACTTGGACAGACGATCTTGAACCGGCTTATAATTTTCGAAATAGCCAAGTCAATAGTCCACCCGGAAAAAATAAGTTGTCTATCCCTTTTTATGCTTTAGAAGAAGATAACAAATTGCCAGGAA
>JAHEJC010000325.1 GCA_024639065.1 Lewinellaceae bacterium | reverse complement strand
CCTCTCCGGTGTAACGCACTCGTAAATTCCATTGGTTGTTATAAAATATATAAGCCCCTCCTTCTTCGATTTGGATATCTGCACTGGGAGAAAAGACAGTAGTAATATGTTTCCAGAAGTACGTACCAGGTTCATCTGGATCTGTCGATGCAAAAACAGGTGACGGAAAATGATCTACTTTTAAAAGTAAATCAAGATTGTCTAATTTTGGTGGCAAGGGCGCATACCCCGGATTTTGACTAACAGCTAGAGTAGTATTAATGATCAAAAAAGTAAGAAATAGGAATTGACTCATTTAATAAAATTTAATTGAAGCAAAAGTATGTTCAATCAAATTATCAGTCGTCTCAAATGGAGAAATGAGACCTATTTTATATACATGAGACTTTTTAAGCTTTTTTGAGACGCAACTGTTTTGGAGACTTCCTAGTCATTTTTTTAATAATTCTATTAAAGGTAGCTTTAGAATTAAAGCCCGATTCATAGGCAATTGCCAGTAATGTGTATTGATTATAGTCAGGGTCGTTAATCAATTTTATAGCTTCTTTTACTCGGAATTCATTTACATAATCTGAAAAATTTTTGTGGATTACACCATTTAATACTTGAGTTAATTGATATGGTTTTAGATTTACGGCCATGGCCAGTTCATCAAGTGTAAGTTTGGGATTTGTAAAAAGTTTTTGTTCCTTCATTACTATACTTAACTGCTCTACACCCTCATGGAAAGTTTCTGAAACTTCAACATTATGACTTTTCTTTTTCTGTAAGAATGGTGTCGTCCTTTTAGCATAACCTTGTAGCCCTAACCAATAAGTCAAAATAGCCATTGCGATGTAAACAGGGATAATATAAAATGGATTAAATGCATAATCATAAAAGAAATAATCAGCTAAACTAATTGCAATGACTAAACAAGCAAAAATGGTGTATAAATGGAGCAAAACTTCCAGCCAGTGTATATCTTCTGACTGGACAAGTCGGGTATTATCTGCCGTATAAATAGTAACTAATTTTTTGGATTGGTAAACATAATATAAAATTAATCCGGAAAATATTATTACTTGGGAAGGCATATGCATCCAAAAAATATAAGCATGGTAGCCTAATACAGATATGCTTTCTCTAGTTCCATCCCAGTAAAAATTTTGAGACTTAACAAAAATACTTATTGTTATTTCAAAAATGACCGGTATGAAATGAATCCAATCTTGTTTTTGAAGCTTGAAGTCTGGCTCGATATAACTACGTATATAGAAATAGATTAAAGCTCCATACACCCAATTAAACTCCAAAAAAACATGATAAGTCCAAGAGTGTACACCCACTACACCCAAACTACGCAATGCTTCTACAATCAATCGATATGCGAAAAAGAATAAAATAGCCGCTAAGAAACGATTGGCCAGTTTCTTTTGAGTAGAAGAGGTGATTAAAGAAATGCCTAGTACAATACCTTGTGTAGCGCCAATTACTAATATAAAATGATATATATGCCAATAATTCACATAACGAAAATAGCAGAACTAGTTGATTACTAATTGCATCGTATCTTAAAAAAGCGATTATTTACAGATTCTTATTTATTCGGAACGAATTCTATTATCTACTTCCTTTATTCTTATTTGGGTTGTATTTTTAACTATTGATCAGATCAAGTCCAAATTACTTAAAATCTATAATCTAGTATTATGTCTAGAAATACCTGTGTATCCATCCTCATTATCAGTCTTTTTTCCCTTTATAGTTGCCAACATACCAAAACTGATTCAACTGCACTTATTAATATCTCCCCAGATTACAGTGAGTACATTGAAAGTCACACCACAGGGACTATTTCTAAACTGGATCCGATAACCATAGATTTTGATGAAAGCATTGATCAGTCTAAACAATTGGCTGGGTTAATAGAAATCAAACCATCCGTCCAGGGTAATTGGATATGGGATAACTACCGAGCCATTTTCACAACCCAAAACTCATTCTTGCCGGACCAAGTTTATACAATAACCATCGATCTTTCAGCACTATTTAAACAAGTTCCGGATCACCTAGCTGAAGCAAGATTCAACCTGGCAACGATGAAACCCGATTTCGAAATTTCAACTGGTGGATTCAATTTTATGGAGGATGACGGTACTAAATTTATGACCACCTTCACTTTAAAATCCGCAGATCATATTGAAAATGAAGTAGCGGAGAAAATGTTTGAATTGAAGGGAGCATATGGTGATCTTCCACGTACTTGGAAGCATATTAATTCTCGCATTCACCAGGTAACCATTTCTGAAATATCCCGGGAAGAAGATGAGTATGAGATTCCCTATTCTATTTCTGGTACCTTGATTCAATCGGCCAAAGTGATTAATGGTGCCTTGCAAGTACCCGCAAAAGGTGCTTTTCAAGTTCAACATGTACGTACCGACCCGGAATCAGCAAACTTTGTAGAAATCCTTTTTTCAGACCCGCTTAATAAAGCCCAAAAATTGGACGGGCTTATAGAGGTTGATGGAGTCGATAATTATACCTATCAAATTAGCAACAACCTATTGCAAGTATTTTTTGCTACAAGATTGAGTGGAGAGAAAAAAATAAAACTACATGCAGGTATTCAAAATCACGCTGGCAACGCGATCAACTCTCCCAAAGAATATGTACTTACTTTTGAACTCATCAAGCCGGCAGTTAGAATGGTAGCTAGAGGATCTATCCTTCCTTCCTCTAATAATACTACCATTCCTTTTGAGACCGTTAATCTCAAAGCAATTGATGTGACCGTCGATCAAATTTATATAGAAAATGTACCCCAATACCTTCAAGTAAATAATTTGGCAAATGAAGGATCCATCCACCGCGTAGGTAAGCAAATCATGGCAAGAACCATACCCTTAAATATCACCGTCCCACTTGAGCAAAATGAATGGATTCAGCATCACTTAGATCTGAGAGATATATTAGAAGTGGAACCTGGATCCATTTATAAAGTTTCACTTAGTTTTAGGAAAAATATAGCTATCTACCCTTGTATTGGATTGGATACAAGTTATACCTCCATCGACTTAATTCAAGAACCCTGGATATCCGATCCTTTACCTAATCAAAATATTTGGTCTTCCTATTATCCCGAAGGTTATGATTGGCAGTTGCGAGAAGACCCCTGTCATGTAAGCTACTATACCGGAGATAAGAAGGTTACTAAAAATGTAATGGCTTCTGATTTGGGATTAATAGCTAAAGTGACTAATGATCAGCGACTCTACTTAATGACTACCAATCTTATTACGGCATTACCAGAATCTTCTGTGGACTTGGTATTACTTGATTACCAATTGCAACCTATTTTGGAAACACGGTCGGACGATCAAGGAATGGTTGCTATTGCCCCTCCGGAAAGACCCTATATGGTAATTGCTCGCAAAGGTTATCAACAAGCCTATTTAAGACTGGATGATGGTCAAGCGTTGACCGTAAGCCAATTCAATGTTGCTGGAGATAAAATAAAACAAGGGCTGAAAGTATTTATATATGGTGAACGGGATATATGGCGACCTGGAGATGACATTTATCTTACCTGCATGATCGATGATAAAGATTTTCCTTTACCTGCGGAGCACCCCATCCAATTCAAATTAATCAGTCCGCAAGGAACATTGCTGAATGAACAGACTCAGGCTTTAAATGACTTCGGAACGCATACTTTTAAAGCTAAGACTTCGAATGCTGCTCCAACAGGGACCTGGTTGGCTCAAATATTAATTGGCAATCAATCATTTTCAAAAAAAATCAAGATTGAGACCATACAACCCAATCGGCTCAAAGCTGAACTAAGTTTACCATCAGATCAAATATCGGCACAAACCAAATCCCTAAATGGCGACCTTAAGGTAAAATGGCTTACTGGGGTTAACGGCAACCAAATCGATTGTATCTATAACATAGATATTTGGGATCGTGAAATTTCATTTGCTGGATATGAACAATACACATTCAGAGATCCCGGCAAACAAGTTTACTTTGAAGAAATGGAAGCATTTAATGTAACCACGGATGCATCCGGAAAAGCTCTATTCAACATTAAGTTACCTGCATTAGAGGATGCCCCAGGGAAAATGCAACTTGTGTTGAAAGGTAAGCTTTTTGAACCCAGTGGAAATTTTAGCATCGACAATCAGACGATTACGCTTTCTCCCTATACATCTTATATCGGACTAGTATTTCCTGAAAATGAAGATAGATCTTATGATCTCAATTCAAACCTAAATATTCAGGTAGTCAATTTAACGGAAACCGGAAGCAAGGTAAATCAGAATAATCTAACCTATTCGCTACATAAAATGAGCTGGCAATGGTGGTGGGATCAATCCGGAAGTCACGCCAATTATATTGGTTCTCAAATCAGGGAATCCGTTTTTGAAGGTAAAGCAAAAATAAATAATGGCAAAACCTCCATTCAAATAAATCCTAAGCAAGGAGGACGTTATTATTTAAGAATTTGTGATACGCAATCAGGTCATTGTAGTGGTGCTGAATTCTATATGGACTGGGGAAGTGATGATGACCAAAGTGCTGAACTAGGATCTGCAGTGCTCGCTCTAACTACCAGTCAATCATCTTATAATATTGGTGAAAATATCAAATTAACCATCCCTGGTTATGAACAGGCCAGGGCACTTGTTTCCATAGAGAATGGATCCAGCGTCATTCAACAAGAATGGATTGAATTAGCTGGAGATCAAACTACTTATCAGGTGCAAGCATCTCGTGAAATGACTCCAAATGTGTATTTCCACGTATCGCTTATCCAGCCTCATGCTCAAACATTCAATGATTTACCCATCAGATTGTATGGGATTGCCCCGGTATCGGTAAAAGATGAAAGTTCAGTGCTGGAACCTATTATAAATATGCCGGATAAGTTGGAACCAGAAAAAGAATTTAATATTAATATCACGGAAGGCCAGGGCAGGCCCATGATCTACACCATAGCTATTGTCGATGAAGGCTTGCTGGATATTACCAATTACAGAACACCCGATCCATGGAATCACTTTAATGCCAAAGAAGCTCTAGGAGTAAGAACCTGGGATCTTTATGACCAAGTTATTGGCTCTTATGGAAATCGGATAGAAAGACTACTTACCATAGGTGGAGATGGTGAAGAATCTATGACGACCAATCGAAAAGCCAATAGATTTGAACCTGTTGTAAAATTCTTAGGCCCATTTCATTTAACGGCTGATGGAAATCAAAACCATAAAATCACGTTACCAAATTATATTGGTTCGGTAAGAACTATGTTGGTTGCTAAAAATGACACCGAATATGGAAATGCGGAAAAATCAACACCGGTCACCAAACCGGTTATGGTTCTAAGCACACTACCTCGAGTACTTGGCCCAGGAGAAAAATGTCGATTACCTGTATCCGTTTTTGCGCTGGAAGATAATATCAAGTCTGTTAAAATTGATATTACCACTGAAGGCACTTTACTAGTTGATGGTGCCACGTCTAAAAACATCACATTTACCCAACCCGGTGATCAAGTTGTAAACTTCGATTTAACCGTAAAATCTTTGGAAGGTATTGGTAAAGTCCTGGTCACCGCTACTGCGGGAAAATATCAGGCGGTTCATGAAGTTGAGCTGGATACCCGTATAGCCAATCCAAAAATCACTGAAGTAGCAGCCAAAGTGCTACAAGCAAATCAAACCATTTCCATGGAAATTCCTATGGTAGGATTGACCGGCACAAATCATAGTGTCGTGGAGCTCTCTACTTTACCACCATTGAATCTCAACAAAAGATTGGATTATCTTATAGGTTATCCACATGGTTGTCTTGAACAGACGACCAGTAAAGTGTTTCCTCAATTATTCCTGGCTAATTTAGTGGAATTGACTCCTGAACAACAAAGAGATATTCGAAACCATGTGGTTGCAGCGATTCAAAAAATGAAACAATTTCAAATGAGTAATGGAGGTTTCAGTTATTGGCCTGGGAGTGGCATTGATTTTTGGACAAGTAGTTATGCAGGAAATTTCTTACTACAAGCCAGGGAACAAGGTTTTAATGTCCCTGAACAAATGATTCAATCTTTTTTAACATTCCAGTCAAAAACGGCCAGAGGATGGAATCGAAACAATAGTTATAATAATGATCTGCAGCAAGCTTATCGACTTTATACCTTGGCAGAAGGTGGTCAACCAGAATTGGGACTGATGAACCGATTAAGAGAAGATCCAAAAATTTCCTGGATCGCTCAATGGCAACTCGCTGCAACTTACGCAGTTATAGGTCAAAAAGAAGTAGCAGACCAGATTATTCGGGATCTCAGTTTAAATAATTTAACCGATTATCAGGATAGAATGACCTTTGGATCAGAAACCAGAAATCAAGCGATCATTCTGGAAGCATACCAGGCCATGGATAAAAAAGAAGACGCATTTACTTTACTTAAACAACTTGCCGAAAAATTGGCTTCTGACCAATGGATGAGTACTCAGACCACTGCTTTTACGCTTAAAGCTATTGGGTCAACCATAGGAAAGCGTAATGAAATTCCAGGAATAAATGCCGTGGTCAAATTGAATGATATGGACGAACTAGGAGTGAATACCTTAAAAGGCTATAAACAATTGGTTATTCCAATTGAAGCGTTACAAGAACCCAACCTCATCATAGAAAACAAAAATGATCAGGTACTTTTTGCGAGGGTTATTTCGAGTGGCAAACCAGCTGCGAGACAGGAAACAGCAGATAATAAAGGACTTAATTGTAAAATTCAGTTGGTTAATCAAAATGGAGAAATAATCAATAATTCTAATTATGAGCAAGGAGTCGATTTAAAACTAATAGTCACTATCGGTAATTTGACAGGCCAACGGATTGAGGAAATAGCCATGACACAAATTATCCCATCAGGGTGGGAAATTATCAACAACAGACTAGTGGAAGGTTATCAAGAAACTCAACTATTTGACTATCAAGATATCCGTGATGATCGGGTCTACACTTATTTTGAGTTGGAAGCGGGTGAAAAAAAGACATTTACAATTCATGTCAATAATACCTATGCCGGTAAATACTATATGCCCGGCACGTTGATAGAAGCGATGTATGACCATAGTAAATATGCACGCACTACTGGGCAATGGATAACCATCAGTGACTAGAAATCAAATGAAGAAAAAGATTATTAAAATATTAATTATTCTTTTAGTTGTTGGGCTTTATGTCTTTTGGACGAGTCTTCCAAAAAACTTATTTGTAGCGCCAACAGCTACTGTACTTTATGATGATCAAGGGCAATTATTAGGCGCTGCTATCGCTAAAGATGGTCAGTGGCGTTTTCCCAAAATGGAAGCTATCCCGAAAAAATTTGAACAAGCAATTATTGCTTTTGAAGATCAATATTTTTATAAGCATCCTGGAGTTAATCCAGTTTCAATTTTCAGGGCTATGCGACAGAATCTTAAAGCGGGAAAAATTGTTAGTGGTGCTTCTACACTGAGTATGCAAGTCATCCGTTTAAGTAGAACTGGAAAAAATCGTAGCGTATGGGAGAAAATGAAAGAAATGATTCTGGCATTGCGACTAGAATTACGTTATTCCAAAAAAGAGATACTTAACCTATATGCCTCTTATGCTCCTTTTGGTGGGAATACGGTAGGTTTGGAAACAGCTGCATGGAGGTATTTTAGTGC
>JAHEJC010000324.1 GCA_024639065.1 Lewinellaceae bacterium | reverse complement strand
GAAACATTACCTATTAATTGGAAACACGTTGAAAATTCAAAACTATCTTTATTTAAAGACGGTATTTCCAGTGCTTTGGATGTATGGAAAATAAAACGTACTGTTGATAAAGAATTCAAGTAAATAATATCGATTTAAGCTTATGGACTCAAAAAAGAAAGAAATATTGCTCCATAAAAAAGAACAAGCATTGCTGGGTGGAGGAGCTGACCGAATTCATAAACAACATACCAAAGGAAAACTAACTGCGCGAGAAAGAATTAGTCTTTTAATGGATCCAAATTCATTTGAAGAGGTTGGAATGTTAGTAACCCATCGAAGTTATGATTTTGGAATGAATGATCAGAAGATTTATGGTGATGGCGTAATCACTGGATATGGCACCATCCATGGCCGACTGGTATACGCATTTGCACAGGATTTTACGGTCTTCGGAGGTTCTCTTTCTGAAACCCACGCGGAAAAAATCTGTAAAATCATGGATTTGGCTATGGAAAATGGAGCTCCTGTAGTGGGATTAAATGATTCCGGAGGCGCCAGAATTCAAGAAGGCGTTAACTCCTTGGGTGGATACGCTGACATTTTCTATCGCAATACCCTAGCTTCAGGTTTTATTCCTCAAATATCAGCCATTATGGGTCCTTGCGCAGGGGGTGCTGTGTACAGTCCGGCAATTACTGACTTCATTTTAATGGTTAAGGATACATCCTATATGTTTGTGACAGGTCCAAATGTTGTGAAGACCGTCACCAATGAAGATATAACAGCTGAAGAGTTAGGGGGGACAAGCTCGCATAGTCAAGAGTCCGGAGTGGCTCATCTAGCAGCGTTACATGATGTAGATTGCATTGAAAAAGTGAAAAACCTCTTAAGCTACCTTCCACAGAATTGTAATGAAAAGACACCCCCCATTCCATATGAAATTGAAGGCGATGAAAGTAGATCCGGACTTGATACCATCATTCCTGCAACGACTACCCAACCCTACGATATAAAGGAAGTGATAGCAGGTACTGTTGATCGTGGATCTTTTTTTGAAATTCAACCGGCATTTGCGCAAAATATAATTATTGGGTTCGCCAGACTTGGAGGCAGGAGTATCGGTATTGTTGCGAATCAACCTGCACATTTGGCCGGTGTTTTAGATGTAAATAGTTCTAAAAAAGGTGCTCGATTTGTGCGGTTCTGTGATTGTTTCAACATTCCGCTTTGGGTACTGGTCGACGTGCCTGGTTTTCTTCCAGGTAAAGATCAAGAATGGAATGCTATAATCACCAATGGAGCCAAATTACTTTTTGCTTTTAGTGAAGCTACGGTACCCAGAATTTCCTTGATTACCCGAAAAGCTTATGGAGGCGCCTACGACGTAATGAATTCTAAACATATTGGATCGGATCTTAATTTTGCCTGGCCTTCTGGAGAAATTGCCGTTATGGGTGCAAAAGGGGCTTCCGAAATTATCTTTCGCAGAGAGATTGAAGCAGCAGACAATCCAGATGAAAAGCTGAAAGAATTGGAGGCCGACTACGCGGATAAATTTGCTCACCCTTATCGAGCGGCTGAGCGGGGCTTTATTGATGAGGTGATTCTTCCCAAGGAGACCCGTTCCAAATTATTAAAAGGATTTGCTATGCTTTCTCACAAAAAGAAAAAATTGCCAAAAAAGAAGCATGGAAACATTCCCCTCTAATAGAATTTATTTTGGTATAATCTAATTGTTAAATAGTAGTAGCAAGGTGCGTTTACCACCTTTGGGTTTTGGATTTATGGTCACCCATCCGGCATCAGAATCATCAATCTTCTCAATCGATATTTTTACGTTCTGTTTTTGTAATCTAGACAGCCAGGGAATATAAATGATAGTAGGCCAAGAACTGATGCCATCTTCTTGCCACTCCACATTCAATTGCTGTAAATTATGATCAAAATGATAGCTTAATAAGTTTCCATTTACATAAGTAGGGTAGGGTCGCAATAGCGCTTCTTTAAAATAAGCTAAGTTTTCAGTGCCCGGATTATAGGACCAATAAGCATGTCCAAATAAGTTTTGTTCAATTAAGCTTATTCCATACTGTGCAACGGGAACAATAGCCTCACCATGTTGGTAATAGGCGCCCCATTCGCCCAACCAGACCGGCATATTCAGTTGATCCGCTTTATCTTTAATTCGATCAAAAATAAAAGCAACCCGTTCGGATTCGGCCGCTGCGGCATCTTTAGTATCAGTTACCAAATCATATGCATGTGGTGCATAGGCAACTAGAGGATCCAATGATCCATCGGTTAGTTTGACTCTTTCAATACTGCTTTTTACTCCCGTATTGCTAAAATAACTGTGTTCTAAAAATAGTATGCTTGTGCTGTCCACCGCACGAATAGCATTACTTACTTTCTGATACATAGATTGCAAATGAGTGGTTTCGAATTCTTTATTGAATTTGTAAAGGGCGTCAAAAACCTGAGCATAATTCTCTTTGGTGGATAAAATTTTCAAGGCGGTGGTGCGATTCTCTGAGTTTCCCCAAGTATCCATCAACTCGTCTTCAGTCATCATTTTTCCAGTTTTCATAAACACGAGTTTAGCGTAAGCATTTAATAAGTCGGGGGTAGCTTGAAGAGCAGATGAACCAGGGAAAGGTTCATTCATAAGATCATATCCGATGACCGTTGAATTACTAGTATATCGTTCTGCAAGGTGTTGCCAAAGATTTGCATAATGATCCTGAAGACCTATCCCATCAGACGCTTTTCTGTTTGCCCAAAAATTATCAAAGGAAGTTTGTACCGCTTCACTAAGCATATACGCATCACTCCAAATTGAACCGGTTACATGAGGTTTGCCTTCATCCAATGTGGCCCATTCCGGGGCACCATCACTATATTTAACGCTGAACAAATCTTGGTGCATATCCAAAACCACAAACAATCCGTTCTCACCAGCCCACTGAATTCGTTGATCGATCTTTTGTAAATAGCCTTCATCGTATATTCCTGGTTTAGGTTCCAATCCATCCCAAATGATAATGAAACGAACACAATTAAATCCCCATGATTTTAATTTGGAATAGAATTCAGGGCCACCTTCATATAGATAGTTGTCTTCCTTTGATTTGTTGACCACATTGATCCCATTCAAGATCACTTGACGACCATAATTGTCAATAAACAAATTACCATGAACGGTAATCGACGAAGGTTGAATGAACGGCCGACCATAATTTAAACTACAGCTTGGCAAGAGGACAAACAACCAGATGAAAAAGAAATGATAATTGGAAGTTTGATATTTCATACCGTTATCATGTGATTCGAGTTTACAAAAATAGCATGAAATACACTAATTATTTATATGACGATTTTTTATTTTTGGACATTATCCTTTGTAATGAGTTGCTTAAATTCTGAAAAATCATACTTAATTAGGAGATATTGGAATGATCTTTCCTTATGTTTACTATTGTTAAACCAATCTTGACGGTATTTAGACATGGCAAAACGAATTTTACTAGTGCTCTGTTGGGCACTATCTATTCCACTATTTAGTCAAGTTGTCATTTCAGAAATCAGAATTGATCAATCTGGTGGTGATACAGATGAATATTTCGAAATTTGCAATAAGGGTAGTACGCCTGCTGATCTATCCAATTACAGCTACATTGTCTTAGGTGATAATAGCGGTGAGATAGAAGAAATAACCAATTTGAGTGGAATGATTCCAGCCGGAGATTGCTGGATTTGGACGGAAAGTACGTTCACCCTGCCTGCCTCTTGTGTTAACACGATCACTTCTTTAAACTTTGAAAACAGCGATAATGTAACGCACCTTTTAGTTACTGATTTAACTGGTACCCTTGGACAAGATTTAGATGCTGATAATAATTGTATGTTGGACATCACTCCTTGGACAACCATTATTGATGGCGTAGCACTCATTGAAACCATTGGTTCTGGAGATTGTAATTACACAGGTGGGGCCATTACTGCTTTAGGGCCGGATGGTATCTTTGTGCCAAACCATGTTTATAGAGACGCAGCTTGCGGCTGGATCATTGGAATGGCTGATCCATTAGGCTTTGATGATAATCCTTGCTCTTTAGGACTGCCGATGTGTAATGCTTTAGACGTATGGATTTTTGAAATTTTACCATGTACCGAGTTTACTAGTGCTGGGACCTACACCGTTAGAGTCGTATTAGACAGTATTGCGATGCTCGATTCCTCAGCCCTGTTTCCAATTGCCAGCTCGATGATGAGTGGTGTGGATAGTGTTGAGTATACTTTAGGTCCTATCCCAAGTGGCTCGGATTACTATTTAAGATTCATTGGAACTGATTGCATGGATACCTTAATCTATCAGGGCATCGTGGATTGTAATATTTGCAATCAAGCTTTGTTAGATCCGGAATTTAGTTATCCTGGAGATCAGTATTGTGCTTTTAATACGACCATTTCACCTACACACATTACAGGTTCAGATGGACGATACAGCTATGTTCCAATAAGTGGTGGACCTGCCTTGGATTTAGATCCTTTGAGTGGAGTAATTCAATCAAGTAATAGTGATCCCGGAGTATATGAAATTACCAATACGGTTCAAGGATGTGGGCGCATGATTATCTCAGGTGTTATCGATGGGGATCTTACTGGAGGATTGCCTAAGGGGATCGAATTTTTTGTGCTGGCAGATATTGATAATTTGAGTCAATATGGATTTGGGTCAGCGAATAATGGAGGTGGTACGGATGGAGAAGAATTCACTTTTCCCCAAAAATTTGTTTCAGCTGGCACCTATCTTTATTTGACGACTGATGTGGCTAGTTTTAGTTCATTCTTAGGAATTGATCCCGATTTTGTGCATTTTTCTAGTAACATTAATGGAGATGATGCACTGGAATTGTTTTGTAATGATGCACTCATAGACCTTTACGGTGATCAAAATTTAAGTGGAACTGGTCAGCCCTGGGAATATGCAGATAGCTGGGCTTACCGGATGAATGATCTAGGACCAAATTATGGAGTCTTTGATCCAACCAATTGGACCATTCCAGGTCCAAATAGTCTAAATGGAGAAACATCAAATATTTCAGCAGCTATACCCTTTCCGTTAGGGTCTTACACTCAGGTTGGTTTTGGGGCGATTTGCGCCGATACCAGTTTTGCGGATTCATTGGAACTGCTGGAAATCACCGCCACAGGTAATCCCTGTCAAGATGAAGTCTATTTACCACTTGATAGTGATTGTAGGGTAGAGGTGACTTCGGGTATGTTGATAACAGGGGAAAGACATTTATGTTTTGACCTTTTTCCAGTGAGCATCTTGGATCCATATGGAAATGAAATAAGCAACATAATTACTGAAAAACACCGGGGACAAAAATTAACATATAGAATATCATCCGGCGAACAATCTTGCTGGGGCCACCTTATCGTTGAAGACAAATTGCCACCACAAATTGTGTGCAGAGATACCGCTATCAGCTGTTTACAACCTTTCAATGATGACTATTTATTCCTGGATAATTGTGGATATGAACCCCATATTGAAATTCTTGAAAACACCTGGAATGATTTACCTTGCGGCAACGATACCGCTGGCTTTTATTCTAGAAGAATATTTATAAGCGATGTTTGGGGTAACTCAGATGAGTGCTCTCAGAATATTTATATTCTGCGAGAAACCTTGGACAGCCTGGAATGTGCTGAAGAGACAGTAATCGATTGTTGCAACCCAAAATTGAAATCCTTTCTCACCAGTTTTCTAGATAAACAGGGTAGGGCGCATCCTATTCCGTATTTCATTGGGGGAATTAATATTGGCTTAGTAGAGCCACCTTTTATAAATGGATTTCCTATCACTGAGATTGGAGATAAGTGTAATATTTATTCAACATTTAACGATCATGTTTTAGAGAATTGTGGAAAGACATACAAAATAAGAAGAGAGTGGAAAATTTATGATTGGTGTGAAGGAACCGATACGATTTGTATCCAGTATATTAAGATTGTCGATACGTTGGGGCCAAGGATTGAGCCTTTCAAACCGGTAACGACTTATGTGGAGCCACATGAATGTAAAGGGCAAGTGGAACTGGAAATTCCCTGGATTAACAAAGAATGCAGTAGTGATGATAAATTAAAAGTATTTTACAAAATCCAATATGTTGACGCACAGCTTAAATTACACTCGAAAACGGGTGAAATTCTGTTTGGATCTTTTGCGACCATATATCTTCCGGTGGGAGATTATGAGGTTGAGTATCGAGTCGTGGATGAATGTTGGAATGAGAGTTGTGCCTATCAGCAAATATGGGTTGTTGACCATTTACCTCCCACACCTGTTTGCGATGAAATTACTCAAGTGACGTTGGATCCCCAAAATTGCTGGATAAGGGTTTACGCCGAAGATCTTGACGATGGTAGTCACGATAACTGCTGTGAAGAATTGCATTTTGCTATTGCTACGATGAGTGATATAAATAATTATTCTACTCATTTCAAAGATTCAATAATTAATTGTGTAGGGGACTATAACTATAGTCATTACCAACATTATTATGATCGATTTATCGAGTATTTGGTGAATTGTTTTGTTTTTGACGATTATGTTGATCTTGAAGAATGTGGAACCGATTCTTTAGTGCTTAGGGTATATGAAGCTTGCGGACTACCTTTGTACGATGCACATCGATTCCAAGGGTCCAAACATAGTTGGTACTGTTTTAATCAATATGACGATTATGCTTGCAGGTATTTGATTCAATACCCGAACCTTAATGAGTATACTGCAATCCAAGCAAACTTAACATGTTATGAGGGAAGAGTAGATCATGAAGACTTAGGCTTTGGATGTGCTTTTGCGCAGAGAACAAATTATCAGGAAGTAAGGGGACTACCTTATCAATTTATTTCGGAATCACCAAAGCTTATTGGTGCCGGAGAAGATACTGCATACACCTTAGTTTTGGATAATCCAGTCTCCATTTATGGACTTCCATACTCGGTAATCAAGGTTGCTACTAATGGGTATATCTCAACCGACCTTGGAGATGATGGCAGCGATGCCAGCAATGATTGTTTATTGCCAAAGGCTTATTCTGCTGGAGGTGGTGATCGTTTGTACGTTTTGCACAGTGGTGATTTTGGCTCAGAGATTAGTTATGAATATTTCCATTCCTCTCCCTATGAACACCCGAATGGAGCCAGAATGGGGGTTCATGTTATTAGCTGGTTAACTTACCTGGAGGTGCAGTTTCAAGCATTAATATTTGAAAATGGTGACATCATCTATCAATATTCCGGATTAGATGTTAATGCTGACTTTACTATAGGGTCCCAAACGTTGAAGGAGGACTATTTTACTAATATTGGGTGTGATGGAAGTATTTCTATTTCCTCGCCTACAGCCATTGGGTTAAGTCCCTGGAGATCTGAAATGAAGTATTCTCCTTTCTGTATACAACCTTACCAGCCTGGTAAGAATGATTTATGGTGTGATTTTCAAATTGAAAAAGATCATCCTTTTTATGATAAATGGCCGACTATTATTTCTGAATATCCTGAGCTGGAATATTTAATTAAGCATCGAAAATTATTCCCATCGCTTTATAATGATTGTATGATCATCGTAAAAAAAGATGATAAGACCCCTCCAGTGTGTTATGCACCAGAACCAGAAACTTATTATTGTGATGGTGTACCTTATCATGGATCATTTTTTCCAAATAATG
>JAHEJC010000323.1 GCA_024639065.1 Lewinellaceae bacterium | reverse complement strand
TCCTACTTTCTTTCTACCAGCCTATGTAGATGTAGGCCCGAATGAAAAAGCAGCATTTATTGATGGAGCTATTTCTATGGCTAACAATCCCTCTTTTCAATTATTTTTGTTAGCTACGCTGAAAGGTTATCCATTCAATTGGCCGACCGGTGAAAACAATTTAAGCATTGTGTCTCTGGGTACTGGTAAACTTCAACTCAAATTCTCACTCGATGAAATTAAAAAGTCAAGTGTGATCAGTTGGGCTACTAACCTTCCTGAATTTTTTATGGCAGATTCAAATAAAATGAATCAATTAATACTTCAGTACTTATCTGATTCACCAACCGCCAGCGTAATGGATAGTGAGATTGGTGATTTAAGAAAGGATATTTTAGGCGATTCATATGTATTACATTATGTCAGGTATAATGTTTTGCTAGAAAAAGAATTTTTAGCTGATTTGGGCTATAATTTTACTCGCAGAGAAATAAAAAGATTAGCTGAAATTGACCGAGTCTCCAATTTGACTAAACTAGATGAAATCGGTCAGAAAGCCGCCGAGAAATTGATCCAGGCCAGACATCTCCCCACCACATTTGACCCAGGAGAAGCACCGAAGCGCAAGAAAAAACGTTTTGTTACCGGGGAGTCTGTCGATTTACCGTTTTCTGCAGTAAAAAAGAAACCGGTTGCCATTGAAGCCTGTAAAATAAATGAACCCTTTGAAGTGGTATCGCTGGAGGGATTGGTAAAAGGGAAAAAGGGTGATTATTTAATGAAAGGAGTGGAAGGCGAATATTACATATGTGATGCAAAAATATTCAAGAAAACGTACACACAAGCTAAATAACTAAATATGTATAAACCAGCAATATATATTTCGCATGCCTGGGGAGGAAAAAGTGAAGAGATTGTAGGGAAAATTATGAAAAAATTCTCCAGCGAAGGTATTGAAATCACCATGGATAAAAAGGACCTGGGATACCGTCAAAGTATTAACGACTTCATGCTCAACCTTGGCGCAGCAGATGCGATTATTATTGTAGTGAGCAATAAATATTTGCATTCCGAATACTGTATGTTTGAGCTCTTACAGATTTATAAGAATAAAAATATTTTGGACCGGATTTTTCCTGTGGTGTTGGATGAAGTGTCTATTGCAAAATCTACCGATCGATTAGATTTAGTGAAATTTTGGGAAACACAAACCAATGAATTAGAAAATAAGATTCGAGCGTTGGATTCAATATCCAATATTGAAGGGATCACCGATGATCTTAATTTATATAAGTCAATCCGAAATAATATAGCACACTTAACGGCCATCTTAAAGGACATTAATACCCTAAATATTACTTTGCACCAACAAAGTGATTTTGATGAACTGTTTAAAGCGGTAGCGAAAAAAGTAAATCAGAATCAAAAAGAGGAAATGGCTAAGGCGATCGAGACAGTGAGTGGGACACCTCATGAATCTCCTATGGAAGCAGAAGTAAAAGCCCCTTCCAAAGCTAGCGAGATGGATTTGCGTGCGAATATTATCAAAGGCCCCGAGACGACTAGTAAGAAGAGAAAAAATAGGCTCCCTTTATTATTGGGGTTGTTAGGAATCTTTGTATTGGGTTATTTTGGTATTTCACTAATTGATTCATCCGAATCAATTAGTAATAACGATTCATTATCCGCATTAAACGAGAAACCGATTGATCAAGAACTGGGCACAAAATCCACGGAAAAAGACTTGGATGGAAAAGAAACAAAAATTAATACACCGCCCGTTTCAAATATTAAACAATCGATTCCTTCTAATGATGCGTCTAAGTCATCACCTGAGTCGGCTAATGATTTAGAAGCCATTAAAAAGGATGTTGCCAATGTCAATAAAGCACCGGATATTAGTAATGTAAAAAAAACACCCGTGAAGATATTTTTGGATAGAAGTATCACCAAAGCAACCATTTTAATCAATGGAAAACCAATAGCTGACTTTGGTGGTAGCAAGACGTTAAATATAATCGAAGCGGAACTACCCATAGGTAATCAGGAGTTTACCATTATGAATAGAAATGATACCTGCCGCGTCTTTAGACAAATCAGGGAAGGAGAAGAAGAAGTTACATTAAACTGCAATTAAAAAATTTAGCATGAAAAGAACATTTACGCTTATATGTTCGCTACTTACATTGATGGCCTTAAATGCTCAAAGTCCTATGGTAACTTATGTTTGGGAATTTGAAACTTCTCATGACGAATACCTGGACCAAGCTACCTGGATTACCGAATCCTTTGAAGGCGAATTATTGGAACACAAAGAACTTTATGTTTTAGTAGAAAGAAATAATCTCGCGGAAGTAAAGCAACATGAAAAATTAAATGATAAACTAGGAGGAGAACAAGCATTGCGGGTGCGGGTGAGTGAACCAGAAGGACTAGAGCCTGGTGCCTATTTTGGCGGAAAATTAGAATATGATGAAGGGAGTGGTGAATTTAGGGTTACAGTGAACTTAACTTCGGTGACTGGGAGTGCCCATAAAATGAGAAAAGCAGAAATATCCATACCCAAAGGGCTCATCAATGATCATCAATCCAGAAAAGAAGCAGTAAACAAACTCTTTGCAAAGTTGCACTTAGAAGAACAAAAAGAAGTTCGAGAGAATGTTTCTTCGTGGTTTGACAATTATACCTTTCAGGCAAAAGAATTACAAAATCAAATGCGAGAAATGGATTCCTGGCTATCTTTGAAATCCAATAAAGCCGGAGCTGCCGAATATGCCAAGAAAGTTACTTTATTTGCTGAAAAAATTCAGGGATACAATCAGGTGATTGAGCAATTATTAAATGATCGAACCCTGATTATCAATAATTTTTGTTTGTACTGGGAGGGAAACTCTTGCAAGCAATATTCCAGGTTATTGGATAAAGTATTAGGTTTTCATGATCGTCTTTTTAATGATGATTCCAATGATATTATTCAGTTAATTAACCAATATACCGGGGCAACAAAATCAAAAACCATTAAAGAAACCTACGCAAAAATTCTGGATAATAGAAAAGAAGTGTTAGATGACTTTAGCAGGGATTTTGCCGAAGTTCAATATTCCATCCGGGATTTTGAAGAAGAATTGGATGAAGCATTGGCATCCAATTAATTAATTACTAAAAAAAACTATTTTTGAAGTCCTTACAATAAGATGTTCTTTTATTGAGAATGATTTTTTAATGACCATGAAGTAAATTGACCATGATGAAAAAAATACTAATTGCTCTAACCGTAGTAATGATTTTGAATATATCCTGTGGTGTTGAAACGCTGCTTATTCTCCTACCGGCGATCAGTGCCACTTGGTGTGATGCCAAAAATCCGTGCCATAAATACGAATTTAGACCGGGACAAGAAGCCAGTGACGATCAGGACCTGGGTAATATTGGTGGGCTTGAATATTGGACTAAACAAGGTCAGACATTCAAATTGAAAGACCGCACCACCCCTGGGCATAATTTTATAATTGGAACGTATAGCGGATACAATGTTGAGTTTGCCGTACACTATAGATTAGCTACTAACTATGAAGAGTACTATGTGGGCTCAGTAGAGGTTCAGGCAGATGGGACCAAGATGATGTATATTGAAAATCTGACCACAAAAGAGAAATTGATGCTGGCGACAGATGCTACCGTGTGTAATTGCCAAAATTAGTTTTCAATGAAAACGAGTGTTTGATAATGTAAAAAGAAAAACCATGAAAAAATTAACCATAATCGCATTTACTTTTTTATCCTTCTGTCTATCCGCTCAAGATGAGTCATCCTATCATTTAATCACCTATCTTAATATCCAAGTAAGTTCAGGCACGGTAGAAACCCAATTACCTGATGGTACTGATCCCATTCGATCTTTCGAAAGGACCAGTTTCAGTTTAGGCAACTTTTCTCCAGCATTGGGTATTTATCATGCTAATGGAAGTCTGAGTGAGATTGAATTAACCACACTTTCATTTGGCAGTGAAGATCGGATCAATCTAATTGAAGGAAATAATCGGGATGTAGCCGGGAAAACGACTATGTTTGGATTAGGTGTACGCTATGAATATGATTTTCCCTTATTTCAAAAAGACGCACTGAGTTTATATGCAGGTGCATCGGTAAATCCGACTATCCTGAGTAAGAATCTTAAACCGGATAGTGAATTTCTGTATACCACCAAAACGGGATCATTCCGTCTGCCATTTGCTATTATTCCTAAAGTAATTTACAATATGGGAGAACGTTTTTTTATGACCTACAGCATTCCTATCACGATTTTGGAGATAGCTTCCAACTCGATAAAGTACGAAAGTACAGTAGTGCCCTCTGGTGGCGAAAAAATCAGTGATGGTGCCACTACCTTTTTACCAGCTAGAACGCACATCAGAATTGGAGTAGGTGCGAAGTTTTAAGCCACATCACTTATGTTGGCTGGGCATTGGGTTTGTTTTGCTGCAAGGATTTATTTCTTTTGGTACTTCTCTGGATTTCAACTTTCGTGAGTTTCATTATGTGATTAGTAGATGGATGGCGATTACGATTATGGTCGTTCCATTTGTCCTTTTAGGATTCGCTTATCGATTTATGTTCCCAACCCAAAGGAACTGGGTAGCTAGTGCCGCGATGATTCAAATTGCACTTTTATTAGTCGCGGTAATGTTATTTAGTATTGCTGGAAATAATCTGTCTTCTTTTGAAAAAGTAAATCCTCAACAGCAGCAAGCAATCAACTATTTGAATTCGATATTATATACTACAAGTTTAATATGCATCGGGATTAGTTTAATGACTTTTTTGGTCATAGCTTTCATGCAATTCTCAAGGAGAAATAAATGATAGTTTTTAAAGAACAAATGGTCTAACTGATCTTACTGTCTGCATAAATGGCTTGTGCCTGCATAGGGAACATGAACTTTTTATACTTAGTTGGTGGTTCGTTTTTATTTCAGTTCTTTTATTATAAGTTGGAGGACTCTTTTTGTGTCTTGGAGAGTTTCCTCATATAATCCCCCATAATAGAACCTTTGACGCTCTGCCACATTTATTAAGCCATAGAAATAGTTGCTACTAGCAACTTCATTAAAGTTTTTTGGCAACCAGCTGCCTCCTTCATACATAAAAAAGTGTTCCATTATATATTTATCGTTATCTGGTTCTACAGTTTGTCCCCAAACCTGCTCTATACCCAAATCAGTATAGGTATTCTCATATAGGTTGACGATTTCTTTTCTTAGTGGTTCATTTCTAACAATATAAAATCCTATATTCTTAAATGCCTCATAGCCAGACCTGGATAGTACCAGTCGTACATTGTTCATAAGAGCACGGTGAAAATGAAAACCTATAGAGTCTATATCCAGATTCATGTCTTTTATAGCCTCAAATATTAGCTGACCTGATTGATCATATTGCCGCTTCAATTCTAATTGCTTTTCAATTCTTTCTATATTTAGTTCCATATTCTCCACAAGATTTTCAAGTACTATCTTTTCTTTCATCCTATCCTTTCTCCATTCGTTCCAATTATTAATCTGCAAAGCAATCAAAATACCTATTACAACTAAAAGTATTTCTCCAATGGCATAAACCAGATATCTTTTTAGATGTCCTTCAGAAAGTAACTTCAGTCTTATTCTTCGAAAGAATTTTAGCATTGATTCTTCATTTTATTCTTGGATTTAATGATCACCAAATGGGTAATATAGCAATAGATTGGCAATTGCAATTGGTTAAATCAGAATTGAAAACGATATATGGCCTCTACCTCTTTTCCTTTTGGTTTGGTTATCCATTTTGGCCCTTCTTTTAGTAACCTAATAGCCTCTGCATCCAAACCGAACCCCAAGCTTTGTATCACCTGGATGTTCTGTATAGATCCATCATCGATAATGTCAAAACTGAGCACCACTGCGCCTTTGATATTATTTACTTTGGCTGTAGACGGATATACTTTATTTTCCTCAATATATTTTTGAAATTGCTTAAGTCCACCTTGAGGATAGATTTGATGAATTTCTTTTTTATTAAGTCTTGTATCAACTGCTTGCCGGGCAGGTAATGCCTGCATTTCTTTCAAGGCTAAACTTGCAGACATGGCTATTTCCTGATTGTTTTTTAATGAAGTCAAAGGAAGTTTAAATGAGTTGAAGCCGGTATAGGAAAATTCTGCTATGCCATTAGTTTTGTTGATCTCTAGACGAAAATCACCAGATAGATTTGTTACCGATCCTTCCTCTGTTTCTTGGATTTGAATAATCGCTCCAGCCAAAGGGTTGTCACTTTGGTCTACCAAACGACCGGTAATAACCCTTGATGAGGTTGAAAGCTCATCTAATCCTGAATCGGTTGACTGATTCAATACGCTGATTAAATTATCCATTTCCGATTGGGCTAACGTATCTTTTAGCACGCGTTGTTCAGCTCGGCTATACTCAACCTTTTCCCTGAACGATTCTTGTGGTTTAACTATGTCTTGGTCGACAGTTGACTCCGGTTTACTAAATGCCTTTTCCTCTTCAGCGATAGGTATGTCAAATGCTGGAGTTACTACAGTATTGGATTTTTGAGTTGGTGGGGCATCGCCAGTATTAGTCTCTATTAGCTGTAAAGGATTTTGTTTTACATAGGTAGTATTTTGGTTTTCCTCCTCTTCTTTTTCCTTAATAGGGTCAACGACTTGATTATCTGCATATTTCTCCTCAAGGGACTCTGGAAGACCTTCTTCGTAAGGTGTTTCCTCTGGTATCGATGCCACATGCACCTTCGAACTGGTTTGTGTACTAAATGAATTATAGATCCAAACACTACCTGAAATAAATAATAATAATATAGCCGCTCTACTTATCCAATAATTGAGTGGTTTAGTTTTAGGCGTTGAAATCTTTTGTTTGATGAGATTAATATTTTCGACGTAGCTTCCTTTGTTTTTATAACCATCCAAAGCATCCATTAAAAAGAGATCCTCTTCTGCTAACTGATGCAGTTCTGTCCTCTCATCAGGAGTGATTCTACCCTTGATGAGTTTTTTTAACAATTCGTCACCTCGGTTATATTTTCTTTCTTTGGAGCTCATTTTTTTGTTGCATACATATTTTTAAATTACGTCGACCGTTTTGTATATAGGATCGGATCTTATCTTTTTTCTCCGTGAGTAGGATGGCTATTTCATCATATGATTTACCTTGTGTATAAAACAAATCAATGACTTTTTTTTGTTTCTCCGGCAAATTGTTTACACAATCCTTAAGCAATTGATTCTTTTCTTCCAATCCATTATCACTTATGGGATGCTCCATGTCCAAAGAATGCATAAGTGTGGGATCATATGAAATAAGATAATGCTTTTTTTTCCTTCGAAGTTCTTGTAGAGCTTGATTCTTGACTAGGACATAAAGCCAACTTCTGAATTGAGCGACATTATGGGTTAATAATTTTTTCTGTAGTATTTGGTATACCTCCAAGGTTTGATCTTTGCTGATTTCTGGATCTTTAAAATATTTCAAGCACACGCCATATATCAATTCTACATAGCGCTGATACAACGCAGCACAATACTGTTGATCTTGCTCTTCCCGATAGCGGGTCACAAGTTCCTCATCCGATACATTTTTAAGTTGTATGTGTTTTTTAAACCACATGATTCATTTAAGTATACGAAAATAGGAGTAAGTAAATTTCCTCCAAGGATATTTTAGTATTTTTAATTAGCTTATTTTATTCAATTGTTATCCA
>JAHEJC010000322.1 GCA_024639065.1 Lewinellaceae bacterium | reverse complement strand
AATATAGATGGAGGATTGCCGAACACGACCACCAATATCAACATGGAATGGCCAATACCTGGCGATCAAGGTTATCATTATATGAAATTTGAAGGGAAATATGATTCATTGGCATCTGGCGTGATTAAAAACTTTAATTTACACACGGGAGCCACCAAAGGCAATCAGAATTACCTTCGAATTTCTATGCAATTAAATGATTTGAATTTGGTCGATGAAAACTGGGAAATAAAGCTGATGATGGACCTCAATGAGTGGATGCAAAACCCAATGGTTTATGATTTTGAGACTTTTGGCCCGATGATTATGGCTAATCAAAATGCCCAGGACATCCTGAAAGCAAATGGGGGCAGTGTGTTCTCCATTGAGTCTGTGCAGAAAATTAATTGATGTAGATTTACTGATTATGAAACGATCATATGAATCTTTGATTTTATTAGCATTCCTGATCACGCTGCTAGGAAGCTGCAAAAAAGATCCTGCCTCCCCTCAGCCTAATTATACCTACGATCCTATTTCCTATGAAATAACCTTTTCGGATCAGTTTCCCATATTAGACATTCCAAGTGATAATCCCACCACGGTCGCCGGAATAAAATTAGGTAGAATGTTGTATTACGATGCTGAACTACATCCGGATGGTCTTCATTCATGTGCCAGCTGTCATGTACAAACGAATTCATTTACTTCCGATGGAGATGTTTTGCCACACCTAAATTTGGGATGGAGTTCCAAATTTTTATGGGATGGAAAGATCCAAGGGACTTTGGAGGACATCATGTTGTTTGAAGTTAGAGACTTTTTCGGTACGGATGTAAGCCGTTTACAGCATCATACAGATTATCCCAGATTGTTTTTTGAAGCATTTGGCGAGGAGGAAATAACCCAGGAAAATGCAGCTAATGCCATGGCTCAATTTCAACGAACCATGATATCAGACAACTCCAAATATGATCAGGTGATCAGTCAAAAGCCAGGCGTATTCCTAACCGATGCTGAGCTACGCGGCTACGATATCTTTTTTACAGAGCGAGGCGATTGTTTCCATTGCCATGGCGGTATTTTATTCACAGACAATTTAATGCATAATAATGGACTTGATGCACAGCCTATAGCTGGATACGGAGCTATAACCAGTGAACCTTTTGATATGGGCAAATTCAAAACGCCAACCTTACGAAATATTGCCTTGACAGGTCCTTATATGCATGATGGTCGCTATGAAACGCTCGAAGAGGTGCTCAACTTTTATTCAGAAGGTGTTCATTTTTCAGAAACCATTGATCCATTGATGAAATTCGTGCACCAAGGGGGCATTCAACTCACCGATATCGAAAAAACCGATTTATTAGCATTTCTGTATACATTGACCGACACTTCTTATATCGAGGATAAAAACTTATCTTCTCCTTTCTAGATGTGCTCCGCACAGAGCTCTTAGACAAGCACAGGGACCGCAGTACGAGTGAGGGTCGGGCGTGATTATTCTCAAAACACCTGGTTTAACAAAATTGTATGAATGCAATCTTTCAAGCAGGATACCTAAACCCATCAACCCCTAAACTTTTTGGAGAATACTGCTCTAACCGAAATCCTGCCTCTACCCAGGCTCTCACGAGGCAGAAGCGCTACCCTAAGAAAAAAAGATGTGAATTTTTGAGGGTCGGACGTGAATCCCGACAAAAAAATTGGTTTTGTAAACTAGCATTCCTATGATTAATCAGACTTACCGAATATATCGCTCTTAACTATGTCAAAATGTTACTGCATAATAAGTGCATACCAAGTATGGGCACTTCAGTATTAGAAAACGCATATGCAGAAAGAGTTAATGGAATTATAAAAAACGAGTATTCGAATTATCGAGAAATAAAATACACTGGAAAAATACCTAAACCGCTAAACTCATCAACTCCCTAAACTTTTTAAAAGACCACTGTGTTAAGAAAAAATTTCTTCAGCTTTTAACTTTCACCAGAATACCTAAACCGCTAAACCCATCAACCTCTAATCTTTATAGATGCTATGTGAAGAACAACTCCTTTCCAGGTTTAGTGAATAATAATCATAATTGGTTAATCCAGATATTTCGGCCTTGGCTAACGGTTGGGCGTTTACTTTTTAATCTTTTCCTTAGCTTTAGTGGTAAATAACGTATAGCCTATATTGCATGCTGTTTAATATCTAGTAATTTATACTAATTACAAATAAGGATCTTATAGATTAAATAGTGTATCGAAGTTAAAATGAAATGTAATTTTTATGTAAATTTATGGTCTGATTAAAACATTAACCTAAATAAGAAATATAGCTATGAAAAATTTCTATTTGTTCCTTTTGAAATGTGCAGCCATTTTGCTGGTAATAGGATTAGTTAGTTGTGAAGGTGATATCGGGCAAACCGGACCAGCAGGCCCGGCAGGTCCAACCGGCGCACAAGGTCCACAAGGGGTTGCAGGAGCTGATGGCCAAAACGGGGCTACAACTTGTTCCGATTGTCATGGAAGCAACCAACTGATTACGGCTAAGTCTTTTCAATGGGAAAATTCCATTCACTATCTCGGAGGACACTTTGAGCGCAATCAGGCTAGATGTGCTGGTTGTCATACCAGTCAAGGATTCTTGGACCGGATAGCCTCCGGGGAAATGGCAGCTTCTCAAGATATTGAAGATCCGCTTCCTCAAAATTGCTACACCTGTCACCAAATTCACCAGACCTATACGGAGGCTGACTGGGCGCTCACCGCTCAAGATCCGGTTACCCTTTGGGTAGGCGGAGAAACAGTTGATGTGGGAAGAGGAAACCTATGTTTGAATTGCCACCAACCAAGGGTGCCATCACCCGCATTACCCACGCCCGGTGTAGATGAAATGTTGGAAATTACCAGCACTCGTTACGGACCTCACCATGGAGCGCAAGGAGCCTTATTTGCCGGAGAAGGTGCTTATGAAGTAGGTACCGGTTATGAGAATTCCGCGCATACCACTGCAGTGGCTCATGCCTGTGTTACCTGCCATATGGCTGCAACTATAGATGGCCGCGATGCAGGAGGGCATACTTTCCGGGTAGAGACAGAAGGTGGAGAAATCAATCCTAATGGATGTGTGGTTTGTCATCCAACCGGTGTTCAAGAATTAGTCGAAACCACACAAGCTGGTGTTGAGGCATTGTTGGACAGCTTAAGCGTAAAACTGCAGGCTATTGGTATAATGACTGATGCAGGCAGGTCTGTCCCAGGAACTTATACCTCAACCCAAGTAGGTGCACTATACAATTACAAATACGTAGAAGAAGACCAAAGTAGAGGAGTTCACAATGCAAAATATGCAAGAACTTTATTATCTAATTCAATTACTGCGCTGGATGAATAAGTAGAATATTAAGCATACATAAGTGAAGGCAGAAATTTTGTTGAAATTTCTGCCTTTGTTTTTAGACAACAAGTAGATACTCCATAATAAAAATCATAATTTCCTTGACTTATGATCCATGAATAGTTTCTTTCATGATCTATAGAAATCTAGAGTTATTAATAAAAAATTAAATTCAAGATTTTACATTTGCGGTGATGATCTAATTTGAATCAGATTATACCATTCATCTTTTAATTATATGTTGAATCCAGATGAACCTGAGCAAGATTTTGTAATTCAAAAACCTGCTAATAAAATCAAAGTCAGTTTACTCATTATAAGCATCGTGGTAATTACCACCATAATCGCTGAAAATATATATCATTATAATTTCCAAAATCCCTTTGAATGGATTAGACTGGTCGCACCTATCCTCCTAATTTGTTTCAGCATGGCTGTCCTGATGAAATCTATGTCTCAGGTATTGAGAACCTCAATCTTTTTAGTCCTTTGTGCGCTCTGCCTGGCACTTGGTAGCATCTTAGGGGTTGTATTGTATCAGCAAACAACCAATCTACTTCAAACTGGAACTACCACGGTTAAAATAATCCATGCATTGCAATTGGATGATGTATTTCACAGTTGGTGGTATGTATCTTTGTATACCTTAATTGGTGCAAGTCTGATCGGAAAAAGCCTGTTGGTAAAACCAAGACTTACCCATGGCTGGATTTACCTATTATATCTTAGTCCGGTGCTTATTATCATCGGGTTCTTTTTGAATTCCCTGTGGGGATGGAGAGGGAAATTGAATCTGGAAATTGGTGAGCCCGCTCAAAAAGTCCAGGTATATCAGGGCAATACGAATAAAATAAAAGGACACTTAGATTTACCTTTCCAGGTAAAGTTAAATGATGTGCATATTGAGCAAGTTTCTAACGAGTATACAATTCAGGTTGTAAAAAATGCCCAAGTGGTTGATCCTCATGGCAATTCCTCTGAAAATTTTTTAGCGGGCATGGATGCTGAAATAATTGATGAATTCCCTTTAGAACTGGCAAAAATTCGACGTGTAGCCAGGACTAAAGTTCATTTCAGACTGGATCAATTCTTTCCAAATTTCGGTTTTCAATACGATTACCCTGCGCAAAGCGACACCATAGCACCAACTGATCCGGGCATAATGGTGCTATTTATCACTGGATCAGACAAAAGACAACTCCAGCTCAGAGCTAATCAAAAGAACACACTGGATGACCCACATGTCGAAGGAACCATGGAGTTTTATTGGGAACAACCCGATGATTTTTTGGAATTATCGATATCTTCTACAGAACGGGCATTCGAAGATTCACTTAAGCGGGTAATTTTTATTGGCTCTACAGAAGAAGTAATTTTTGTTTACGCGAACAGCGCACAACGAATTAAGCTGGAAAAAGACAAAGAATATTACTTTCCAGGCAAACGCAAAATTGGTTTCCTTTATCAGTTTGTATTTCCGGATGCGAAGTATATCACGGCTGTTCCCGGTTCTATAAATGAAGAATTAAAAAATCCGGTCGCTAAACTGGAAGTATGGGGTAAAGAATGGGAACGTGCCGAATATGCTTATGTGTACCCACCAAAAGGTCTAGGCGGATATTATGCTATCCCAGGAACCGAATATGGTTTAGGTTTGAGCAATGATTCCGGTAAACGTTTTCGGAGTAATGTATCCGTTCTTGACCTGGAAGGGATGGAACTTCAGCGTATGGATATTGGAGAGAATGCCTCCCTGACCCATGCTGGGTACCGCTTTATCCAAAAATATGATCATAGTAATAAATTTCCAGGCCTGGGTGTAATTTTTAGACGTGGTATGCCACTTATTTATATTGGATTTGCTGGATTGATATTAGCCTTTCTACGGTTGATTTTGGGACAATTATTTTTAAAGGAATAAACTGTAATTCATGCAGTTTGCCATCACCAACGCTGCTAAAATCATTAAAGGATTACAATCTGCAAATTCTCGCACTAACTATATAATAAAGTTAATCATTTCGAATCGATTGCACCGGATTCCTATAAGCCGCTTTTAGGGTTTGGTATCCAACGGTAAGCCAGGCAATTATTAAGGCTGCCGAACCGGCTATTAGAAATACAGAAAACTGAATAGGTACCCTATATACAAAATCCTGAAGCCAGCTATCCATGATGTACCAGCCCACTGGCGATGCAATCACAAAAGCAATCAATACCAGTAGGGTAAATTCTTTGGATAACAGGAAAATCAAGCTCGGTGACGAGGCCCCCATTACCTTCCTTACTCCTATTTCTTTCTTTCTTCGTTCTGCGGAAAAAGCGGCCAATCCGATCAGGCCTAAACAGGCAATGAATATGGCCAGGAAAGCAAACAACCTGAAGATCTTGCCTTGTCGTTGTTCTACCGCATACAATTGATCAAAGTTTTCATCCACAAATTCAAATTCAAAGGGGACACCTTCATTGAACTGAGCCCAGGTTTCCTCGATGAAGTTGATGGTTGAAGGTATATCACCAGGCTGAATCCGCACCACATATTGCCAGGCCATGTAGGGAGCAATAAAATAAACAGTTGGTATAATCTTTTGCTTGAGGGATTCAAAATGAAAATCTTTCAATACGCCAATTACTTGACCATCTTTGCGTTGCCACTGACCTTCATTCCAATCCGTAATTTCTGAACTCCCGAACGTCTTGCCAATAGCCGATTCATTGGTCCATCCAATTTCTTTGACTGCCTGTTCATTAATAATAAAGGCAGTCTGAGCATCAGACGAAAATGCTCTGTCAAAACTCCTTCCAGCCGCTAACTCATAACCCATTGTCTCAATATAATCAAAATCAGTCCATACAGTCTGCATACCTCGCTGTTGATCTTCGGGGACTCCTTCGGGACGAGCGTTTAGAGAACTGGTTAACCGTTCAGGGGGCACCCGTGAGGCAGGCCCAGCATTAACGATCTTAGGATTGGTTAGTAATTGAGCTCTGAATTGTTCATATTGACCTCTCATATCGGTGGGCGTACCAAAAAGAACCAAGTTTTCCCGGTCAAATCCTAAACTTAAATTTTTACAATAATCCAGTTGATTGTAAACCACTGTTGTTACGATCAATAAGAATATGGAAGTAGCAAATTGGAAAACAACCAACCCTTTGCGCAAGGACGATCCTCCTAAATTTTGAGCAATTTTGTTGGATAAAACATTTACTGGTTTAAATCCGGAAAGTAGCAAGGCAGGGTAACTACCCGCTACTACACCTACAAATAAGGTGATGCCCAGCAGCCCAAATATCATCGGAATATTATTCAATAGATTGAATGACATTTGCTTATTGGCTAATTGATTGAAATAGGGCATGAAAAACCAGGCTATTCCTACCGCCAGCCCCAGCGATATCAATGCCAGGATAGTGCTTTCACTCAGGAATTGACCAATGAGTTGAGGCCGATTAGCTCCAACTACTTTCCGCAGACCCACCTCCCTGGCCCTCAGACTACTTCTAGCGGTAGCCAGATTCATAAAATTTATGCAAGCGATTAGTAAAATGAAAATGGCAATAAATGAAAAGGCAATCACATAGGTAATATCCCCACCCGGCACCCAAGCCCGAATATCTTTGGAGTGTAAATACAATCTAGGAAGTGGATTCAGGTTGAGCTGTGGTGAAAATTCACTCCACGCTTCTAATTTGTCCGCGGTAAAGGTAGCTAGTCTTTTCGTATAGTCTACAGGCGATTTCCCGGAGGGCAACATTGCAAACGTCCAGGAAGATCCTTCACCCCAATTTTCTAGTACGATTCTTGAAAATATTTGAGGGGCACAATTCATAGAGACCAAGATGTCAAATTGAAATTGAGAATTCTGGGGGACATCTTCCATGACGCCATTGACCACAAAGTCTTCATCCCTAATTTGCAAGGTCTTTCCAATCGGATTATCGCTGGCAAAATATCTTTGGGCTGCCGTTTCACTCATCACCACTGAAAAAGGATCTTTCAGCACTTCGATGGGATCTCCGGTAATCAATGGAAAATGAAATACCTGAAAAACCTCGGGATCCACAAACGTCAAACCCTCTTCCAGGAATAGTTGATCATTATAGGTTACCGCTTCCTGGTCTTGTGCAGCAAAACGCACGATATGTTCAATATCCGGAAAATCTACTTTTAATTCGTCCGCTAATCTAAATGGACCTATGGCCCGTTTACGGATATCACCGCTTTGCGGAACATTTACTTGAATATCCAACAAATAAATATTGTCTTTATTGGGATGAAAATTATCATAACTGGTTTCACTCTGAACATAAATCAGAATCAACATCACACAGGCCATACCCAATGCCAATCCTAAAATATTGATGAGTGTGTAT
>JAHEJC010000321.1 GCA_024639065.1 Lewinellaceae bacterium | reverse complement strand
TTTACACCCTTCCAACTGGGAAATGAGGAAGTCTGAAATCAATCAGCTCTTACAGGATATTGAAACACTTCCACCTGATTCGAAAGTAATCCTGGCTGGCGACTTCAACACTTTTTCTCTACTTGATTCCATTTATTATGCGCATGGTAGGCTAGAACCTTTTTTCCATAAACGCGATTTACAATACAAAGAAAAAAACTTGAAAAATGACCAGCTGGATTATTCGGTGATCCAAGAAGTAATGGACGTAGGATTCATTGACCTTGAGGCCAATTTGCGGAGCTCTTCTTATAATTTTTCAGGTAGCTTTCCCACCTTGGTAGAAAAGGAAGGTGAACACGGAGATCAACGGCGACTGGATTATATTTTTGCTTCCAAAAATCTGGGAAATAGAGTCACAGCCGCTAAAATTATTAACACGGACACGGCTCTTATCTTATCAGATCATTTACCGGTGGTGGTAGATTTGGATTTCGATAAGTGACAGGATAAATTAAATGCTGGGATGTTGGAATTTCCCTACCAGAAAATCTTAAATTGGAATTTGAATGTATATACAGAAATAATGAATATAAAATATCTGAGATGGATTTTTTACGGTGTGTTAACACTAACCATCTTTTCATTTTGGGCTGGATTTGCTTTGCTGATTGTGAACAAATCGTTTTATCGCGAATTACCGGGATACACTATTGGACGAATTTGTATTTGGGAATTAATAGCTTTAATAGTTGCTGGGCTTATCGCACATTTTATGATTAGAAATTGGGGGAGTTTGGAAAGAATTGAGATAGATAATAAAATCAAATTAATGATAGACCAAAAATTCGGGACTTATTTTTTGGTCTACTTTCTTATAGCCGTTGGCATTGGAATCTGGCAATTCTGGATTTTTAGTTTAAAATTTTAAAAGAACGAAACAAATTACAGTGTCGATGTAAGCAGATAAACGCATTGGCTGCATTAATTCATTTATTAATCGATAGTTGCTCCGAGTCCGCTGACCAATTTGGCCGGATTCTCGAAGTGCCGGATTTAGAAATTATTGTGCTTTCGACACACTTTCAATTGCCTATTCACAAGCGTGCCATGAAATGGAATAAAAAAGATCACCATTGATCTAGATCATTGGAACTTTAAACTTTGTTATGTATATAATGGCTTGCTATGGATCCTTAAATTTTCGGCTAAGTGCGTAAAAGCGGATGCTTAAGTGGTCTTGTATGGATTAGAATTGCAGTATTAGATGGGGTTGGATATCCTGTCAAGGGTGGTCGAGTTAATTAGGTTGTAAGAAACTGCAAGTATAAAAGAACACAATATGGATACATTACTCTATGTCGGAGGAATAATGTCCCTCTTGTGGGGCATTGTCCATTTATTTCCTACAAAAAATGTAATTAGTGACTTTGGTGAAATCACTGAAGACAACAAAAGAATCATTGCCATGGAATGGATTAATGAAGGGGCGACATTAATCTTTCTGGGAGCACTAGTGATCGCGATAACCATAAGTGACCCTCAGACATCAATCTCCTTACTCGTGTATTGGTCAGTTGTTATAATGTTACTAGCCTTAGCAGTGATTTCGCTATTTACAGGCTTTAAAGTAAATTTCTTACCATTTCGTCTGTGTCCATTGATCTTTAGTCTTTCGGCTATTTGCATTATTCTTGGAATCCTTTTATAAAAACCTCAGATGATGCGGTACGCTAACATTCACAATTTTTTAAAAGAGAGAAATCATGAAAAATTATAAAGTACTCTTTTGGTTGGTTCTGCCACTGATCTTATCCTGCACCAAGGATGATGAACCCAACTTCCTAGACAATAATTGTCTAGATGGTCGAGGTGCGATCGTTTCTGAAAGCAGAAGTTTTTCTGATTTCCACAGCATTGACAATTCAATTTTTGCCGATATACTATTAATTCAGGGATCGCAAGAAGATGTGCTTATTGAGGCACAGCAAAATATCCTTCAAGAAGTAAAAACCAAGGTAATTAATGGTGTTTTAAAAATCACGCATGGTCGTTGCTTGGACATCGACGACCCAGTTGTATTACATGTCACAATTCCAGTGATAAAAAGCTTGACAGTAACCGGTGTAGGCGATGTAATTAGCCAAAATGATCTGGACGTATCTGATCTCAAGATTACTCTGACTGGTGTAGGAAATTTTGATCTTGAGGGTATCGCAGCCACACTTGATATTAATTTAACTGGTACCGGCAAGGTGAAGACCTTTGGTCTCAACACAGATAAATGTACGGTTAGGATTGCCGGAGTGGGTGATGCTGAGGTCAACGTAAATGATGAATTGGACGTCACCATTACTGGAGTGGGTACCGTTTCTTACAAGGGAAATCCCACCATTCATTCTAATATCAGTGGCGCAGGCAGGATCATAAGTGCTAATTGAGATTTGACTGAATATGGTAAACTGCAAGTGACCATTATTTATGTCAAGCTATTCTCGTGCTATTTAAAGACAAGGATAGGTACAAACATCCATAATTGTAGTTTATCGCGTAATTTGCTGCAATTATTGAATTGAATATCCTTTAGGTTTTTGACTTTAAGAATTCCTCTCTCTAGAATGCATAAATTGGCAGCCTAAATAAATAATCAAAAATAAGGGACATCAGATATCTGAGATGGATATTTTTAAGTGTATTAACACTAACCATCTTTTCATTTTGGGCTGGATTTGCTTTGCTGATTGTGAACAAATCGTTTTATCGCGAATTACTGGGATAAACAATTGGCGCATTGGTATTTTGGGAATTAATAGCTTTAATAGTTGCTGAGCTTATCGCACATTTTATGATTAGAAATTGGGGGAGTTTGGAAAGCATTGAGATAGATAATAAAATCAAATTAATAATAGACCAAAAATTCGGGACTTATTTTTTGGTCTACTTTCTTATAGCCGTTATTATTGGAATCTGGTAATTCTGTATTTTTAGTCTAAAATTTTATAAGAACGAAATAAATTACAGATGTCGATGTAAGCAGATAAACGTATTGGCTGCATTTGATATGGTTGCAAATTCAGTTATCCTCCAGCTTCAAAGAACCTCAGCTACAAAACACCGGTCCCTGCTTCAATTGATTTGCTAAAAGATTTGGTACTTACAAAGTGAGATAACTTCCTATATTTTAAACATACCAAAAAGAATTCAAACGAAATTTTAATTTTGGAAAAGGCAGACTTCCGACTTGGGCGTTGACCATCTTGCCTGGTATCCACCACGGACGACGTCTGTTTTAGAAAAGGTTGGTATTTTGCCGTAAAAATTCTGACATGCAGACAAGTAGGAACCGGTGGACAACTTATACTTTTATCGCAGCATTCGCGACGTATTGGTTTGGCAATTTATTGCTTTGGTATCCTTGGAGTTATAGTGCTTTGTTGGGAATGACACTCATGTTCGTCGCAATTACGCCAATCTGGATTTATTCGATATATGATTGTTTAAAAAGATATCATGGAGAAAGATTAATTCGAGGTGCGGTTTACACCGCTTTGATTTTTAGCTTTGTTGCCATCGTTTCGGATTATGTCTTTTTTGGAATCATCCGAGATGCTATGACTGAATTGTATCATCTCACGACACTATATGGGTACGCCTTTTTAATAGCCTTGCCATTTGTCGAAATTTACCTGTTCAAAAAAAGACTTCAGCAAAAGATCGCATTAAAAAACAATGACTTTGTAAAATTTGGACTTTTGGGAGTTGCAAGTTTCTTGGCCATCATTTTTATCATTGAATTCAATCTCACACTTTCTGAGGGCACTTTTAAATTTCTTACGCTAATTTTAGCCTCACTCATTCTTTTCCACCTGGTTATTTGGATAGTTTTGGGAAGCCATGATTTTAAGGGTAAACTTAAACAGATTATTTTGCTATCCATTCTCTGTGTAATCATAGGAATGCTCATTGGAAAATATGGAGCAAGTTTTGGGCTTAAATGGTGGATATATTATTCCATTCCCATGTTGATGAGTGTTTTGTTACCACCGATAATTTTAAGAATGAATAAAAAGCAGGTTATGGTTTATTTGTTGTTAAGTTTCTTATCAGCTCCGTTTATGCATTTCATCTTTTCTTTCTTTTTCAATTGGACAGAATATATGCCTTTTTTAGAGATCCCATATTTCAAAACAATCCTGGATTAATCACTGGCTACTGACTTTTGGGCGATACAAAAGTCACGGAAAAAGATTTAATTCGACCAACTAGTAACCTATTCTACAAGCTGCCATCTCTCATATTCCACAAGAAAAATTACCCTAATGAGGTGACATTTCAAAACTTTACGACACTACAGAATAGAGCTTACTAACTATACACCGAAAATAATACACAAGCAATTACTACGAACATCTAAATATTATTTAACCCACAAGCCAACCAGGTTTCTAGTGGTTGGCTTGACAAAAACCTAAATCATGATCTATAAGATTCAAGGTCAACTGACCAGTAAGTCGACACCAGACAAGTCGGGCATCCGTGTAGAAATGTGGGATGTACAAGGTCTCTACAAAGAGCCAGTGGCGCACAGCTTAACCGATGATGCCGGATTATTTACTATTGAAATTGATGAATATTATTACCGGGAATTATTTCCTGGTGATTGGCCGGACCTGGGCTTTAAGGTGCTGGTTGATAATGAGGAAATTGCCTATACAAAGGACGAAATTGCCTGGAAGATAGATCGTCCCAAAAAAGGGATCTTTAAAATTCCCTGTATAATTCCGCCCAAAAAGAAAAAATGGAAAGACCGCCATATCTATCTGAAAATTGAGCGGATAGAGAGTTACAGCCCGGTTTCTCCTCAAGAAAAAGTTTCCTTGCCACGTCAATATAAACGGGATTGTATGCGTAATGAAGGACATGAAGATGCCACTATTCCTGACTCAGAAGTGGCCGCCAGAGCGTTGGATGCCATTGTTTATAGAGAATACCTGGACGCGGGATATGTTTTTCCCAAGACGAACAAACTGATCGACGCCGATGTCAATGAGCCGGTGTTTAATCATCGAATACCTGGTACGGTCATATACGCTCATCCTTATGATCGCTTACATATTCATGTATGGAACTGTGATCGTATTCCCCATTCTTTCCACACGCATGGTGCTGAGTATGGAGGTGATTCAGATGGTGCCTGGCCATTTGGCACACAAGACACGAGCGGACGCCGGTCCGATGAAATCTGTCCGAATGATACCTGGGACTATGTCTTTGAAATTCATGAAAATGCGATTGGCGCCTGGCCATTTCACGATCACGCTCAATCCAAAGATATGCGCATAAACGCCGGCTTGTTTGGCGGATTGGTTGTATTGCCTTGTAATGTACCCATTCCTAAGAACAAAGGTGTCAATTGGAAAGTATTTGATGATTTAAAGGATCAAGTATTTAAAGCGATTGGCAGAAAAGATTTCCACGTGAAAGACTTATTACCCCAAGAAAAGTTGGTGGTGGACCAGGTGGTGGATGTCTTCCATGAAGAAATGGAAAAGGAAATGGCGGATCTGCTACCTGCCAAGCTTGACCTGCTGGAATGGCCCATTAAAAGACCCATTCCGCGGTTTAAAAAGACCGATCATGTGCCAGTCTTCTTTCATCTCCTGCAAAACATGATGAGCATTCCCTTATTCGACAGCGGAGATATACCGGAGTTAAATGGCATATACGAACATATTTTTGCGGAAGAAGGGATGTACGATTATTTTTGTCAGTTCCATCCAGAAATGACGGGTACGGTGCATGTGCAGGTCGGAGCGCCGGCGAATGTGACCGTTAATATTGTTGATGCTCCGCAGATGGGATTCTCTCCGCAAATGATTATGGTGGCTCCCGGAGGTACCGTGCGTTGGGAAAATCACAGCCAAAACCATCACACCGTAACTTCTACGGATGGAGCAAATATCCCTACGCATTGTATCAATGGACGTGGGTTCTTAGGAAATACACCTACCATTGTAGCGCCGGCAGGACAGGAAATTACCTGGTATGTCTTTAACCTGGATACTGGTATGAACTGGCATAATTTTCATCCACATAATATGCGTTGGACGTTTGGCGGGGAAGCGTTGGATATAAGAAGCATGGGGCCGGCTGAGTCCTTTGTCGTAAAATCTAAAATACCGCCGGCTCTTTTATTGTCGGAGGAAATCAAGAAAATTCAACATCCCAAAAAGCGACCAAAGGGAGCCCGACTTTATAGAATCATGGGCGAATATGTTTTCCACTGTCATGTGCACCATCATATGAAAAACGGAATGATTGCATTGGTGCGATCGGTCCAGTCCGTTTGGCTAACTAAACCCATGCTCAAAGATCTTCAGAAGAAAAGAGGATTGAAATTTTATAATGGCAGCAACCGATGTCCGAAAGTGGATATTAAACGATGTCAAAAGAAAGGAGAGGGCAAATGGGAAACCATTACTGGAGATCCTGAAATCACCTTTATGCATTCCGTCTTGCTCCCCAACACCAATAAAGTCTTATACTGGGGGTATATGAATTCTGATTTCAATGCGGGCAGGCCGAACAGTAAATTATGGGATTATACGACAGCGGCTGGCACATTCTCTAATCCGGCTAATCAACCTACTGATCTGCCTGGCCAGACCATCAACACCTCCAACCTTTGGTCAGCTGAACATGCGCATCTCAATAATGCCAATGGTACGGTTTTGATAAATGGTGGATTTACACCTGACCGGACCTTTATTTTTGACCCTACTACCGAAACCTATTCAGAGACAGCAGCGACTGCAAGCAACAGGTTTTATTCTACTACCAATCAATTGGAGGATGATCGGCTCTTGTGTTTGTTTGGATCGGCAAGTAAAGACTATGAGATTTATGATCCGGCGGCGGGTACCTGGTCGGCACCGGTAGCTTTCCCGGCGCAGTTTAATCATCATCAGTATTATCCCTGGACCTATCTGCTGCCTGACGGTAAATTTTTTATTGCTGGTCCGCATGATCCTACTCATTTATTTGAATTAGCTAATCCAAACAATTTCACCGCTTTTAATACCATCAACGGTAACCGAAGTACGAGTGGAGAAAAAGGGACTACGGTGATGGAAATACTCAGACCACCTAATTACGAACCTAAGATCATGATTATAGGAGGCAATACGGCTACTACCCAGCAGACAGCCGAGATTATTAACCTGAGTGATGCTGCCCCTGCCTGGGCTGCTTTACCTAATCTCAACGTCGCCCGTGACCAACAGGTACAAAGTATTCTTATGCCTGACGGTCGGATTTTTGTAGCCGGAGGCACTTTTGCTACTCCGGACGGTGGCCCTTGTGAAATTTATGATCCGCAAAACCCAGCTACTGGATGGAAGCAAGGTCCGACTATGCAAAACCGCCGAGGTTATCATTCTTCCATTATCATGTTATCGGACGGCAGTATTGTAGCGGGTGGTGATCCCAAAGTAGGTGGAAATCCTACACCACATGAGCGATATTTCCCGGATTATTTTACTGTGGTTAGACCAATCATTAATAATGCGCCGGTCACTATCAATATGAATGCAAGCTTCAATATCGATACACCAGACGGGAGTAATATTAATGAAGTCATCCTGTTAAAACCAGGGTCGGTTACGCATGGCTATAATATGACCCAACGCGGTATCCAATGTGTGATCAGCAACCAAGCAGCTAATCAAGTGGTTGCGGTGGCTCCGCCCCATGGACGGATTGCGCCTCCAGGATGGTACCTGCTTTATATCTTGGATGGTAATCG
>JAHEJC010000320.1 GCA_024639065.1 Lewinellaceae bacterium | reverse complement strand
GTGCCATCGAAGGTCACTGTATTCAGGCATCTAAAGTTAGCTACATTTTAGAAAAAATCAAACAAAAAGGTTGAAAGGAAGCAGCAGATAGCCAATCTTTGATTTAAACGATCAAAAGGATGAATGTAAGTGAGTACATATCATTTACTTTAGACAAACAATTCGTCTCTTTACTAATCGCAAGAACCTCTGGTTATATTTCCAAATAGTGATTACTATATACTGCGATTCCTCCTTTCTACAGGTACTCATTCAACTTCCCTTTTGCTCCTGTTCATTTTGATGATTCTTGAATCTTTTTTGAATTATAGCCTGTAGAGATACGTTTTCAATTTTGCTGTCCAGCCAGGAGATAATATCCAAGTAAATAAATGATTTTTTATCAAACGAGTACTTTGCGATTTTCTCTAATTTAGTTTTGAGCGTTTTCATTTCATTTTGCACGGCTAACACATCTTTAAACAGTATACGATTTAAAAATTGTAAGAATTCTCGTTGTACTACATTTTGTTCTTCCACTTTGGATAAAAAACGGATCACTGATTTTATTTGGTATTCTAGCAGTTGATAATTCCCCAGTTCATAATGGGCAATCAGTGCCATTAAGCGTGCATACGATTGGATATCTTCACGCAGCCTTTTAATATCGAGATAGATGATTTTATTCAAGTACTCCAGCGCCATAGAATAATCGCCAGCCCCGAGATACATCCAGGCAAACTTGTAATAAAAGACCATGATTCGGTGGGGATCCAAATTGGGTTCATACCGTTGGATTAGTGCTTCGGTTCTTACCACCTCGGCAATACCTTGCTTAAACTTTCCTGTTAAAAAGTAGTCATTCAATTTTGTCATGTAAAGGTATAAGAAGGCAATAATATGAGAGGTCTCATTAAAATCTTTTTCATGTTTGATGACAAATTTTTCAAAAGTGGTCAAAGCCAGTTTAAATCGTGGGTATAGTTGGAGATTAAATAAGCAAGTCAGTTTGTAGTGTAATCCACGCATATATAAATCGGGATCTTTGGATTTCATTTCTGGATCTTGTTCAAACAGTTTGACCCATTTATCGGCATACTCCAAACAGTTTTTAAAATCAAGAAGGATATAATAATACCAAACGTTGCATTGGTTGAGGTATACCTTTTCAAAAAATGTTAGATTGAGGGTATTTATATCGGCAAGGTTTGTTTGAAAGTATTCTTGAACCATGATTCGATCTTTCTCATTGCGGATGTGTCCAATTTGAATATAGAGACCATGAATTTTAAGTTTGAGGTTGGCAAGTTTACTGGAGTTGTAAGTAGTGAAACTTCGATGGGCAGATTCATCAATCAGGCTTTCCATCTTATTCTTAACTTTTCTACTTCGGGTAATATGTCTGGATTCAATAAGTTTTTGAAATTCTAATATTTCCAGGATCAGATAGTCTTGATGTTTTCCCTCTGCAATTCCTTTAATGCGTTCAAGCAACTTTAAACTTTGTAAGTAAAGCCCTTTTCCGTAAAGTATTTTGGCAAAATCAATTTGCTCTCTGATTTGAAAATCAATATTCTTATTGATATGTATTAGTCGCAAACTGGTGAGCAACTGAGAGTATAAATGTCTTTTTAAGTTTGATAACTGACTTTTATTTAGGGTTTTAAATTTTTTGAAAATTTTTTCTTCATTATATACTTTTTGCTTATCCAGAATGTCAAACAATTGTAGAAAACGAAGGTCAATATTTTTGTTAGAGCGATTTACATAGAGCTTGAAATTTCTTTTCTCTGCTTTAGTTAGACTCTTAACCAAATTAAAAATATGATCGGTACTTGATATCGGCATAATGATTTTTGCTTGACAAATTTAATGTTTCAAACCTATAAATATACTTAATTACAAATTAAAAGAAGCTTAATATGTTTGTTTGCATATCACAATACAAGATTGTGTAAATAATTAATAACCAAAGTATTAAGCCTAATAAAGTTCACTTAGGCGTAACAAAAATGTGATTAATCCTGTTAGGCTAAATTTTGAGGTTGCATTACTTTTGGGCAGTTGAAATATTTAACCATAAACCATTTTAAAAATTTTTATCATGTCAAAATCAAAATTAGAATATATCTGGTTGGATGGCTATAAGCCTACGCAAAATCTACGCGCGAAAACAAAATTAGTGGATAACTTCAGTGGTAATTTAGAGGACTGCCCAATTTGGTCATTTGATGGAAGTTCAACGCAGCAAGCGGTGGGTGGATCTTCGGATTGTTTATTGAAACCAGTAAGTCTCTTTAATGATCCTGACCGTCGCAATGGATACCTGGTCATGTGCGAAGTTTTGAATGCAGATGGTACTCCTCATGAAAGTAATGCCAGAGCTACTATAGAAGATGATGATGACGATTTTTGGTTTGGATATGAGCAGGAATATTTTCTCTGGGATCCGGAAACGGACAAACCCCTTGGATTTCCAGTTAGTGGCTATCCTGAGCCCCAAGGACCTTATTACTGTGGAGTTGGTGCAAAAAATGCATATGGGCGCGAAATCGTTGAGGAGCATTTGGATTTATGCATCGACGCAGGAATAAACATTGAAGGAATCAACGCGGAAGTTGCTGCTGGGCAATGGGAATTTCAAATATTTGCTAAAGGTGGCCGAGCTGCTGGTGATCATACTTGGGTTGGTAGATATTTATTGGAAAGAACCGCAGAAAAATATGGAGTATCGGTAGAATTGCATTGCAAACCAGTAAAAGGTGATTGGAATGGTTCAGGTATGCATGCTAACTTTTCAAATTCATTATTAAGGAATGCTGGAGATAAGGCTATTTATGACAAAGTGTGTGAAGCTTTTATACCCGTTATCAAAGAGCATATCGATGCTTATGGACCTGAGAATCATTTAAGATTGACGGGGCTGCACGAGACTCAAGCCATCGATGAATTTAGCTACGGAATATCCGATAGGGGCGCTTCTATCCGGATTCCTATTGCCACGGTTGAAAACGATTGGAAAGGTTGGTTGGAAGATCGAAGACCAAATTCAGCTGCAGATCCCTATAAAGTAGCTTCAATAATAATCAAGACAGTTAGCAATGTGAAAGTAAACACCACAGCTGATATCGCTTAAGAATTAAGGAAAGGCTTTTTATTTATTGTTTAATTTTGGTTAGGGCTTGCTGTCCAAAGAAATTTGGGCAGCTTTTTTTATTTATAATTCTAATCTATCTTTGCTAAGACTTTGCAGGTCAATACCAAGGATACAGAAGCGAGACGAAATACAGCGCTCGTGTCAGGTAGGTCAAATACTAATTATATAATCTTTTATGGGCACCTGTTATAATATTTATCCAAAATGAATCATTTGGAGCGTGCCCATAGTAAATTGACTTGCCGGGCTTCTAAACATTCTAAATTTTATGCTAAAGTTGCACAACGGATTCTCGAGCGACTTGCGGAAGACTGAATTACAGACCTATGGCAGTTCCAACTATATCACCTAACCCAATTTTTATCTTGTTAGAGAGATTTGATACTAACTTATATTGAGCATATTTGCGTTGAAACCTTGGGAGTAAATCCTTAAAATCTTGTACATAAGGTTTTGAAAGTAAACCTACTCCCATAACTAGTTTTTCTCTTCCAGACATTTCTTTGGTTGAATTAGCTATATCCGCTAAAATAGTAAGAATCGCTTGCTCATTTACTTCAGCATAAGATTTTACATATTTTAGACCTGTCTTGGGACTTAGGCGGTCAAGTGATTCGTGCATCATTCCAGCAAAACTTGACAAGAGTGTATCCAGTTTTTGCGATGCATGCAATTGTGAAGAGGCTGTGCGAATCAATGTATCTTGATGACTAGCCAATTGGTTGGCCCATTTGGCTGCACAACTGGCTAATAGTACCCCGATAATCAATATCGTTCCATAGGTCCATTTTCTCATAATTCTTTATTTTTCAGGAAAGAGGTGTTTTTAAGATAATAATCAAAATCTCCAAATGATAATTTACTATTTTTATTCTATGATTCGAATATTTTTTCTGTTTTCTATGATTGGTTTGATTGGTTTGGAATGCAAGACGGTAGACCTTTTTCCGAAGCATTCTGATAATGTAGAGAAAAAAGTTCGGGAAATAAATGGGACTCAATTATTTGTCGAAACATGTGGTAAAGGAGAACCGATGATTGTGATTCATGGTGGCCCTGGACTAGACCATTCCTACCTCCTTCCCCAGATGTACGGTTTGTCTGATTACTACCACTTGATATTTTTTGATCAAAGAGCTTGTGGAAAATCCGCTTCTAATAGTCCAATAACATTGGATGTTTTAGTGGAGGATATTGAAGCTATACGGACTGAATTAGACTTAGGGAGCATTCACCTCTTGGGTCATTCCTGGGGTGGATTATTAGCTATGAAATATGCCATTTTATATCCGGACCACTTAACTTCCCTCATCCTGCTGAATCCTATGGCACCTTCTGATACATTAAGGAAGTTAGAGCTTCAAGCCGTAGATACGTTGGAGGCCTCTTTTTATGCGGAAAAAATGAAAGCCATTCAAGCATCAGCGGCCTTCAAGAATAATGAATCAAGTGCTTACGAAGATTTATTCAGAGTGATTTTTCAAAAAGAATTTTATGATCCTGTTCTAGTAGATGAACTTACGTTAACTTTCCCCAATGATTTCTATAACAATAGCAAAAAACTAGAAGCATTGGCACCGGATTTGGTCGATTATGATTTGACTAGTGACCTTGAAAAACTATCTATTCCTGCCTTAGTTTTTTATGGAGTAAAAGAACCCGCTGCGGACATAATTGGTCCGGTATTGTGGGAAAAATTGGAGGGAAGTGAATTGGTTATATTACCTCGCTGTGGACACTTTCCTTTCATAGAACAACCGACCAGGTTGTTTGAGAAAATTACTTCATTTACTGGTTTGCTATGACCAATACCTCAGATCAATATATCCATGGTTACACACCTGCAGAACAAGAGCGACTTGCCATGCTCAATAGGTTGTTGAACGATCGGTGTAGAAAAGTTATTGAGGTCAATACAGGTGATAAAATATTAGACGTTGGAAGTGGCCTGGGTATATTCTCGCGGCATTTGGCCAGGGAAACCGCATGTCAGGTAATTGGCGTAGAAAAAAGTCTTGAGCAATTAATGACTTGTTTACAGTTGGCCAAGAATGATGGAGAATCAGGGTTGGTGGAGTATAGAGAGGGAAGCGCCTATGCGCTGCCGTTAGAAGCAAATGAATGGAATACCTTTGATTTAGTACATACCAGATTTTTATTAGAACACCTTAAAGATCCTCAAACTGCCGTTGACCAAATGATGCTAGCACTTAGACCAGGCGGAAAAATAATTTTAATTGATGATGACCATGTTCATTTTCAATGCTATCCACCAGTAGCTCATTTCGATTTATTATGGAATAATTATTTGAGATCTTATGATCGCTTAGGAAATGATCCATTTATAGGAAGGAAACTGGTATATTTATTGCATCAAGCGAGTGCTACTAACCTTCAAAATGATTTTGTGAATTTTGGATCTACCTCAGATAATGAGGATTTTATTTTTTTTGTTGACAATATCCGGGAAATCATTGTTCAAGCAGAATCAATTATTGTAGGGCAAGGGATGATTGATGAACATACATTTGAGCAAGGCATTCAAGCGCTTGATCGTTTTAAAAACTTTAAAGGAGCGTCTATTTGGTATTCAATTCATGTGGCTATTGGGGAAAAATAGAATCAGGATATTGCCATTTTATCTTGTATAAATTTTTGAGCACTAATTAATTTTACTCCAAATTTGTCAGCCGTTTCTTGCGCGTTTTCAACCACAGAGGCTTGTTGAGTTGAAGCATAGTTCAACGCCATCACATTCGCTGCATTGATATTGAATAAAGATAAGACCTTAGACATAAATTTCATGATGCCCGGAGAAGTTACCTTTACTTTTAATTTCTTATCATAAGCTATTTCAAAAAGTTCCCTCACCTCTTTTGAGGTTAATGGTTCAGGTCCTCCGATAGGGATAACTTGATTCGTAGCCTCAGGATTACTGATGGCTGCTAAATGAAAGTCTGCTACATTTTCTAAAGCAATATAACTGGAAGGCACATCACCTTTCCCAATTTGATTAAACTTATTGTTTTCTTCAATGTCTTTGCGTATACCTTTGTAGAAGTTTTGCATAAATTTAAAAGGCCGGTTTAATGTGGAAACATCGGTATGGGCTATGGGTAAATCGGTTCCCATAAATGCAAAATATACATCCATAAAGGCAGGTGCCTGAAAGATCGTATAGGGAATACCTGATGTTTTTAGGGCATCTTCTATTTTTCGCTTTGATCTGGATATGGGAATTTTTTCATCCAGAGGGCCATAGGCATATACCGATGTGAAAATGAATTGTTTAACCAAAGAATCCTTACAAACTTTAAATAAGTTTTTGTGACCTTTCACATCTTTTTTGAAGTTGTCTCCTTTTTGAGTGGGCACTGCACTATTGGCTGTAGAGATGACTACATCTTTCCCTTTTACCGCATGGACTAATGATTCCATATCCGTCAGATCGCCTTCAATAAAGTGAATTTTTTCAAGTTTTTGTAGGGCGCCAATATCTGAAGTCTTTCTATGGAATGCGTGTACGATGTAATCAGTGGTTTGCAGTTTTTTACATATCGTATAACCCAGCTGGCCAGAGGCTCCAATGATAAGAATATTCATGCGTGTATATTTTGATGATTCCTTTATTATTAAAATTACTAAATTTTTACCTCAAAGAATACTTTTCTTAAAGGTATAGGGGTTAGTCCTCTACGGAAAACAGACTATAATATTGATGATCTTTCCAGATTCAAAAGTACCCAGATACGCGAACTCACACTCAGCGGAGCGATCTCTTTTATGATTACGCTCCCTTAGTCCCTTTGAAAGGAAAAAACTGCAGATTATAAATATTTGAGGATGATCAACATCCATATCCTTCGTCTCAGGTCTCTTCGACTCTTCCCTCTCGGTCCCGTAGCGAAGCGTCTTTAAGTGCGCATCGGGCTCTTAGTGAAATATACTGGATTCCGTCAGCGGAGCGATCTCTTTGATATATTTTGAATACTTAGTAGTTTAGCAGCCCCTTAAATGAAGGTATTTGTTGGTTCCAAGCACTAATATGACGTATATATTGTATGCTATTTGTTACGAGAATTTAATGATGTGAACTTGATGCTTTTCAAAACATATTTGGCTAAAATTATTTTGATTGCACTGTCATGGGGTCCTGGAGTGCTTTGTATAGGCCAAACCAATATATGGACTGGAGGTATTGGTAATTGGTTTGTAGCATCAAATTGGAGTCTGAATCATATTCCATCTGTGCTCGAAGAAGTTTCAATTTCTAATAGTACAGATGAGGTCACCATATCTGGGGAAATACCTGCGACTGCGCTTTCTGTTACCTTGATGGGCGGTGTTTTAAGTATTGCTGATACAGCCCAACTTCTTATTGATTTACTAGACCAGACACATGTGGGATTATGGATAGATTCCGGTCGTGTTGACAATCAAGGTGCAGTCTATATTAAAAATGGAACTGGTTCGAATGCTTATGGAATTTTTAATGGGGGCATTGGTCTTTTTATGAATGGAGGAACTTTAGAGATCAGTAATTTTATTGGGTTTAATGCAGATGGAATTTATAATGAGTTTGGCTCTACAATCGACAATGACGGGATATTAATTATTAGAGATATTAGAGGTATCCAGGCTGATGGCATTTATTGTGAAGGGTCTATATTGAATGATAGTTTAATCACTATCGATACGATTGAT
>JAHEJC010000319.1 GCA_024639065.1 Lewinellaceae bacterium | reverse complement strand
TCCGCATCGCACAAAATAGAATGATTTTAAGGATGGAATTTATCATCATGAAAAATTTAAATAGTTTATCAATGAAGATACGCTCAATTTATTGAAAAATAATCCCCCGTTTTTATTAATCTTTGCCTGGCTTCGGGTATATAGTCTTTCAGTTGACGAATGTGCATTTCCTGACTACACCAGGTTATGTGGAGTTTATTCACTTAGAAACACAATGATTTAGCAAAACTTTAGTAAAGTCTGTCTTGCGGATATATCGACTATTTGAAATATGGAATCTCCTATATGTATTGGTTATGGTTTCTTCATGTTTTTTAATCATTAAGACCGCCTGTAAATTATTATTGCTAGCTATGCCTAAAACGCCCAATGGTATAGGAAAAGTTTATGCGTTGATTTGTTTATCTGATCTAAAAGGTAAAAAGGTAAAAGGCGAAGGGTAAAAGGTAAAAGGAACTTCATAGACAAGTTGTGGGACGATTACCGTTTATTAGTAAATGCGTGTATTTGTTTAGTGGCATCTACCTGTCGTATTAAAAGTTTTCCATAAAATCACTGAACTCCTTTAAGCGATCTGTATTTATCAGGTCTACACCTTGGTCTAGTAAAAATGCCCAAACCATTGCCTGGTCAGGGGCAGCCCATAGTCTCAATTGCTTATTTTGAGCATGTGTATTCTGGACTAACCTTTCCAGTATTTTCACTTCTTCTTGATTAATTTCGCCATGACCGTTCCAGGTTAAAAATTTAAAATAATTATCACTTATAATCGGCATGACGGCTGTCGATATATTTTTATCGAGGTCATCAGGTCTGCCATCCAATCCCGCAAGCTTTGGCTCATCATTTAGTACTTCATGAAAAGGTCTATTACCCGAGATAAATACTTTAACGGGTCTTTTTTGCTCGACCCCGTTCTGCTCAATTGAAATGATTGACCGGTAATTTGATAAAATGGTTTTTAACTTGTCATAAGTTGGTTTTGCTGCAGTTTTAAAATCGATCATTAAATAAAAAAGACCCCCATAGTTTGTATAAACAAACCCGTTATTGTTTAAAATATGCTCCTCCAATGGGTCGAGATAAAGTGCTTCTAACGTAGAAGCTGAATTCAATTCTTTTGGTAAATCATGAGAAACATATAATTCGTCATCCACTAAATGAACATCAACTTCTACTGAAACAAAGCCATTTTCAAGCGCATCCCTTAAAGGATTTTCGTTTTCATAATCATTGTGCGCATGCCCTTGAATTACGTTGATCTCTTGTCCACAAATTGAAAAATTAAATAGGAATGCAATCAATAAGTATTTATAATCCATTTAAATTTTATTACTCATGATTAACGGTTTTGGTGCGTGCGCCTGACGCCTGCCGTACCTTAATAGTTCATTTTCCTTTTAAATTTACTATTTCTTTTTCAAAACAATCCAAATTCGTGTATCTGTGTATTTGTGTATTTGTTTATCTGATATAAAAGGGAAAGGAAGTATCAAACTGAATTGATTTGCTATTACCGGTTGGGACATGTAACGGTCGTCAAAATCGCTTAATTCTTTTAAGCGATCAGTATAATGAGGTCGAAACCACGATCTGGAAAAAACTTCCAAACTTTTGCATGATCAGGGGAAGCCATAGTCTCAATTTATTATGCTGGACATGTGTATTCTGGATTAACATTTCTAGACTTTCCAGATCGTCTTGATTAATTTCTCCATAACCATTCCAGGTTAAAAAAATTGAAATAATTATCGCATATAGCCGGCATGACAGATGTCGATATATTTTTATTGAGGTCATCTCGTCTGCCATCCAATCCGGCAAAAGGTCTATTGCAATGTTGCTGTTTATGTTGATGATCCTTGCCCGATTTTTATTATTGGTAAATCAAAAGTAGTGGTTGGAAACTCCACCAATAGTACCTCCAGCTAGTGCGGATGTCATAGATCCCACTGATCCGAATCATTGACCCGAGTTAAAGATGCTTTTATATTCAAACTTAAAATAGGTTATGTTGAAATTTAATTCAGGCAGCATAAAAAAACAGTTTTCTTGTGTTTTCCTGTTTGTAATGCAAATCTTCATAGTCATTGCAATTGCCAATATGCTGATGGCCCAAACTCTGGTGCCAGCCGGAGATATTGGTGGATTATGGACCTTTTCTAATTCTCCTTATATGGTGAGCGGTGAGATCATTGTGCCATATGATAGTGCATTAATTATAGAACCTGGTGTAGAAGTCATTTTTGTAGAGCATCACAAATTTATGATCCATGGTCAACTATTGGCACAGGGCACCAGGGACTCGATGATTATATTCACGGCGGAGAACAAAGAAATTGGATGGCATGGGCTTCGGTTTTTAGATGGTTTAGCCACCAACGATTCTTCGAAGTTAGTCTATTGTAAGGTGCAATATGGATTGGCCAACGGACCATCGGAGGAGGACAGATACGGTGGTGGTGTCGGGGCGAAGAATTTTAATAAATTGCTCATTGCTTATTGTCAAATCACTGAGAATAGGACAGTGGGTACCTTAAACTCTGGCGGTGCGGGAATGGTCATTGTTAATTGTTCACCCCAGATCAAGAATAATTTAATTTCGAACAATTCAGCAAGTGGTGGGCATGGTGGGGGCATCTTCATCTCAGAGGCGTTTCCAATCCTTTCAAATAATATCATTTCTGGTAATTCTGCCTATGGGGGTGGCGGTCTCTCAGCACATATGTGTAGGCCAATTTTCATCAATAACACGATCACCAATAATTGGGCAGACCATGGCGGAGCCATAGACTGTCTAAATGGTAATGCAACATTTATCAATTGCATTTTGCATGGCAATGTTGCCACCGATATTGGAAATGAGGTTCACCTGTCATCTGTATCTTCTAGCGTTTTTTTGTATTGTGATATCGCTGGTGGTATTGCTGCATTTGCCGAGGGCCACGACCCAGGTGCTCCCAGCTATGAGGGAGTATATGAATACAACATCGAGTCTGAGCCTGAATTTCTTGACACTTCAATAGGATTCGATTTAGCCGATTACTCACCCTGCATTGGCAAGGGAATCGACAGCATCATGGTCGATAGCGTGTGGTATAAGGCACCACCAACGGACTATTATGGTGAAAATCGTCCGAGACCAGCTGGATCACGGCCGGATATTGGAGCCATTGAAAATGATCGGCATACAACCGGCTTATCTCTCATAGTAGGATCATCGAGATCAAGGTTAGTTCAAATCCATCCCAATCCGTTCGCAAAGCAAACATCTATTTCTTACCATGTAGATCAGTCGAATAATGTAACAATTGAGATTCGAAACTTGACCGGGAAGTTAATTACTACCCTCCAGGATAGATACCATTATCCCGGTGAATACGAGGTCAATTGGAACGAGGCAGGGATCCCTGTCGGTGTTTATATATGCACCATGACCATCAATAAAGGGATTGATTCTAAGATAATTGTTTTACAATGACCGATCGTGGTTGGTCTTTCAAATTCAAGTAAATCTTATCTAATAGTCTAGGTTTATTATTTCTCAATTTGAGAGTCCATATTAATCAATGGATTTTTTCAGCAATTGATTAAACTGATAGTGTTATGGAAATTTATGTGGCATTTCTTTTTGATCTATTGATTTTTTGAGAGCCTGCCTTGCTTAACTTGATAGTCTGCGTATCTAATTTATTCACGCTCTTCAAAAGCATACCTATTTCGCTCAAAAAAACGATCTGTCCCTGCATATTTGACTAACTTAATTATCGTCAATTGAGCTTGGGAAAATGTGATAACGTTTTTTATTTCAGCATTTCGGTTATTGTCTTTTCCTTGGGCGCCTATAGTTAACTTCCAACCTTGATTTGTTTTATCTGGACTAAAATCTAGTACCTCAAACTTGATGTCATAAACTAGCTGGGTTCCACCTTTCTTGAGTTTAATCTTTGTTCTGTCTCTTACAATGCTTCCATTCGGCTCCACAAAAATAAATGTAAGCAAACCCTTTTTGTTTTTCCAACGGGCTTCCATCTTACAGTTTAAAGTAGATTTTGAAACATCGTCCTGATAATCTGTGTAGGTCAATTTACCTTCCCAGTTTCTTTCAATTTGTTTTAATGCAGAAGGAGAGACTGACTGTGCCATCAGAGAAAATGTAATTACGCTCAAAAGTGGAATTATGAAAAATTTAATCATTGTTCTTTTTCATTTTAAGGTGAATAATATAATCCAGGCCAAATTTACCGGCTCCAAAAAGAAAGATACAAACGCACATGACCAAAAACAAAAATGCAGTGAGCCCGGAATTTGCAATGTCACCCTGGTGATAAATGAATGCGGCTATAAACGTTACTACGGCATTAAGCAAAGCAGCTGGTCGAGTTAGCAATCCAGAGATTAGTAGTATACCCCCAAAGAATTCAGCAAGTACGGCAAACCAGGCAAAAAATACAGGGAATGGAAAGCCCATCTCTGCGACATCCTGAATAAACCAATCCTGGGGACCCCATATGCCATTTCGCGGAAAGAGTTTTTCAAATATGGTACAAAACGCCAACCCGGTAAAAAAACGCAAGACTAAAAATGCAATGTTGTAATTAAGCGGTGTGTCGCGGTGATAATAAAAGACCTTCTCTAATTTTTGTATCATCATAAGCCTATTTTTTGTTAAACAATGATGCAAATGAAGCAAAGGTGTTAGTGGAAAGCGCTTCAAATCCAGATTTGATACCTTTTTTCAGGAAATTTGCACCGATTTCACATACTGAGAGGGGGTCATCTGATTGGCAAGCTTGAAGGACCGGTTAAAGGTGGATTTTGAATCAAACCCACAGGCATAGGCCAGACTGCTTAAAGTGAGCTGTTTATGCTGGCCTTGCAATATCTTCTTTTTGAAAGCTTCAATCCGGTATCCATTGACAAATTGATTAAAATTGGAGTTGAGACCATTGCTTAATACGTGCGAGCAAATTTTCTCTGAGGTTTGCAGATATCGAGCCAGTATCTCTAAGTTTAGATCCGAATTTAAGTAGATCTTATCATCCTGCATCAACTTATTTAATGCTTTTGAATAATTGGCCAAACTTTCATTAGTCAGCAGCGCTTTGCTGGTTGTCTGTCTGGATTGATAAATATTGATAGGATAATATTGTTTAATGCCATTAAATGCAATCCAAAGAACGAATGCGACAAAAGTGCTAGATCGAACCACTAAAAAAACAGGACCAAATGAATAACTAAATAAGTAATCTGCCGCAGAAAAACAAAATTCTATAATGGCGATAACTAAAATTCCATTGGTAAATCTCAACAGCCATTGCTTTAAATCTTCTCTCCAAAAATGACGCCTGCCATTTTCCTTTAATAACAAATTTCGGCTCACCATACTATATCCAATAAGACTAAGCGGAAATAAAAAAGATTCAATGCCCAAATAAATTGGAAAAGAGGTTTCTTCCCACAGATAGCTTTTGAATGCAACACTTCTAAATCCTATACTGAAATAAATAATTGCTTGAATCAAAGGAAGAATCAAATGTATATAATCATAGCTCTTAATAGAATGCTGAACTTTCGATTTTACTAATAAATAAAATAGTGGACCAATACTGAGTGAATAGAAGATAGGTATAAAGTATAAATCTTTAAACTGGTTGGTTATACCCGATATTGTCAACATATCATTTAAGAGGGTCAGTCCAGTCAGTAATAGCAGCAGACAGAATAGCACAATAGATATATGCCTTTTTCGTTTTTGAATGAACAAGGCTATACTCAGAATTATTGAAAGAACAACGGCTACACTATTTAAGGCAATTATAATTATACTGGATATAGACAAGGATACTTCCATCTAGGTTGTTTTCGATTTATTAAGTTAACGTATTTTTTTTATTGCTGTGAACTTACATCAAGATGGGTTTAAACTTTTCATGTATTGCCTTAATTGTACTTAGGATCTAACTATTCATTGATTTCGTCACTAACCATGGAATCAAAAAACTTACAAAAATCCTTGATTACTTGATTTCCGTTTTGTCCAAGAGTTACTCCTTTTTTTGATGGTCAATTTTTATTTTTTGCCTACTAAGAAATACGGTCATTCTCCTATTCGTAGCCGGCATTGCTGACAATCTTTACTTGATTATATATCGCCTATATTAGTTCAACTGGTAACATTGCATTCACAGCGGTACATAAGCACTTAGTTAATGATTTTTAGAAACACTTTTAAAAAGTCAGTCTTTATTCAACACTTCACTTGCAGAAGATTACCACTTCCATTACTTTTCCTTCAACTCTTGAATTCTTTGCTGATGATAATCACTGCCACTTATTTCATAGGCTTTAGTAACCATTTTCAAAGCACGGCCATGGTCTTTTAGTGCCACGTAATAATCGGCCATAGCATCATAACCATTGGCACTTTGAGGATAATAGTCAATGGCAAACTCAAAAAACATTTTAGCTTTTTCAGCTTGATTTCTGTCCAAACTCATGTAGCCCAGCACATTCAGCAATTCTTCGGGATAGGGTGCCACCTCATAGCCAAAATGGTTATGAAGTTTATTTGCACGATACTTTACAATGCGATATAATTCGTCTTTCGGTGTTTCTGGTGCATTAAATTTGTCAGTATTTTCCATTTGGAACCATTCGAAAAGAGATAACAGCCCATCCTTTATTGAAGGTAACGGAACGGTTCCATGTAACTCTTGGGGATAAAACTGCCATTCAAATTGTATTCCGCTTTGCGCCTGTTCCTGTACTAAGTCAGTCAACATCATAATAGAGCGAGAAAACAAGGTAAACTCAGAGGTGTCTTCCCTAACATTGTCTATCGTAACCTGTGGATCTTGCATGTGCAATTGTCCACTCATCGAAATGAACAAAGATTTTCCTTTAAACTCATGTGTATTGAGGACCTGCTTTGATTGTTGAATTAGTTGTTGATTATCCCAATCCAAACTCGGATCAATCGCCAGGTAATTGTCAAATACATCAGGGTGATTAATTAAGGAGTATATAGTGAACAAACCTCCATAGGAGTGTCCAATTAAAGTTCTGAAATTGGTAACCCGGTAATTCTCTTCGACATAAGGAATCAATTCCTCTTGAAGAAACTTAAAGAAGACAGGTGCTTGCCCGTTGGCTTCATTGGGCTGCATTCCCTGGTTTGACTTAACGACAGATGTGGTTAAATCTCTGGTTCTGTTGAAACTATTCGAAATACCAACCAGGATCATTTCGGGTATAAATCCGTCGTAATAAAACTCATGTACATTATTGACTGTGGGCAGTAGAACCTCACCATCCAAGATATAAGTAACCGGGTACTTCCTCTTGCTATCTGTATCATAACTTGCTGGACGTTGAACAAAAATGGTTCTGGATTCATTGAGCACAGAAGAGTACAGACTGTCTACCAGGCCAACTTTCTGTAGATATTGTTGATTTTCTTGTGATGTAAGCAAATGTTGCGACAGGGCTATTAATCCGATGAAAAGTAGCATTCGTGATTTATGACTCATTAGCGTTTTATGTGTTGATGCTTAATTATTCGATCTGGAGCTTTATCTCCATTTAAAGTTCTTGTTAAAATACCAGTAATTTTATTTCAGTTTTTTATTAAGTTCAAGATGCACATTTACATTGTTTCAATCATTTCACTAGTGAGATGATTTTCCTCCCTCAAAGATAAACAGTAATCGGTTAATCGGTTATCCTTTGAACGGTCAGCGGAAAGCAGATAAACGGACAGCGGAAAGCAATAGGTTATGGTAACAACGTATAGTGTCCATGAATACACAACCAACGCCCTTGTTCTTTTACAAAAATTCGGGTGGA
>JAHEJC010000318.1 GCA_024639065.1 Lewinellaceae bacterium | reverse complement strand
TAGATGTGTTGTTGAACGATAGTGATCTGGATAACAACATCGATGTAAGCAGTGTAGATACGCTTCCCGGCCGAGGGCCAGGCAATGGTAGTTTGCAGATTAATGTGGATGGTACGATTGATTACATGCCTGATCTGGATTATGTAGGAGTAGATAGTTTTGATTATGAGGTATGTGATTTTACGCCGGGTACTTGCGGACCGTTGTGTGACACGGCCCGGGCGTATATTAATATATACAGTTACCCGGTTGCAGTAGATGATTATGATACGACTTCATTAAATAGTTCTGTTGTATTATTTCCTTTAGATAATGACACGGATTTGGATATGAATATAGATACCGCCAGATTAGATACATTATCAGGATTTGGTCCATTCAATGGAAATTTAGTCATTAATCTAGATGGAACTATCACGTACCTGCCCAATCTGAATTATGTAGGCGTAGATAGTTTTGATTACGTAGTTTGTGATTTTACTCCAGGCACCTGTGGACCGCTTTGCGATACTGCCAGACAATATTTATTTGTGATCCCAGCACAATTTGGAGCAGTGAATTATGTAGATACTTTTATCAATCCTGCTGCAAGTGGGGTAGCTGGAAATGTGGATGTCAGATTAGGAATTTTACTTAAAAACACAGGTGTAGATACCATATTTAGCGTTCAGATCAAAGACTTTATTAGCTCGAATAACAATGGAGTCTTTCAAGGTGTTCCACCTGGAGGAAGTCAAGTAATGGTGTTTGATGCTCAAGCGTCGACTATGCCTGTTGAAAATCCATTTTTTAATGGATCTTCTAACGACAGCTTGTTTATTACACCTGGTATATTGGCTCCCAATGACTCCCTCTTTGTAGAATACACGATAGAGTTGGATCCGAATGCAGGTAATACAACGGGTCCTTTTAAGCATGCTGCAATAGCAACTGGTATTAGCAACCAAACCAATGTCTTGGCCATGAATAGTACAAAGGCAAATGTGGAGGTAAGTGGCGTTCATAGTGAATCACCATTGATACTAGGTAGGGATGTGCACGCTGGCATACTAGTTATGGATGTTACAGATGCGGGTGTTAAAGGTATGCTTGACCCAATAGGAACGAACCCTACTGCTCCAGGTGATATGGGTACTTCAAATGACTCGTTGAATATTTTTGTTTCGGTTATTGGATTGTCAAAAACGTTAGATAGTCTGGTGATTCAAGCAAATAGTGGCATTCCGGGTAATGGCGAAGCATTTCATAGATTTTCACTAAAAAATATTGGATCAGATACTATATGTAACGTGCAAATTAGAGATGAAGTGGTTACCAAATTTGGATCGGCATTGGTTCAATATATGCCAGGGAGTCTTGAAATCCTGAGCCAACAAACAATAAACAGCCCGCTCACATTAAATGCAGGGTATAATGGTGACAATAATGATTCCTTATTCACGGGAGTTTTGCCTAAGTTAGCTCCTGGAGATTCATTATTAGTGCGTATGGGTTTTGAGCTAAATCCAAATGCAACAGGTTCATCAGATACTTTATTCAATAGTGGAGTGGCTACTGGCCGTGGTGTTGTTAGCGGAATTGCGATCATGGATATTTCGGATGCTGGACCAAACCCTGATAGTAATAATCCCGGGGAACCAGGAGATAGCGGCGGTTCAGACGATCCATTACCTACTTATGTGCCGGTTATTAATGCATCCAAAACCATTGAAAGCATAAGCATGTCTCCTCTGAAGGTGGGTAATTACAAAGTTATCTATTTGGTTAAGATCAAGAATTCAGGTAACGTCTCGCTGGATTCCATAGAAGTCTTTGATAATATTTGGCAGCAATATGGCAGCCAAAATAGCGCTTATGAAGGTTTATTTCCAGGTACATTTGTTGAAATAGTAAATAATGGAGGGACTGGAATAATTCCAAATTCTGCTTTTACTGGAGGAATGCCAGCTCTGATGGATTCTGCATTAGTTATACCTAACACTGGTCCAAATGGTTCGCTGAAACCGGACTCTACTTTATGTATTCGTTTTACAGCACATATTAACCCGAATGCAATGAATATGCCAGATATGCCCTTATTAAATCAAGCAATCGTATTCGGAAGGCCAAATGATGGAAAAGGTTCTCCTTTGATGTATAACGGTTCAAAATTGAGACAGGTTAAGGACCTATCCGATTCAGGAGTAAATCCTGAAGATTTTAATAACACAGATCCATTTGCTACTTTAAACAATCAAGATGATCCTACTGGCTTTTTAGTTCAAGATATTAATTTATCAAAGCAAATTGTACAAGTAAAACAAGCTAATCAGAATTTATACCCAGGGGATGCTTTAGTTGAGTTCCAATTATTAATTAAAAATAAAGGTAATGTGGATTTGTACGATGTGATGATTGCGGATACTATAACCAATCAACTAGGATCAGTGTTGGAGGAAATAGTAGAGGAACCTTATTATCAGATTCCACCAGAGCTCATGATTAATAGCCCAGCTGTGGTTACGGCAGGGCCAGAGGTGTATCCATTGATTTTTCCATTTGGTCCAAAGATTGCTGATGGAATGGGAGTTATGGACACATTAGAACCAAACGAATTTATGGATATTCGTTATGTGCTGAGATTAGATCCTAATGACATGATGGCAAAGAGCCTACTAATAAATCAGGCTGATGCATTGGCATTTTCCATAGCTGGTCCTACCACCGATATGTCTGACACTGGGGGTGATCCTGAGAGTATAAATCCAGGTGAACCAGGAGATACAGGAGGTGAAGATGATCCAACTCAAATTAATGTGCCGATGGTCAACGGAAGTAAACGGTTCCTGCAGGCCTATCCTCCTCAAAGCGGAGCAACAGGTCGTTTCGATGCTGAGTTAGAAATTAGAATATTAAATACAGGAAACACAATTTTAGATTCGTTGAGTATTGTTGAAGATTTATATACCGAATATGGAATCTATTTTGGGAAAGTAGTCAGTATATGGATTGACAGCAGTCAAAGCACTGCTTCAAAATTGCCCATTATCAATTCGGGATTTACAGGAGTAGGGACAGGATCAACAATAGATATTTTAGCTGGCTCCTCAGAAGATCGATTACTACCTGGAGAGCAGATTGTGGTATTATTGAGAGTAGAACTGGATCCAAAAATTGGTACTTCTTTTGAAGCGGACACGCTTAGGAATAATGCCTTAGTATGCGGACGAGGTACATTAATTGATGGAAGAACTATTGAAGATGCAGAGGGCAATCCGATTATTGCTTTAGATACAACCGATACAGGCACTGATCCGGAAGGACTTAATCCTGATGTTTATGACGATAGGGGTACGGCGAGTGATCCTACTTTGATACCTCTTTGTTGGGACTGCAACCTAGCTTGTAAAACGGAAATAAATATTTCAATGGACGTCAATTGTGAATTTTTGGTGACGCCTTCCATGATCCTGAAAGATCCTGGTTTTTGTGCCAGGGCTGGATTTTATTTTGTGACATTGGTTGATGAATATAATAATCCAGTTCCAAATCCTATTACAAAAAAATATCTCGGACACAAGCTGAAGGTACATGTACAAAACATATTATGTGGTACCGGATGTTGGGGGTATATAAATGTGGAGACTAAGTGGTCACCTATTGCAGAATGCACTAGCGATACGTTGAATTGCTTTGAGTTTGCCCAATTACCAGACCCATCCAATATATTTCAAAATAGGAAATATTGTGGTCATGATTTGAATATTGATATAAAGACTGAGAAATGGATTGACTATGGCTGTGATGGCCAGTTTTCCGGAAAGATAATTCGAGAAATAAGTTCTTTAAATATATGGAATCAGTTATATGAATGTACCCAGGAAATTGTTATAAAAAGAGTTTCATTGGATGATCTGAAATATTCCAAAGAAACCATCATCCACTGTGGAGATTTAGATTCAAGCAATAGCTTGGTTGGATCAGAAGGTTTAATGTTCCCAGTTCCAAATGGATTCAATGAAGCACCTACAATCCAAGGAATTTCCATTTGGCCTCAAAATTACTCATGTGACATTAAGGTAAAATATGAGGATCAACTCATAAAGCAATGTGCTACTCAATTTATGATTAAACGAACTTGGGAATTATTTGATTGGTGTATCGATAGAGATACCTCTTTTACTCAGTGGTTAAAAGTAGTGGACAATGAGGGACCTCAAGTAGAGAAACTTCAGGATATCAAGCTCTCAATTAGTAACCATGAATGCAACCAAAATCTAATTCTGGAAGAGCCTGAATTTACATCATGCATGGATCTTGGGAAGGTAAAGACAATTTATGAATTGTATGAATTAAATTCTAACGCGGAACAATTAATAGATTTTGGGAGCCTGGAGAACCCTATATCTGTCGAACTGTCTGAAGGACAATATGTAATTAGATACACCATGACGGACGACTGTGGGAATGATATCAGAATAGAACAAGCGGTCAGTGTTTTAGATAGTACGGCACCTAACACAATTTGTGAGTTTTCTCAAATACTTACCCTGGAAACGAATGACTGTAAGGCAGAGATAATGGCGAAGGATCTTGATGATGGCAGTTTTGACAACTGTTGTGATGAGCTCCATTTTGCAGTAGCAAAAATGTCTGATATAGATTATTGGACTATGAAATTAAAGGCTGATATCATCGCTTGTGAAGGTGAGGATGTTTATCAGGCACACGCTAAAACATTTGAAGAACAGATTAGTATTTTAATTGGCTGCTATGTGTTTGACGATTATGTAGATGTAAGCGGTTGCGGTGAAGAAATGTTAGTGTTTAGAGCATACCAGGCATGTGGACTGCCAGCCTATGACCCGCACTCTTTTAATGGTAGTACCCACGAATGGTATTGTTATAATGCATATACCTCCTTTACAACCTTTTGGGACTTGCACAACGTGAAAACGATAGAAGAATATGATTACTGTGCTAAAGGAATGAACATAGTAGCAAGTCCAGGATTCAAAGCGCATGTGCTGAATCCGTTATTTTCAGAGTGTATGACAACTTTGCTAAAAGATGATAAGCAAGTACCGGAATGTGAGCCACCTGCTGATTTTACAGTATACAATGATGGCATACCTACATTAGGAAGTCTTGATATAGATGGATCACCAGTAGCTTACTCTTCGACTGCTACCGTTGCTGATGTACTGTGCAGTAATCCAACCGTGTTCCCGTGGGATGGAGGTCTATATGGATATTACAATGGACCCCATGTAAGTGACCCCGTCAACGCGTGTGTATATGATCCGATGACCACCTATGTGCAACTACCAGTATATTGTAGATTCTGGTTGCTGCTGGATCAACTGGATTTATTGGTTGACCCGGAGATTAGTTTTGGGGAACCGGTGATCAGTGACGTGTGCACTGCACCTGAAGGCCTGGATGTACAGATTACAGATGAAGAAAGTTTAGACGATTGTGGAGCAGGTACGATGACCAGGACCTGGACGATTAATGATCGCTGTGGCAACACCACCACTTGTCAACAAACGATAACCATCTTGGGGCGAAGTGATTTTGAGGTGATCTTCCCAAGGGATACGTTTATTGATTGCGTGGATGCTGGGGGACTAAGTCCTGAAGCTTTAGGAAAGCTCATTGTCAGCGATGATGAGACAGAAGACATTGCTGTTTCTTTCACTGATGAAACGCATGAATTGATGGACGGGTGTAGGGAAATACTAAGGAGATGGAAAGTGACCAATTGGTGTGTATATGATCCGAATTATGTAGGACAACGCGCTGCGGATATCGTAGTAGATGACCGTTACCGAGCAGGTGATGAGAGAGCTTGTGTGTTGAGGAATTTAAAAGATGATGGAGATGGTGTTATCGAGTATTTACAGGTGATTAAAATTGAAGATACTGAACCACCTGAGATCACTTGTTCGCCAACACCAACTCCGTTTGAAAGTTTACTGGATAATTGCGGACCATTGAACATTTCCTTCTTATTGGGTAGTGCTACGGATAATTGTACTCCAGAAGAAGAATTGGTCTATAGCTATTTCTTCCGTGACACAGCCTTGACCGAATGGTTAGGTCAGGGACAGGGCAATACATTTAATGAAAATATCAATCCAGGGGTGTATGACGTATTGTTTATTGCAAAAGATAGTTGTCATAATGCGGATACCTGTATTATTCAGATAGCCGTGCAGGATGGCAAAGCTCCCACCTCGATTTGTCAAAATTTGCTTACTACATTGGTAATGCCTTCTAGTGGGATGATTATAGTAGATGCGAGTATATTCGATGCGGGAGTGTCAGATAACTGCACAGACGCAGGCGATTTGATCTTTAGCTTTACACCAGATGGACTATCATCTACGGATACCTTTACGTGTGCAGACATTCCGGATGGTATTTCGGTAAACCTTCTTCTGGATATATATATTCTGGATGAAGCCGGAAATGTAGGGTCTTGTTCAGACGTAATGCTTGAATTACAAGATGGAGCTGGTAATATTTGTACGGATATTCCACAACAACTAGTTAACGTGAGCGGAGAGATTATGACTGAGTATAAGGAAGGAGTAGAGAATGTGCTGGTCGACATGAAGCCATACACTTCCAAGAAGTCTGATCGAAAAGGGTCATTTATGTTTGATGCAATTGCGAGGGGTAAACGATATGATCTGGTTCCTTATTACAATGCAGATCCTTTGAATGGAGTGAGTACGCTTGACCTGGTCGGTATCCAGAAACATATCCTGGGTATAGCACCATTGGAAAGTCCATACCGAATCATTGCAGCGGATGTGAATAATAATCAATCCGTGACTGCTACTGACATCGTTGAACTTAGGAAATTGATTCTAGGAATCTATGATGAATTTCCAGATAATTCCAGCTGGCGATTTGTGGATGCTCAATATGAGTTTAGCAATCCGACTCGTCCATGGCCCTTTGCAGAGTTGATCAAACTGGATAAAAATCGAATGCATGATCCTTCACAAGATTTCGTAGGGATCAAGGTAGGCGATGTAAATGGAACGGTTATTACTAATGAATTATTGAATGTGGAAATCCGAAATTCTCAGCCTAAATATGATTGGATGTTGGAAGAAATTGTATTGCAAAAGGGAGGAATTTATCGAGTGGATTTTATAGCGTCTAATAGTATTTCTTTGGCTGGATTTCAAACTACACTGGAATTAAATGATTTGCAATATCAGGGTTTTGAAAAAGGTTTAATAAGTCTTAAAGAAGATAACTTAGGATTTAAATACCTTAATGAAGGAAAGATTACGTTCAGTTGGCATGGAGAGCATGTTCTAGAAGTGAATGAAGGTGATGTCCTGTTTTCATTAGTCCTATCTTCTCATGCTGAAAGCAAATTATCAGATGAATTAAAATTGTCCTCCACAATTACAAAATCAGAATTGTACAATGAAGAGATGAAAATTCATAGGATAGCATTTGATTTTGGCTTAGTAGACCATCCTATCAGGGTATACCAAAATACACCAAATCCATTTATTGATCGCACAACGATCCGATTTGAATTACCCAATCCAGAGTTATTAGAGATTTTGGTATACAATAATAAGGGAATTCTAGTAAAAAAACAGAAAGCATTTTATCGAAGTGGTAAACATGAATATGAAATCAAATCTAGTGAATTGGGGTCATCTGGTGTTTATCATTATGAGGTAAAAGCGTCGAAGGGTAGTATTATAAAAAAGATGATTTTATTGAAGTAGTAAAAAATAATTGAAGTAAGTAAGTAGTAGGCGGTGGCTGAATTTTTCGCAGTTTCTTAATAGTTTACAATTCGTATTAATGCACATTTAATATTTCATTTTACCC
>JAHEJC010000317.1 GCA_024639065.1 Lewinellaceae bacterium | reverse complement strand
AAGGTAATCGGGGGCGACTTCGATTTCGGAGATTCTTACCATCATATGGTCTGGATTGAAAGCAATTCTGTTCTGTTCTGCATTTTTACAAGAGTATGCGGTTAAAATTGCCATGAGAGTCAAAAATCCGATTTTCAAAAGATTCATATCGAGCCTAATTTTTTTTTTTCATCTTGCCGCTATTGAATTGGTTATGTGCTATGCTGATGTTTGGGAGGCATCAAAAAGCATATGGCTTGTGGCAGTATGCTTATGGTAGCCGGGGCAAGGCCCACATACTCACCATCAGCTTCAATGCCACAAGGGTCGTTGCTTTCGAGCATTACTTCTTTGGCCTTGTGATAGCTAACCTCCGGGTGGTTTATAGTCACTCCTTTTTTCAATTTAACGAAGTTTTTTAAATAATCCCAAATGCTCAAATTCCCGAAGATAACAACCTGAAATTCCCCATCTTTCAAGTTGGCATCCGGAGCGATGCAGATGGCATTGCCAAAGTAACGCCCATTGGCCACTGCCATTTGCAGCAACTTGCCTTTCCACTTCCATGTGCTGCTTGTACAGCTTATCTCTTTTTTAATATAACTAAGAAACCCCTTAATAATATGCTTGAAGTAATTGAAACCCGACCCTAAAATACTTGATGTTTGTTCTAAATTTTGTACCACTTCCGGACCAAGCCCAACTCCTGCTATATTAATGAAATAATGGGTTTCCTGGCTTTGTTGCAGTATTATTTTACCAAGGTCTATCCGCTGAGTAGTATTCGATTGAATCATCTCAAACAGCTCTTCTATGGAAGCAGAGATGCGTGCCGTTCTGGCAAGATCATTGGCCGAACCATAAGGGAGCAGGCCTATTATGGGGTGTTCCCTGGCTGGTATGTTACTTTGCATCATTCCATTGATAACCTCGTGTAAGGTACCATCCCCTCCAACGGCAATCATATAATTACAGCGGTTTTCAGTGGCATTCCTGGCCAAATCGATGGCATGCTTTTTCTTTAGAGTGTACAGGAACTTAATACTGCCAATATTCGTTTGATGACCAAATAGCTCGAGCCTTGGGAGGACTTTTGCCAACCGGTTGTTTTTGTTGTTGACTACAAATACGATTTTCATTTGGGTAAATGGTAAATTTCATTTATTTAAAAATAGAGTAATTATTAGTCATGAAAGCTATTTTCAGCCGTCTCTTGAGCAAGGCAATAATTATCGTTGGTGGGCAGATATTTCTTTAGAACTGCCGGTATGGAAGTTTTTAAACTTAAAAATAAACTACCTTCGAACATATGAAAGTATCGTTATCGAAAACTAACAACGAGATGACAGATTTTTGACTTTTGGTTTTACCCTAAAAAACTATTGACCGGATTTATTGAGCTAACCCTCAGTCTTCTTTAGAAAACTAAAATGGTCGTGTCTGGCAAAAGCTCATCGGTTTTGGTTCTGACTCCCACCCAGATAGGGCCGGATTATTAATTACTTATCACTGATTATTGCTTTACTTTTAATAATGAATAATTCTTCCTGAATTGAAATATTTTAAAATCGGCGTGGAATGTCGGGATGAATTATGGCCTATGCTACCTGCTGAATATGCGTGAATCGGGCCAGTTGAAGATCTAGGTTACTGGTTTAAAACGGCCAACACCCGATCTGGCGTAAAAGGCAGATGTCTTAAACGTTTCCCTGTTAATCGTAAAAAAGCATTAGCAATGGCACAAGCAACCATGGGAGTTGCCGTTTCACCCACACCTTCGGGAGTTTCGTTAGAATCAATAAAAATAGTTTGGATGCTCTCAGGCGTATCTTCCATTCTCAATAAATTATAGTCATGAAAATTAGACTGCTGTACTTTTCCGTTAACAATCGTTATTTGTTCTTTGAGTACACTGCTCATGCCCATGATGATACCACCCTCCATTTGCGCTTTCACATTATCTGGTTGAACAATTACACCGGCATCTAAAGCAATCCAAAAATTATACACTCTTATCTTTCCGTTACTGTGGTCTACCGAAATTTCACATACTCCGGTGCCAAGAGATCCATGTTCAACAAAGGCCACGCCCTTAGCCCTGCCTTCAGGGGAAGGACTCTTCCAGCCCGACATTTCTTCCGCTTTTTCCAGGGTAGCCAAGGCTCTTGGAGATTTAGCCATCAATTTTCTTCGGAAGTCCAGGGGATCAGTTCCCTGGTCTAATGCGATCTCATCGAGCATGCATTCAATCGCGAACTTATTTGGTGCATGGCCTACTGAACGCCAGTGTTTCAATCTAATACCATGGGAAGCTTCACGCCATTCCACCAATTGGTTTGGGATGTCATAATGGTCATTCCTTGCACCACTGGCTACCAGATTGCCACCATCACCTATCACACAATGGGAGAATCCTGTTATTGTTCCCAGTGCATTCGTACATACCTTGAGACGTTGAAGCGATAGTGGACGAAAAGTCCCGTAGGTAATATCATCCTCCCGGGTCCAAATCAATTTTACAGGAAGCGGAGCCATTTTTTTGGCCAGCACTGCACATTCTTTAACAAAGTCACTCATGCTTCTTCTGCCAAACCCACCGCCTAAATACTGCAAATGCACGTTCACATCTTCGGGTGGTATTCCAAGGATATCAGGGACACCCAACTTGGTATCCTGGCCCTGCTGGCTGCCAACCCAAACCTCAGCCGTTTTTAGGTCAGCTGCAACCTGAATCACTGCATTTAAGGGCTCCATCTGAGCATGATAAACATAATCATTCTTGAAATCGGCAGAATAGGTTTTGGATGCGACTTGCATAGCACGGTCCACATTTCCTATTTTATTTGTTATTTTTCCCTTGGTCGACCGTCCTGCAATTGCCTCGTAGTGGGAATATACCTTCTGAGAATTAAAGCCTGTTGCCTGAGATTCGCTCCAATCTATTTTCAGCTGTTGCTTGGCAAACAGCGCTTGTTCCAGGCTGCTGGCCACAACGCCGATAGCATAATCAAAGGTGATAATTTCTAAAACTCCATTTAGGGCATGGATTTCAGTCTCATTGGTCAATATGGGTTTGGCACCGTGGCGCTTTCCCCTCTCCAGTACACCATATACCATATCAGGTAAACGTAGGTCTATGGCAAATTGTGCGCTGCCGTCTACCTTGGCCGGAATTTCTGTACGCGGGATTTTCGCGCCAATCAAATGGAAATCCTTTGGTTTCTTTAATCTTTCTGCTGTAAAATCGGGAAGGATTTCAGGCATCATTAAAAATGGAACCAACCCTCCATAACTTATTTTTTTATTTGTGCTTTCATGGATCACATGGCTCTCAAAGGTGGTCAATTCGGCGATAGGCACATTCCAATGGGCTGCTGCAGAGCTCAACAGGATGTAACGGGCTTGTGCCCCCGCTTTGCGCATCACAGGATAATAGCTTTTAGTGGTCCGGCTCCCGACTGTAAACATAAGCTTGCTGCCAGGCATCCAGCCTTCAGCGCCATAAATCTCGGTCTCCTGTGGAGAGAATTCCACGCTGACATTAGACCAGTCAGCATCCATTTCTTCTGCAAATATTAAGGGTAGTGAAGTCATGGAACCTTGCCCCATTTCGGCGGCCGGATTATAAATGGTGATTTTCCCGTCTTCTGTGATTCGCACCCATGCGGTAATCAGGTGTTTTTCTAGTTGTTCACGAATTTTTTTCGCATCGGAGCATGATATCAATTGGGGTAAAATACCTGCAGCAGTAATGAAAAGTGCTACACCGCCAGAAGTTTTTAAGAACTCCCTGCGGCCTACAAGCTTTGGAGAACCGGGCATCGAATTATTTTTCATAGGAGAATTAGGTCTCTTGGGTTTGATTCGTTGCAGCCAATCCAATTGCTTTTATCACGCGCAAATAAGTGCCGCAACGGCAGAGGATGCCATTCATATAAGTTTTTATTTCTTCCGGAGATGGATTTGGGTTGCTCTCCAGTAGCGCTACCGCCTGCATGATCTGCCCGGACTGGCAATAGCCACATTGGGGTACTTGTGCCTTCACCCATGCCTTCTGAACTGGGTGGTCAGCATGATCCGACAAACCCTCTATCGTCCTTATATTCTGACCTTTGGAAAAATTCTCTACTTTTAGGGTACAAGCCCTCACAGGTCTATTATCTACATGGATCGTACAGGAACCGCATAGAGCAATCCCGCAGCTATATTTAGTACCCGTAAGGCCCAAGTGTTCTCGTAATACCCAAAGCAGTGTAGTGCCCTGGGCTACTTCAACTTCTTGTTTTTTGCCATTGATATGTAAAGTGTAAGTTGGCATGATTTTCCATTATGCCACATTAAGGTACTGAAAAAATAGCTAGGGGGCTATCTTAAGCTCACTATATCCAAAAAGACCATTATTTTCATTTTGCAGGTAATCCTTTGATTTATGATTTATGCCGAATTCTCTGCGGGGATAATTTTGTAAAACTCAATGACTCAAGAAATCCTGAAATGTATATGCGAATTTATGCGCAATATAAATTATAGCCATTTTTACCTGCTGACCGATGGAATTATTAAGAACTAATTACTAATGAAATCAATAGAGGATGGTAACTAACGAACATATCTTTTCTTAAACAGGAAAAACCGTTCTTAAGGAGTACTCCAGCCCTTCGGAATCATAGCCGTTTTCAGGTGCAGGTTACTATTTTACTTGGTGTTTACCCGACTTTTCATTCAATGAAATATCTGGATAATCCGGTATAATAACGTTAAAACGATAAGACCTGGTAGGATTGAATTAGCATTACGGGAGTCAGGAACTCAGCTTGTTGAGTTTGTAAAGTTTTCTAAAAGAAAGAATTACTAAAACTGAAAGGGCAAGAATAAACAATAACAAAATCAGAAAAGGCATATCGACCCCGGTTTTGAGAATACTTTCTGTCGAGATGCTTTTTGCCAACTCTAAATTTTTCCAGATCCACAGATAACTGATGATATCGATTGAGCTATGAATGACTAAACCCGGAATTATGGAATTAGTAAGATATGCCAATACACCCCAACCTATAGATCCCACAAAAAATATAGGAATGAGATGTGGGGTAATGGTAGCGTTAGGCAGATGTAAAAGTGTGAAGAATAGGGCCACAAGCATAATAGCTGTTTTGGGCCCATACTTCAATTCCAAGGGTTTTTGCATATACCCCCTGAAAGATATTTCTTCAATGATTCCCGCCACCAAAGAGGTCATAATTATTAAAGAAACAACAGTCAGGGATGGATAAACGCTGATACGTTCTATCTGGAGGATTTGACCAGAGGTAGCATCCATAATTCTTAGTCCCAGAAAAATTAATCCCAGAATAGTAACTCCAAGCAATAAAGCCGAAATCCAACCCCACTTTCGCTTTTTTGGCGTCATTGAATTGGCTCGCATCCACAAGTGCCTGTTTTTTTGTGTTGATTTTGGAAGCCACTTACCGTCTAAATATTTCCAGATCAAAAATAAAAGAACGGCCATTAAAGTAAAGGACCAGGGAATTTCGGGCTTCATCCTAAGATTGGCCACTACAATTATTGACCAAAGCCGCGTACCGATTTCCAGGATTATAAAGCCCAAGAAAAATGCTTTTAGCCAAATGGGGATTTTCAATTTCATTCAGGGTGTTTCATTGATTAGCGACAGCATAATAGAGTGTTTTTCGCATTTAAGCCTAAAAGTGCCGGTCTCATCTCCTCATAATCGGGTTGGACCGGCAACAGTGAGGTTATTGATACCCCAAGATCGCAAAATGCTCCGGTGAGCTGGTAATAATCCATAATTCTTTCCAATGTAATAATACATGCCCGAATCAGCTGAAAGCGGTAGTGGGGCTCCGGTACTTTTACAAACCAGCACTTAATAAGAGCCGTTGATTACTACGGGTATTATTTTGTTAATTCACGTTCTATTTTCCAAAATGAAATCTCTGGTGGTCCAGTTAAGAAGTTCCTGGAACTTGCAATGAATTCCTGCAAATGATCAGTACTCATATGCTCCGTGTTGTAATAAGACTCGTCATCCCATTCTTCATAAAGTAAAATATTTGTCTTGTCTTTCAGATCAACGTGAAGTTTCAGATGAACAAAATGCGGCTCTTGTTTTACTTTCTCGACAAGTTTGGTTAAAGCAGTGACGGCCTCTATGCCTTTATGTGGTTGGGCTTTGTATTTCACCAATACAATTATACTATTTGCTTCGGTGTTTTCAGATGGTTTGTCTTTAGCATCAAATCCGGTGAGTATGAATATTGAGGCTAGAAGAATCAACTTAATCGACAAATTGGAGATCGTTTTCATTTTGGGTTCATTTTTATAGTTAATTTTAACCGTTGTTGATATACTATTATATCAGTTCAATGCTGCGCCGGACCCAGCAAGAAAATATAAAAATCTACGATATTATCCGATCCGCGTCGTGCTCAGATCTTTGATATTTCCAACGCTTATGAGACCATAACCAATATTGCGGAACGCCCAGGATGTCTTTTTCCAGCTGCTTTGTAAAAGCGGCGGTGATCTCCCCTTTCTTGAATTTGCTGTGGTCATCTGAAATGAGCGTATAAATCACTTCATAATGTCCGCGCGACACTTTTACGTTCGAACCTGCAATGATGGGCATATCGAATTCTCTTGCCATTCTTTCAGCACCATAGGCGACTGCCGTTTCCTGGTTCAAAAAGTGCATAAAATGTACTAATTGTGATCTCCTTGGTGATTGATCACTACCAAAGATCACCGCGAAACTCTTTTCTTTTTCTGTTTTTAATTTTTGTAGAATAGGATCGATCCGCAACATATGTAATCCATATTTGGACCGGCTACGAGTAACCTTTTCGTTCCAAAATTTATTTTTTAACGGTGAATAAAGCGCTAAGGGCGTATGCTTTATTTGTGAGGGAATAGCCAGTGCAAACAGCTCCCAATTGTTGTAGTGCCCTCCTACCAGAATAACACTCTTCCCTTTATTAAAATAGGGTTCCAACAATTCTGGGTTAACCATTTTCATCCGTTTCCTCGAGGCAGTTTCAGAAATAGTAAAGTTCTTTATGCTTTCTACGAACAGGTCGCAAAGGTGCCGGTAAAAACCTCTTTCAATTACAAGTATCTCAGTTTTGGATTTATCTGGAAATGAATTAGTCAAATTCTTTCTGACCACCGCCTTTCTATACCCAAAAATTCGGTAAATGATGTAGTAGAGTACATTGGAGATTCCATATAAAATATTAAAGGGTAAACGCGATATCGGAACAACCAGCAAGTAGTATATAAGTTTGTTCATGGCAGTCTAAGCTATCAAATGGCAAAAGGCCTTAATGTAATTATTTCTTTACACATGGTTAAATGAAAAATGATTATTGCTTCAGGAACGGTTGAGCATAACAGAATTTTATTGGCATTCCTTGTTATTTGCAACGGCTATTCTTCTCCTGCTCTATCTCGGGCGGAATTGGGGGCGCAGTTGCTAAAGGGCCGATGGCCGATGTCGCTTTCAATTATTGACTTTCAGGCGAACCGTATTGAAAGTCAGGTTTTTATTTTTTTACAAAGGCGGTATTTAATGAGATCCCATTATTTTGGTTTGATCAATGGCTTGGCCATTCCAAAAGCCTGCCTTCTATAGGTATCGATTAGGAAGCAGTCGTCCTGATGGTTTCCCTGACACCTTTATTGTGGCCCTACATCGCTCAACAACGGCTTCATTTCTATCATAATGAAAGAACATTCTGATTTTTAGAAATGGAATCACTTATCTGGCCTCACTGCCATCCTGTTGGACGAGCGGTTGGAAACCACCATAAACCATTCGTTTGGCATCAAAAACCATACTCGAGGGATCTGTCAATGGAT
>JAHEJC010000036.1 GCA_024639065.1 Lewinellaceae bacterium | reverse complement strand
CTATTCATGGGCTTCACTTCAGCTAATGTTGCGATTGATGACTATAATTTGACTTTTTGGCCGACTAATAAATTAAATTAAATCCTAATCTAAAGAGTCGCAAATGTAACGGAATGCTGCCTGCGATATTGCTAACTTTTTATGGATTAACAAAAAGATAGCGCCGGATCCGTTACTTGCGTATATATTTTTGGATATAGAATTTATCCAAAATACCGTACGCTATTATCATGATAGTCATATATAAGATCATACCCGGTTTTTTAAAAATAGTAGAATAAAAAAACTGAGTAGGAAGAAGATCAATAGTTCCTTTTGAATTTTATTGACCTTCTCCATCTCAGTTTTGGTTTAATAAAAACTATGCACCTCAGTTTTTGGGATGGGTCCGTTTAGGACTTTGCCGAGGACATTGTTTTTGATTCTATGGGCATTAATTTTCAGTTTTGAGTCCAGTAATATCTTTTACAAAACCATCAACACCATTACTTTTCACGGTTTTAAGATATTCTTCAGCTGCTCGATGGCTGTAAAATTTACCCACTACGATTCGGTACATTACAATTCCTTTTGAAGGATCTTTATGATTGATCACTTGAACCGGTGCATCAAACTTGTATTTAAGTCGTTCCACCTGATTAAAAACATTGTTGGCATTTTTATACACACCTACCTGAATAGAATACAATTGACTTCCTTCATGGCTCGTGTAGCTAGCTGGTCTCGTACTTGATTTTCTATCCGCTGTTTTACTATTTTTAGCAGCGCGATCATTTTTTACTGTATTAGTTTTGGTTGGATTTACAGTTGCAATGGATGTACGATGACCTTTCAATGTCTTTAATAATTTAGATGCGTTCATTGACTTTTCATGCTTACCTAAAATATTCCCTTGTTCATCAAAAACAATGATGGTAGGAAGATAAGCTACGTTGTATTTTTGCTTTAATGCATGTCCGTCGAAATCATCAATATCTACCTTGACCGCGATATAATTATCGTTGATATATTCAGCCAGATTTGAATTGCTGTAGGTGTTTTCATCCATCCACTTACAGGGTTTGCACCAATCGGCATAAAATTCAAGGAAATATTGTTTCTGTTCAGAAATGGCTTTTTCTTGTGCAGAGATAACACTGCCAGTAAAAAATTCTACTCTGATTTGCTCCGTGTCAGTAGCTCCAAGCGTAGCAGCTACTAAGCAAAGACCGCTCAAGATTAATAATTTTAAAGTTTTCATGCTACTTAGATTTTTGTTTGTAATATTCATTTTGACAAACATTACATAAATTAATAAACTGTATAAAAATGTGATTCAACAGTTTAAATATTTCAAAAACAGTACCAAATCATCAATTTTTAAAACTTTAACATATAGGTTAAATATTAAATATTAATTTATTAAACATATAAAATACTGATAATCAATTATAATAATATATCTGTAATTTTAAATGTTAAAATAATGTAATATATATAACTTAAATTTTGTCTATAATTTTTTTCAATAGCAAAAAACTGGCCGTTATTTACCTTTTTTGACTATGAGTTTTGAAATGCACCTGCGTAACCAAGTGACCAGGGGACTATCTGGTATGATAGAAAGTAAGCAAGTGTAATTTATTGGTAAGTAACACGAAGTAGGCAAATAGAATGGATAGATCTTCACTGTCAAACATTTTTTATAACTTTCGGCCTTCAAAATTCAAATTGAAAAATTGCTTTATGGAGCTGAGGAAAGTTGCAATAACTGGCGTTCATGGTTATGTACCAGACTATATTCTTACCAATAAGGAGTTGGAAACTATGGTTGACACCAGTGATGAATGGATCAGAACCAGAACGGGTGTAGAAGAGCGGCATATTTTAAAAGAACCGGGAAAGGCTACCTCTGATATGGGTATGCACGCGGTAAAAGGGCTATTAGAGAAAACCAATACACCTGCATCGGAGATTGATTTATTGATATGTGCTACGGTCACGCCAGATACGATCTTTCCGGATACAGCCAATACGATCTGCCATAAGGCAGGATTGAATAAGGCCTGGGGATTTGACATAAATGCAGCCTGTTCAGGCTTTCTTTTTGCTTTATCTACCGGATCCCTGTTTATCCAGGCCGGGAGATACAATAAAATTGTGGTCGTAGGGGCAGACAAGATGTCGTCCATCGTGGACTATGAAGATCGTACAACCTGCGTAATATTTGGAGATGGGGGTGGGGCTGTTTTATTAGAAGCAGCAAACGAGGGATTTGGATTGGAGGATTTCGTGTTTAAAGGGGATGGTTCAGGCAGAGAATTTCTTCATATGAAAGCTGGAGGCTCTCTAAAACCTCCCAGTCATGAAACAGTTGATAATAAGGAGCATTATGTATTTCAAGAGGGCCGTTCCGTATTTAAAGCGGCCATCAAAGGGATGACTGAAACAATAAAGGAAGTAATGTCCAGGAATAGTTTGTCACCTGATGATATTCAATGGGTGGTACCGCATCAGGCCAATAAACGAATTATTGATGGCGTGGCCAATATGCTCGATTTTGATCATTCCAAGGTAATGATGAACATTAATAAGTATGGAAATACTACCGCGGCCACACTACCTTTATGTCTTTGGGACTACGAGTCCCAGCTACAAAAAGGAGATGGATTAATCCTCACGGCATTTGGTGGTGGTTTTACCTGGGGATCTACCTACTTAACATGGGCTTATTAATAGGCTGTATTAAGCTATTAATTTAATATCTTTATGTTTTCAAACTTTATTTTGTAATATGGCTGATACTTCAGATATTAGGAATGGATTGACTATTGATTTCAATAATGATTTGTATTCCATTGTGGAATTTCAACATGTAAAGCCTGGAAAAGGGAATGCGTTTGTAAGAACCAAAATTAAAAGTCTTACAACCGGCCGAGTTTTAGACTTTACTTTTCATTCTGGACATAAGATATTTCCAGTAAGGATCGAACGCAGACAATTTCAATACTTATTTAAGGATGTGTCGGGATATCATTTTATGAATAATGAGACCTATGAGCAGGTTGCTATTCAGGAAGAACTGATTGATCATCCACAATTTTTATTGGAGGGAAGCCAGGTAGATATTCTTTTTCATGCGGAAAAAGAAATGCCACTAAATGTAGAACTGCCGCAGCACTTGATCCTGAAGATAACTTATACAGAACCTGGTGTAAAAGGTAATACAGCCACCAATGCTACCAAACCTGCTCAACTGGAATCAGGGGCGGAAGTGCGGGTACCATTGTTCATTAACGAAGGAGATAGAATCAAAATTGAAACGGCCACTGGCAATTATATAGAAAGAGCTAAATAAATTTAGTATGACTTTTAAGGAGATAACTGATCTGATTAAAATGGTCAACAAATTTAATCTATCCGAATTCAAAGTAAAGGAGGGAGATTTTGAAATGACCATAAGATCAGAAATATATTCAAAGGTTAAATCCGGTGATATGACCGGAATGCAACCTGTTATATCCGTCCCATCACCTGTTGCTCCATTGCCGGTGGAATCAAAGGTGTCAGAAACTCCTCTGGAAACTCCCCCCTCACCAGATGAAAAGGCAGATACTTCCTATGTAGAGATAAAATCTCCTATGGTCGGTACATTTTATAGGTCATCCGCTCCAGATAAGCCTGCTTATATTAAAGTAGGTGATACTATTGCTGCCACAGATGTGGTATGCATTATTGAAGCGATGAAACTATTCAATGAAATCGAAGCTGAGATTTCGGGAAAAATTGTAAAGATTCTTGTTGATGATGCATCTCCTGTGGAATATGAACAACCCTTATTTTTAGTAGACCCAAACGGTTAGATTGTTTTTAAACAAAAAGTAAACATGTTTAAAAAAATATTGATAGCCAATAGAGGAGAGATTGCTTTACGCATAATCAGGACCTGTAAAGAAATGGGTATTCCCACGGTTGCTGTTTATTCTACAGCCGATCAGGAGAGCTTACACGTACGATTTGCTGATGAAGCAGTATGTATAGGTCCACCGCCATCATCCGAATCATATCTAAGCATACCTAAGATCATGGCCGCCTTGGAGATAACCAATGCGGATGCCGTTCACCCAGGGTATGGCTTTTTAGCTGAGAATGCTGACTTTGCAGAAATGTGTAGTGAATATGGAGTTAAGTTTATTGGCCCGCAAGCATATCAAATTAGAAAAATGGGTGATAAGGTGACGGCTAAAGAAACAATGATAAAGGCCGGAGTACCTACCGTTCCTGGTTCGGGTGGACTTGTAGAAGATGTAAAACAAGGATTGAAAATATGTAAAAAAATTGGTTTTCCGGTTATTATTAAAGCTACCGCTGGAGGTGGTGGCAAAGGCATGCGTATTGTCAGAGAAGAAGCAGAATTTGAAACTCAATGGGATCATGCACGGAAAGAAGCGATGGCCTCTTTTGGGAACGATGGCATTTACATTGAAAAATTTATCGAAAAACCACGGCATATTGAATTTCAGATTATTGGCGACCAGAAAGGAAAAGTAGCTCATCTTTCCGAAAGGGATTGCAGTATTCAAAGAAGACATCAAAAATTGGTGGAAGAATCTCCTTCACCGTTTATGACACCCCGATTGCGTAAGAAAATGGGTGAGGCGGCTATCAAGGCAGGTAAGGCGATTCGGTATGAAGGATTAGGAACAGTAGAGTTCTTGGTAGATGCCAAAGCTAATTTTTATTTTATGGAAATGAATACCAGGATTCAAGTGGAACATCCGGTGACTGAAGAAGTAATCGAAAAAGACCTGGTTAAAGAACAAATTAAAGTAGCCGCGGGGTTACCTATTTCGGGTAAAAATTATATCCCACGTTTACACGCTATGGAATGTAGAATCAATGCTGAAGACCCATTAAATAATTTTCGACCAAGCCCAGGTAAGATAGAATCCTTTCATAGCTCAAAAGGACATGGTGTAAGAGTTGATACGCACGTATATGCTGGTTATGTGGTACCACCACATTATGATTCCATGATTGCCAAACTGATCTGTAAGGCCGAGACCAGAGAAGATTGTATTACCAAAATGCAGCGAGCCTTAGGTGAATTTATTATTGAAGGATTAAAAACCACGGTTCCTTTTCATCAAGCTCTGATGAAGGATGAAAACTTCAGGAAGGGTAATATCCATACTGGATTTCTAGAAACATTTGATTTCAGTAAAATAAAAAGTGAATAGCTACTCAGATTTTAGGTATTTTGATCTTTGATGAAAGATATTAAACAGCTCTTCCAATATATTAAGCCATATGCAGCTCTGGTTTCGTTGAACATTCTATCAAATGTGCTCATGGCTATTTTTACGATTATCAGTATTCCCGCAATCATTCCTTTTTTCCAGATACTTTTTAATCTTGAACCTCGAATGTTGGAGAAACCTGAATTCACCTGGAGTGCATCGGGTGTTTTAGATTTAATTAAGTACTATTTCAGTAAGCTTATTGAAATCTATGATCCCAAGACCGCTTTGATTTATGTCTGTCTGATTGTTGTCGGTTTATTTTTCTTAAAAAATCTTTTCCGTTATTTATCACTTTTTTTTATGGCGCCCGTACGCAATGGGGTTGTTAAAGATATTCGCCAGAAGTTGTTTGATAAAATGTTGAACCTGCCATTGGCATTTTATACTGAAGAACGTAAAGGAGACCTGCTTTCAAGAATGAGTTCAGATATTTCAGAGATTGAGGTTTCTATTTTAAGTATGCTGGAGGCTTTGGTACGAGAACCCATCATCATTATTGGTTCACTGCTATTCATGATTTATGTAAGTCCGATGCTTACCTTATTTGTATTTGGCCTTATCATTTTTACCATATTTATCATTGGGAGTATTTCCAGGACCTTAAAGAAGAAATCTCACCAGGCCCAAACCCAATTAGGCCAGTTGGTTGCTCAAGTAGAGGAAATGATAAATGGATTGAGGATTGTAAAAGCGTTTAATGCGGAGGGTTACCAAAGAGATCGATTTGCAGCTGGAAATTTTGCTTATAAAAACCTACTGAATCGCATATTATGGAGACGGGACCTCTCCTCACCTTTATCTGAATTCTTAGGCATCGTAGTGGTCGCCACGTTGATGTGGTATGGCTCTACGCAAGTATTTTTAGAGCGAATAGAGCCGGATACGTTTTTTGGTTTTCTAATTGCCTTTTATTATGTGATCAATCCAGCTAAAGCATTTTCAACGGCGTACTATAATGTTCAAAAGGGGCTCGCAGCATTGGATAGAGTTAATGAAATATTAGATACAGATGTATCGATCAACGATTCGGAAAACGCCTTTGATATTGCTGATTTTAAAGATAAATTGGAGTTTGATCAAGTCACTTTCAGCTATGCGGAATCAACGAAACCCGTGCTAAACAAGATAAATTTTGTGTTACCCAAAGGGTCTACCCTGGCACTGGTGGGTGCGTCTGGGGCTGGTAAATCTACTATTGCTGATCTTATCCCAAGATTCTATGATGTGGATCATGGACAGATTCGGATCGACAATCGTCCTATAAAAGAATATACTTTAAAGTCCTTGCGTTCATTAATTGGTTTTGTTTCCCAAGAAGCCATATTGTTCAATGATACGATATTCAACAATATTACTTTTGGCATAAAAGATGTAGATATTAGTGCGGTAGAGCAAGCAGCAAAATTGGCATTTGCTGATGATTTCATTACTAAAACCAAAGAAGGTTATCAAACCATAATTGGTGACAAAGGAGTGAAATTGAGTGGTGGTCAGCGACAACGGTTAACGATCGCCAGGGCTTTATTAAAGAATCCACCAATTTTGATATTGGATGAAGCGACATCTGCTTTGGATGCCGAATCAGAGAAGTGGGTTAAAAAAGCATTGAATGAAATTATGAAAAACAGGACGGTGATTGTAATAGCGCATCGCCTATCAACGATTCAACATGCTAATGAAATTATTGTTTTAAAGGATGGTCAGGTAATTGAGCAGGGTAATCATGAAACCTTAATAGAAAGAAAAGGAGAATACTTAAAATTTGTCGAATTGCAGTCTGTATGACAAGAAAACCATGGGTATTAATTGGCTTTTTTATGTATGCGTTTTTAATAAGCGCTTATACGCAGACCGTTATTTCAACCAAATCTATCCCACAGCTGTACGATACCTTAGAGATTCAGACTGATAAGCTACCGGATAAGTTGAGATATGATTTAAATGGAAAGGGAATGTTTTGGGATTTCAATGCTCTTTCCGCTCCTTATGTGTATCAGCTAATCGTGCAGCCAGCCAGGTTTGGGGAATATGCTAGCTTATTTCAAAAAGCCGATGCCGTTATCAATACGATAGAAGGTTATGAGATGTATGCGCTGCTTAAACCTAATGAATTTTCTATTGCAGGCTATAGTAAATATGATTTCATGAACCTGGGTTTGGAAAGACCTTCTTTTTTTGATGTACCCTATCCGGTCAAAACAGTACCATTGGAATATCAAGATCATCAGAACGGTATTTACAATTTGTACATGCCAATAACGAATGACGATATACCCAGTGAGATCCTTAAAATGCTTCCTTACACCCCAGATTCTGCCCGGTATGTCATGGAGATTAATAGAAAGTCCAGCGTGACTGCAGACGGGAAAGTGGATCTCCATGTGGATCAGTATGATGCCGTAAAAGAATCTATTTCCGAAGTACGCACAAAAAAGTTAGAAATAAAAAGTCAGTCTATTCCTTGGCAAGACGTATCGGAATTATTTTCAGGTAGTAATCTGTTTTCTAAGGATTCTTTGCGTAAAGAAGTATTCTGGTCCAACAAGACCAAGGTGCCGGTAGCTGAGTTATTTTTAGATCCAATTACTGAAGAAATTAATCAAGCTAATTTTACTAGTCACCCCTTCTTGACAAATTCGATAAAATTAAAAACGCTTAAACAAGATATTTTTGCCTATCCTAACCCGACTTTAGGAAAAATTCGCTTTAATCTGATTAATCTTCCATCTGGTTTTTATGATGTACAAATAATCAATCTGCTGGGGATGAAAGTATGGGAAGAAAAGTATTATGTAAGCCAGAGTAAAACCGTCAAATTGAATGTTTCTCATCTTAGAAAAGGTACATATTTTTATCGATTACAGAATGAACAAGGAAAAACCATTTCGACGAAGCGATTGATCATCTTGAAGCCATAAGATGTGAATGTTCCAATGATTACGGTTATTGAATCTTTGCTCAGATTGCCTAGTCCTGTACAAACTATTACCCTTGAAGAATTTCCAGTACGAACTTTCGTAAAACGAGATGATCTGATTCACCCATTAATCAGCGGTAACAAATGGCGAAAACTCAAAGCAGTGGTTGAAGAAGCTTCGCAGGGAAAATTTAATAGATGGGTTAGCTTTGGTGGTGCATTTAGCAATCACCTTTGTGCTGTAAGTACTATCGCTCAGGCGCTAAAGGTTCCCCTCAAAGTATACATTCGAGGAGCGTCTCATTTTAATCAAAATCCGACGATTGCCAGACTCATTAGCCAGGGTACTAATTTAGAATATATACCTCGCCATTTATATCGAGACTTTGTCCAAAATTATCAACCTGAAACTGTGGATGATTTGGTCATTCCCGAAGGAGGAAGTCATCCAAATTGTGTTTTTGGAGTACAGGAGATGATTTCGGAAATTGGTTCCCAGCTTGAACTCAATTCTATAAGCTCTATTTGGGTAAGCTGTGGTACAGGAGGCACTTTAGCAGGCATATTGAGTAAAATTCCGAGTCATATAAAAGTAATTGGAGTAAGTGCTGTAAATGACCCTAGTATAGCCTACCGAATTAAAGACCTGGTGCCAAAATATTTAAACAAAGACTTTAAAATTATTTACCCAAAAAAACGATTTGGCTATGGACGCCTGGATGAAAAGATGTTGGCATTTATGCAAAAGGTATTTGAACGAACTGGTTTTAAGTTGGATCCGATTTACACCAATAGGTTATTTTGGGAAATCAAAAGTCAAGTTGAATGTGGTCAGTTGTCCAGAGATGAACCCATATTGATAATCCATACAGGAGGGCTTCAAGGAATCGAGGGTTATGAATACATTCATCCAACAAAGATTTATTCAGTTTAACTTTAAGGAAAATCATGCAAAACGGATTCTTTAAGACCATTCAAGATTATTGTGATCAAAACTCAACGGATCCAGATCCGTTACTTTATGAATTAGAACGCGAGACTTATTTAAAAACATTAGCTCCACAAATGCTTACCGGTCATTTGCAAGCACTCTATTTGCAGCAGATTATTCAGCTGGCCGCTGTCAAAAATGTTTTGGAAATTGGTACTTTCACGGGGTATACTTCACTGGCTATCGCGCAAGTTCTTCCGGATGATGGATGCCTGGATACAATTGAAGTGAACAAAGAGTATGCTTACTTTCACGATAAGTATTTTACCGAATATCAGGAAAAGATAAATGTCCTATGGGGTGATGCACTTACTATTTTACCTGGTTTAAAGAACCCTTATGATCTTGTATATATTGATGCAGGTAAGATGGAGTATGCTACTTATTTTAAACTTGCCATTGGACTGCTTAATCCAGGAGGAATTCTATTGGCAGACAATGTATTGTGGAGTGGCAAAGTGGTGGAACAAGAACAGGATAAAGACACGAATGCCATGCATAAATTTAATAATACAGTAAAGCAAGACCCCCGAATAAAATCTATGATCATATTACCGATAAGAGATGGATTGTTAATGGCGATCAAGAATAAATCATAATTAGATTTTCTCCTTTAGGTTCAACAATTCAGTACGATGAAACCATTTTTGGATAATGGATTATAAATTCCATAGATATAAATTTGCTTATTAGTTCATTAATATATAGCCATATTAATGAACAGGATCGCTCTTGATACTTTTCAAAAAATTTGAGTATAATGCCAAGAAGCGGAAACAATTTTTATCTTTGCGGCCACAATATTTCGATAATCTTAAATATTGAATTAAATTTAAAACATGACGGTAACTGAAGGTGATAAAGCGCCTGAATTTAATCTTTACAATACATCAAAAGAACCAGTGAGTTTGCTGGATTATCGGGGTAAAAATGTCATTGTTTTATTTTTCCCATTAGCTTTTACTTCTACTTGCACTGAGGAATTATGTTCCATCAGAGATAATCTGAGTGAATACAATGATTTAAACTCGGAGGTGATTGGTATTTCCGTCGATTCTCTTTATGCCTTAAAAAAATTTAAGCAAGAACAACAACTTAATTTCCCTTTGCTATCAGATTTTAACAAAGAGGTTAGCAGATCCTATGGATGCCTGTATGAAACTTTCGGGTTTGATATGAAAGGAGTATCAAAGCGGTCGGCTTTCGTCATTGATCCGAATGGATTTGTAAAATATGCTGAGGTACTGGAAAATGCTAGAGAGCTACCCAACTTTGAAGTCATAAAAAATATATTAAAACAAAAAAGCTTGTCCAAAGCATAAAAACCTCCATTTAGTATGGTTTGGGAAAAAGTATTTGCACAACTAGAAGAGACTTTAATAAAAGATCAAGATACCGATATTGGGAATGAAGCTCAATTGGTTGTCTACAACGATGACTTTAATACATTCGATTGGGTAATTCAATGTTTTGTAGAAATACTGAGTCATTCTCATCAACAAGCAGAGCAATTATCCTTGATTATACACTTCAAAGGGAAGGCCATCGTAAAAACTGCAGGATTCAATGAATTACGTCCTTTTAAGGATGCTTTAGTAGATCGAGGCCTATCAGCTGTTATTGAATTATGTAAGCAAAACTCTTAGATGTTTTGGTTGCCTTCGGATGAATTAATATTTCCTCATCCTACTCTTGCCAATCCTTCCGGTGTACTAGCAATTGGAGGTGATCTTAGCTTATCTCGATTGATTACAGCTTATTTATTTGGTATTTTTCCATGGTATGATCGATCTGAACCAATCATTTGGTGGAGTTTAAATCCCAGACTCGTTTTATACCCCTCCAGGGTAAAGATTTCGAAGAGTATGCGATCCATCTTAAAAAAAGAGATTTTTGAGATCACTTTTAATCAATCCTTTGACCAAGTCATCGAACAATGCGCAGCGGCTCCCCGGACCGGGCAACCTGGAAGCACCTGGATACACCAAGATATGATTTCGGCTTATAAATCACTTCATCGTGCCGGTGTCGCCCTTTCAGTAGAAACCTGGAAAGAAGGAGAATTAGTGGGTGGTCTTTACGGTCTATCCCTTGGTAAAATATTTTTTGGTGAATCGATGTTCTCAAAAAAATCAAATGCCTCAAAAGCTGCATTTATCACGCTGGCAAATGATTTAGTCAATAAAGAATTCTTATTGATAGATTGTCAACAAGACACCCCTCATATGCGCAGCCTGGGGGCTGAGCTGATCAGTGGGAAAAAATTTCAGGAAGTACTCAGAGAAAATCGGAAACTATACCTCAAGATGACATCACCCTAATCTATAATAGAGATCGGGCAGGATCATTTCTTAATTTAAAATTGGACGGATAAGCATTCCTGACGCTATGAATAAACAAAATTGTGCAATCTGATTTTAGGTTGCCTAGCATTCAATCTCTAGAACGCTTATCGCTATTTTCTAATTAACGATTTTTTATTTCAAATGTACTTGCTGGACTATGAGCTGCTTTATCAACTACCGGGTTATAATCTTCAAATCCGGCTCTCACTGCTTTTACCTCCCAATCAAATTCATAGGTACCTTTTCCTTTAAGCAATTCCTTCACTCTAAATCCATCGGCTCTTTTTTCGATGACGGCAATACCTTTAGAATCAGCCGATAAAGGGGTGATCATAACGGTCATGTTTTGAGTGCCAATTACATGATTGAAGTGCTCGGAAAATTGAATATTGGCTTCTCCATTTGTCAAGGTTGAGGTTCCTCTTTCATAAGCACCGGCTTCAGGGCCTTCCAAGGATGCATATAGAATATTTTTTGATGGATTCAAGGGGTGATCCATCACAAAATTTTTCATGTCAGCTGTTACAACTCCGAGCCCAGCCGAATTCACCGAAATTACGGCTTGTGCCACGCCTTCTCCGTCAATTACTCCAAGCCAGCCATTATCTGGGAAGTTATTAAGATGAGTCATCCAAATGTTCCGGTTACCATCGGATCCAAAAGTAGCCCATTCTCCACCCCCCTGTCCTGAGGGCCTACCCTCCACTATTTTTTGTGTAAAATTGTTCAACAAAATTTTTGGGCTAGTACCATCAAGCCATGCCCTGAAAAACTGAGGTGTTCCACCTCCAGGATATAAAGACAATTCACCAGAAGAAGCTCCTCCCAAATAACTACTGGTCCATCCACCCTCGTTTAAAAAACTAAGATCTTCTTTAGTCAGCTTTGCTTTGAAATCACTGGAGGGCAATGTTACTCCATAACGTAATTCTTCTTTTTCTAAAAACCAGCCCAGATCGTTGCTCAATGTACCTCCATCCCAATGAATACCTGTCGATTGAATATGAGTTGCACTGGTTGTAGCATCACCTACCGTTAAATCTAATGTTTCTAGGTTAGGAATATTGGCACTTAATGCACTGAGTGCGTTGTTGATGGCTACGGGGTAAGGTGTGTTTATATTGCCTACTTGAGGTGGAAGGCTGGTGAGTATTGTTGCACCCCACCATTGATTGAATGGTAAGTCTATCGGATCATTGCCAGTCAATTGTAGTTGGTATTGGGTCATACCATCAATGCCTGCATCGGCAATAGCTAACATAGTCAACTGTTGCAACTCATTGGTAGGATCGGCATCAGCGTCATCCACTTCATCCGTAACATTACCACCATCCAGCGATAAAGAAATCGTATTTCCAGACTTACTGAGCATTTGAATTTCATTCATGGGATCCGCATCGGCATCCGTTCCTCCACTTATAGGCAGGACGATCGAATTACCGTTTGCAATGGAAAGCGTATTTCCGGTCAAACTGAGAGTCTGAAGTTCATTGCTAGCATCTGCATCGGCATCATCCGTAGCGTCCTCAAAAGTTCCTCCTCCATTAGACAAGGTGACTGTACTCCCGGCTTTGGATATGGTCTGAAGTTCGTTGCTGGCATCTGCATCCGAATCGGCAATACTGAATGTAGTGCCTATACCGCCTCTAGAAATTTCTAAGGTAACATCGGATCCATCGACCATTGAAGATATATCTTGGATCTCATTATTCGGATCATTATCACCATCTCCACCACCCCCGGTTGCCGGTAGATTGACTGAGTTGCCATCCGAAATAGTCAGGGTAGTTCCCTCAATGCTTAGTGATTGGATTTCATTGGATGGATCCGCATCAGCATCATCCACTTGACTTACTGTTTCTGCATGTAAAGCATAGGGAACAGAAAGAATCTGTGATGATCCTACCGGGGTGTAATCCGTGCCGCCACTATAATCAATATCCACTTTGAGATCATATGAACTTGCAGACCAATCAATAGTTGCCATTTCCCCGGAAATCAACGTCCCTTGTCCAACTTGGAGGTTAAATAACCCTATCCTATTCGTTGTTTTGGAATGAGATTCGGAGTACATTACATCATTACTATTTTGGTCAACGATACTGACGCGTATACCCAGGTTGGTTGAGACCATCACCGTGCCATCAGCAGCTCGAGCTACTGCTTGGTAATTAAAACGCTGTGGGGTTTGCGCAAAGATAATACAGCTAAAAAATAAAATTACGATCGTGGTAAAAACGGTTTTCATAGTAATTGGTTTAGATTTTTTGAATTTTGAATGTTCCTATAAGTTTGTTTTGTATATGGCTTTGAATAAAATAAATACCGGCAGGTAGGTCATGAAGATCTAAAATACTTTTAGTCGTTATCAATTGGTGTTGACTAAATGATTTCCCCAGTATATTTACCACCTGTATGGTAATTGGATCTTTTAGGTCAGCGATTTCTAAATACAGAGACCCAGTAGTAGGATTGGGGAATATGGAAATAGTGAGTCCTAGTTCAGGATGCACTAATACTGGAGTTGTAGTTACTGATGGTTGCTGAAATCCTTCGGTGATTAAGAAATCAGTGGTGGAATAGGTTTTAACTGACATTTCTCCCAGTGTCCAACTGATAGAGCCTATTGCATCGTTACTCCATACAGTTCCTCCTGAAGCAATCACCTCGGGAGATAATGATTGTGCACTGATCAAATGGTGTATCATCAGTAAGATAAAAATGCCAAAATTGGTTTTCATGGTCTTTTCAATTTATTGATTCTAAGATAAGGTGTTTTCAAGACAACTTTTAGTCCATTTATTATTTGGATATAAAATATGAATAAAAGGGTGTTTTCCTGCTTCAAAAGAGAGACTTATTGATCGAGATATTTGGCTATTTCATCTGAAACTGACTGGAGGTTGTCATTCGGATTAGTCATTATTTGTTCAACTTGTTTATAATATTTAATTTACTGAATTAACTAAAATCAGTTCAAACTTAAAATTTTTTTTTAACGCCTGTTAACTACACATTTGTAATAGATAATTGAACGCGAAAGTATCCAAATAAACGAAGCCAGGTGGCTCATTTGATCATGGTAATATTGGATATTTCGGTACTAAACTAAAAAATGAAATTTTCATGAAACATTTACTATTTATAACATTAATACTCTTTGCTTCGAGTTTGGCATTTGGCCAGATCAATGCTAAATTATTTAGATATCTGGATGTGTCTGATACTCAAATAACTTTTGTATATGGCGGAGATATTTGGGTAATGCCCAAAGAAGGAGGCAGGGCAAGTCAAGTCACGCATTCTCCAGGAGAAGAATCATATCCTAGATTTTCTCCGGATGGTAGCCGGATAGCATATACGGCCTCCTACAATGGGAATGCCGATATTTATGTAATGCCTACGAAAGGAGGCATACCTAACCGAATAACCTATCAATCCCATTACGACCGAATGATCGAGTGGCATCCGGATGGAGAACATTTACTATTTGCGTCTGCTAGAGAAAGCGGTCGTCAGTCATTTAGACAATTCTATAAAGTTCATCATCTCGGTGGATTCCCAAAAAAATTGGATATACCCTACGGTGAACTTGCTAGTTATTCACCCGATGGAAATAAATTGGCTTACATTACTAAGATTACCGAAAATTATCCCTTTAAAAGGTACCGTGGCGGATTAGCTTCGGATATTCTCATCCATGATTTAATTACCAATCAAGTGGTGAACGTTACTCAGAATAACGCCAATGATGGAAAGCCCACATGGGCTGGTGAAAAAGTATACTTTCTTTCAGACCAAGGAGAAAACATGCGGCTCAACCTCTGGTCTTATGATATAATACGTCAGACCACAACACAAATAACTCAGTTTAAGGATTTTGACATATCCTACATATCAGCAGGTAGCCAGGACTTGGTTTTTGAAATGGGCGGTACGATGTATTTAATGGACTTGGCCGATGAAGAATACAAATCGATCGATGTACAAATTGTTAGTGATCTTTCAGTAGAAATACCTCATGCTGAAAATGTCAAAAGTAGAATAGCTAACATGACCGCTTCACCTGGAGGAAAACGGATCATATTTGAAGCTCGAGGGGAATTATTTAATGTACCAGTTAAAGAAGGATATACAATGAACATGACTCGTTCCAGCGGGGCATTTGATCGAAGCCCAGCCTGGTCACCGGATGGGAAACATATCGCTTTTTGGAGCGATCAAGATGGGGAATATGAAATTTATTTGCAAAGTACTTTAGAGGACAATCCACCGAGAAAACTTACGGATCGCAGAAAAGGGTTTGGGTACCATATATTCTGGTCGCCCGATAGTAAGAAAATTGCCTTTATTGATGAAACCAATGCTATTTCTTTAATTGATGTTGATTCTGGATCAACAATAGTTGCTGGAAACACCAATTGGAATGTAGGTCATGGAGGTAGATTTGGATATCAAATAGCCTGGTCACCAGATTCCAGGTGGATTACCTTCACTCAAGGATTGGATAATGCCAATTATGCAATTTTCATCTACGATACCAGGGAAAATAAAGTTCACCAGGCTACCAGTGGTTTTTATTCCGATTCTGATCCAGTTTTTAGTGCAGATGGCAAGTATTTGTTCTTTTTGACGGATCGAAGTTTCAGGGCGATTTATTCTGATATGGGTGATGGGACCTGGATCTATCCAAATGCAACACATATCGCTTCGATTGCTTTAATGAAGGATACTAAGTCTTTATTGTTTACAAAGAATGATGAGTTGGAATTAAAAGAGGATAAAAAAGTAGAAAAACCGGCAGTAGACGATGCTCAGAAAAAATCAAAAAAGAAAGGAGCAAATGAAATAAATGATGATTTAGACAAAGCTGATCGAGATAGTGCTGAAGTAGTGGTAGAGATTAATTTTGAAGATTTGGAATCAAGGATTGTATTGTTACCAGCAGCCCCAGGAAATATTGACGGCCTCATGCCTTTTGAGGATAAATTGGTTTATTGGCGGTCTTCGAATACGGGTACCAATGACCGTTCAAATAAGTTGGTTCTATATGATTTCAATGAAAGAGAAGAAAAAGATGTTTTTACCGATGTAAGTAGAGCTGTAGTGACTGCTGATGGGAAGTCAATTCTTGTTGGCTCAAAGGGGAAATATGGAATTATTAAACCAGCACCTGATCAAAAGATTAAAGATGCGATTCCTACTGATGACCTGGTAATGAATCTGGTACCTCGAGCCGAATGGGAACAAATATTTAACGATACATGGCGAAGACATCGAGATTTCTTTTATGATCCTCATATGCATCAATTGGACTGGAAAAGCTTGAGAGATCGATATGGTGCTTTGTTGAAGGATGCCCGGACCCGTTGGGATGTAAGTAATATACAATCCAATCTGGCTGCGGAATTAAGTGCTGGACATACTTATACTTTTGGTGGAGATAATGAGCAGGTCACCCCTATCAGCACTGGTTTTTTAGGTATTGATTTCGATATAAAAAATGATAAGTATCAGATAAAAAGAATCATAAGACCTGCTGATTGGGATACAGAGATTAGGTCTCCGTTTGACCGACCGGGTGTTGATATTCAGACCGGAGATTATATTCTTGCGGTTAATGGTTTGATGCTAGATATGGCAAAGGATCCTTATGCATCCTTTGAAGGATTATCCGGGAAAACGGTATCCTTATTAATAAGCAGGGATGGTTCTAAAATCAATGCCAAAAAGCACGTGGTCAAATGTCTTACACCCAATGAAGAGACTCAATTGCGTTATTTGGAATGGATAGAAAATAACCGTGAGATGGTGGATGAATTATCCAATGGACAGTTGGGATATGTATATATGTCCAATACATCAAGTCGAGGCCAGCTGGAACTGGTTCGAATGTTTTATGGACAACTTCACAAAAAGGGATTTATTATCGATGAGCGTTTTAATGGAGGTGGTCAGCTAGCTGATCGATTTCTGGAATTGATGAAACGACCAGTCGTGTACAATTTACATTGGAGGCATGGCAAGGACCATACCCATCCCATCAAGACGAATACAGGGCCCATGGGTATGTTAATTAATGGTTGGGCAGGATCCGGTGGTGATGGATTACCTTGGGCATTTCAGGAATTGAAAGCCGGGCCGATTGTAGGTGAACGTACACTGGGGATTTTAGTAGGTCCAGCAACTAGACACCAGCTTATTGATGGAGGAGGTATTACAGTTCCGGGAGCCCGTCTATATGATAATGATGGTCATTGGTTTTGGGAAGGAGAAGGCGTAAGCCCGGATATCGAAGTATGGGATGATCCTAATATTCTGATCCAAGGAAGAGACCCACAGATCGAGCGAGTAGTTGATGAAGTGATGAAGCTGGTTAAGGAAAAACCGCCTGTGATGACACCAGCTCCAGCTTTGGAAGATAGAACAGCGGCCGGACTGAAAGGAAATTAATCATTAGTAACCGGTGATTAGTAATTAGATTAACCAATTACTAATCACCGGTTTGGGATATCTATTACTTTATTTCCAACAACTCCACATCAAAGATCAGGGTCTCATTTGGGCCAATACTGCCACCGGCACCCTGAGGTCCATAGGCCAATTCTGTGGGGATATAAAATTGATATTTTGCACCAAGCTTCATTAATTGTAATCCTTCAGTCCATCCTGGAATAACTCGATTTACAGGAAACTCAGTAGGCTCACCACGTTGAATAGAGCTATCAAAAACTTTACCATCAATCAGTCGGCCTTCATAGTGTACGGAAACGGTCTGGGTAGCACTAGGAGAAGCTCCAGAGCCAGCCTTAATCACTTTGTATTGTAGACCTGACTCCGTAACCTGGACACCTTCTTCATTTTTATTGGTTGCGAGGAATTGAACCCCTTTGAGTTTTGCTTCTTCACCTTTAGCCTGGCGGTCAGCCATTAAAGCAGCATTGAGCTCACTATCAAAAGTACTATTCAATTGCGTATAGATGTTATCGGATAATCTATTGCCTCCAGCACTTGCTTCACGAATCCCCGCACATACAGCCTCTCCATTCACTTCATATCCACACCCTTTATAAGTATAACTGTCATAAGCTCCTAGTGCCATGGAGAGTGAGTCAGGATTTGTCAACATGGGGTCGTCATCAGTAAAAGGTTGACCGTTGCGGGGTCTTAGTTCTTGAGAAAATTGCATTAAAAAAGCGGTTGATGCTTCCTGAGACCAATTCGGATCCTCTGACTGGGCCGCTTCAAACCCTCTCAAATACATTTCAGGATTTAGGGTAATACCCATGGCTCCTAAACCGTTGGCGCCTGCTTGGTAATTCACACCATGTGCATAAGATAAACTATCTACTCGAGATGCCAATACAAAATCATCACCACCAATGGCTGTTTGACAAGCGGTAAAAGCGATTATAACTAGGGCTAATAAGCCAATTGAAATTCGTATCATGATTGTTTTATTTTTTTAAGAACGGGCAAAAGTATATAGAAATTTTGGGCTGGCCTAATTTTATATCCATTCGATAATGACCACAATGATCTTATTGTTGTTTCTAATCTACCTGAAAATCGATAGTGCCTAATAAGTTAACCCAGTTATCTATACTTACCGCCATTAAAGTAAATTGGTAGTCACCGGGATCGAGCTTTGGGATATGATCCGACGGATTAATATTCAAGACAATATTTGAAGGATCAAAGAAAGTAAATGTTTGATCATAGGTATAGGTTCCAGTAATCAGGTTACCTGAGTCATCTGAGACCACTTGAAAATATATTGCATTTTCCAAATAGATCCCATCTACCCAGGAAAATTTCACGCTTCCTTTGCCCAGGGATTCACTCACTATTAAACCAGGGTTTATTTCTGATGGTTTAATTGGTTCTTTTATTCTAATGGCATTGCAAATGTGCAATGAATCGTTTACAATATAAGTAACCTTACACCACACTTCATCTTGAACTTGCGGGCGATTAAACTTTTTAAGAAAGTTAAATACAGGTTCATGATCAAGCTCTATTTCAAAATAGTTTTTGAGATCATCCGGATTCTCATCGATGTTTCTGGTCTCAAAGTATTTAAAATCTCGGGCTCCCTTAATGGGTAAGAAAAAAATAGAATTCGTAAGATTTTCTTTTACATTCGCCAATGGAAAACTCGCTGCACAAGCTATTAACGAATTACTTAAGACCAGACCAGACTGATCCAGGTAATCGGATAATCGATTATCCATTATTTCATCTTGTTTCTGACATCCCAGCAAAAATAGGATAAAGAAAAAAATCGTGAATCTGATCATCTAAATAACGTGTTGACTAGTCCAAAGGTAAGAATTCCATTCCAAAGGAATTGTGTGGGAAGCAACATTTGGATTAAGCATGCACATTTAAGTAAACTCAATTCTGTTGAATCCTAATTTTATTTTTTATTTATTATGCGATAGGGGTATGGATGAATTTCCTGCATCTTAAGATAAATATTCAACCTGACTTTTTCTTAAATTACTAAACCTGGCAAAATGAAAAATTGGAGATCAATCATCTTGATAATGCTATCCTTTTGCATATACTCAACTGGTCTAAAGGCACAAACAAATTATCAAACTATTCGCGGAACTGTTTTGGATAAAGAATCCGAAATTCCATTAATTGGTGCTACGATTAGTTGGTTAAATCAGGAAACTGCAACTGGCACTGCAACTGACCTGGATGGAAAATTTAAACTAGAAAATATTCCAGTTGGCAGACACAGCTTTGCTATTGCTTACCTGGGTTATGAATCGATCGTATTGAATGAAATACAGGTCACTTCAGGAAAAGAAGTTGTGCTCAATTTGCGTATGATTGAATCTTCTATTATGATGGATGAGGTGGTAGTTAGGGCTGTATTAGATAAGTCTAATGCAATCAATGAAATGGCTGCGGTAAGTGCTCGTTCTTTTTCTGTAGAGGAAACTAGCAGGTATGCTGGAGCTTTTAATGACCCGGCCAGAATGGCAATGAATTATGCAGGCGTTTCCCTGGGAGGTGGTGAAGATCTTTTTAATGAAATTGTTGTGCGCGGAAATTCTTCCAGAGGTATGCTGTGGAAATTAGAAGGTATTGAAATTCCAAATCCCAACCATTTTGGTTCATTGGGTGGTTCAGGAGGAGCAGTGAGTATGCTGTCAAGTTCCATCCTTTCTAATTCAGACTTTTATACTGGCGCTTTTCCAGCTGAATATGGTAATGCAGCTTCAGGTGTATTCGATTTAAAAATGCGGAAAGGAAACGATGAAAAAGCAGAGTATGCCTTTATGTTAGGGGCATTGGGTATAGAAGCCGCTGCCGAAGGGCCAATCGATAAAGGTTCAGGATCTTCATACTTGATCAATTATCGATACTCAACCTTAGGTGCGTTGGATGCGATTGGTATAAGTCCAGCGGGAGATGTCACTCCGATATATTCTGACCTATCTTTTAAAGTAAATATTGTCACTAAAAATATTGGGAGCTTTACATTATTTGGTCTTGGGGGTATGAACAGTTCTTCTTTTGATCCGGAGGCTGACAGTACAATCTGGGAATACGATGATGACAAATGGGGATTTTTGGAAAAACAAGCAGTAGGAACTGTAGGATTAGGACACAGGATTCTTTTATCCAACAATAGCTATTTATATTCTGTATTGGCTGCCTCTACCGACAGAACGGATCTTGAACAATATTACTTGGATAAGCATGAAAATTACAATCGGATATTGGATGAAAAAGGGGCTTTAAATAATAATTATTTAAGAGGATCTATTTTATATAATTCAAAAATAAATGCGCGCAATACGTTAAGAATGGGTTTTATTGCAGCCAAGCAGCAGTTTGATTTGAATTATGAATATTTCAAAGATAGTGAAAATCGATTTGTTACTTTATTTGATAATAAAGGAGATGCAATGCTATTGCAAGGTTATGGTCAATGGAAGTTTAAGTTTTCGCCTCTTTGGACATTAAATGCAGGGCTGCATTACACCTATTACGATCTAAACAAGGATCAATCTTTAGAACCCCGTCTGTCTCTACAATATGATCTTTCCGCCAAACATAAGTTGAGTTTTGCATGGGGAACTCATTCCCGTCCAGAACATGCAAGTTTTTATTATTTGGAGCAAACAGCACAAGATGGGAATCGAACTTCGCCGAATAAGGGTGTTGAGCTTATGAAGGCGATGCATGCGGTTATAGGACATGACTGGTCTATCAGTAAAGAATGGCGAGTAAAAACTGAAATCTATTATCAAGACTTAACGAATGTCGCTGTTGAGAGAACAGTTGGCTCAACACGATCCATCATTAACTCAGCGGATATTTGGGACATCACCGGATCTGATCCAGCTGATAACAGTGGTTCCGCACGTAATTATGGAGTTGATTTTACCTTGGAAAAATTCTTTGCAAATGATTACTATGGAATGCTTACTGCTTCTGTTTTTGAATCAAAATATACGCCAAAGAATGGTATTGAATACGATACCAGATTCAACGGGAACTATCAATTAAACCTGTTAGGCGGCAAAGAATTTGTCGTGGGAAAGAAAGGAAATAACCGGATCGGTTTGAATGGTAAAGCACTATTTTCAGGAGGCCGTCGAATTACGCCTATCGATCTGGAAGCATCTAGAGAAGTTGGTTATACCATGCGCGATTGGACACAACCCTATAGTCAAAAAACAGCCGATTACTTTAGGTTGGATCTGTCTTTTAGTTATAAAATTAACAGCCCTAAACTGACTCATTCTATCAGTATCGATATACAAAATGTAACGAATCGACTTAACGAGTATTCTGAGGAATTCAATGATAATACCGGGCAGCTTGAAAAAGTCTATCAGACGGGCTTGTTTCCCAATTTTAATTATAGAATAGAATTTTGAAAATTTCAGATAACTATCAATAATGGGTTAGTAGTTCTTCAATTCGTATTTTTAGAAATAGTATCCATCTTAAAAAATTAGTACTCTAAAGGTGGATACTTTTTTAATTAAAGAATTCACGAATGAAGAATGTATGAATTAGATTTGGAGTTAAATGTTTTGTAAAAAACATTTTGAAATCTTCTAAAAATGAACTTTCATTCTTTCCTTTTTTCATTCCTTCATTATCAAGGTTTTTGGGTAGAAGGATTTCCAAGCGAACCAATACATTACGTGGGCTGTAATCAGATTGCCTAAATCATCTTTTATCTCGGCGCGTTGATGGTGTGCATCAAAGTGGATAGTTAAATCTTTATTATTAAAACGATCTTTAAATTTTATATTCTTTCTCAGTACCGAGAATGGGTAAGCCTTAGCGATCCCGTTAAATTCTATTCCAAGAATCCATTCTTTGTTATCTAACGTATTACCAAAATGCGCTAATGGAAACATAAGCTGCTGGTTATTTCTATAATTATCGTATAAAGGAAAATCATATTTTTCGATTATATCTATTGGTGTCCTTAATATTTCACTATCCGGATAGTTATTTTTCCAGTCTTCCCAGGTTGTATTAACAACTGGAATAAAGTCAAGTTTTTCACCAGTAGATTTACCACTGATGGCTTGACCCAGGATTGGTGACCAGAGAGAGTGGGTCTCATGATCATACATCAATACATTACTATTATATAAAAGGCCGGATACACCAAAGTTTTTTTCTACGCCTGCAATCAATCCGTTAAATGCAACTCCACTGTTACATAATGGGCAAAAACTTATAATTATTTTTTCATCACCAAATTGATCATTGACTATACCATGATAATCTAAAATTTTGATAGGATACGCTTTTTGGATACCTGCATGTACCACGCCTAGCAGACGATCTGAATCTTGTAAGAATTTTACCTTTTTTACGCTTGTAAAAATTGGATTTGTAATGGCAGGAATTCCGTCTTTTGGCGGACCTCCCCGATGAATCGCAGATAGCGGGATGGATAGTGGGTTCAAGGCAAAACTATTTAAATAGACTACATTTTTTGAGTTAGGCAAATTTGGATCATAGTCATGGGGTAGCCAGTTTGCAACCCCTGCCTTAGCCCATAAGCCATACTCTACAAGCTGATTGGGCTGAATATTAAGTGGATTGGTTATATCAATTACATTAACTTTAGCTTGTAAATAAGAAATTTGACCAAAATTAGATTCCGGAGAATTGAAACTATTCTTACCAAAATGGCTCACAGCTAAGACTTCAGGAATAGAGAGTGCTTTTCGTCTACCATTTTCAATAATGATTTGCTTGCGGGATGCTGGTTTTATAATTTCTATTTCATTAGTGGGTGTAATACGCGCATGTCTGATCATAAAATTTTCTTCTTTGACCCGATCAGCTAATAGGGCTTCTAAAAAATGCCTCTTTGACCCTTTATATGCTTTCAGGCGATTTTTATTCCATAGCACCTCTTGATTTTCAGACGAAGTAGAGTGGGCCTTAAAAAATACTTTTGTACCATAAGTAGTAGTCAGCGCATTGGATTCGAAATATTCTAAAAATAAAAATACCGAGTAGCCTAAATCTTTATTAGTTATTTGCAGCAAATCCGTGGTAATTGCATTAAATCCACCCTTGATTTTACTTTTAAATAAGATTACCTCCGGATTGTTAATTGTGCAATTTCTAGAAAAGTGTGACTCACCAAGGATAGCTCTCCGGAATCGATTGAGATACCTGGGTCGTTTGTTTTTCTTTTTTGCCGTTACTTCGATTTCAGGAATAACCTGTACGGATGGATTAAGTGAAAATGAATTCTCTTCAGACCTGGCAAAATTTATTTCATTGAAATATGGTTCATAGCTCACATGGGTTATTCCCAATTCATAATTTCCCGGAGGAACTTCCAGCTTGAAGCGACCATCAGATCCTGTCGTCGTACCTTGAGTAGAAGACACAATGAAAACATGAGCTTGGTCGATCGGTTTTTGAGATTCAGCATCCAAAACAATACCACTAAACGCTACTTGCCCGAATCCATTTCCAGCGATTGTCAGTAAGACCAAGATTTTGATTAGTCGAAACATTGGCACGAAATATAACTAAATAGCTATATAGAATTCTATAATCCATCCGACAAAAAGTGACATTTATTAGAAAGAAAAGGGCACAATTAGAAAAGAAATAGCGTACTAAATTAATTTTTATCCTGACAATATTATTATCGCAAAATTGAAAAGCTTCCGGTTTTTGTCAGCTCGTCACCTGAACAAATGTATACCAATTTATATACAAAAACACCTGGATTGACTGCATTTCCCCGGTAATCTCCATTCCAACGACCATAGGGGTCTTGTGTCTCAAATAATTTTTCACCCCATGAGCTAAAGATTTCAAAAGCGATCAATCTTTCGAAGACATAGGGATTGCTGATTCCATAATTTTCATTCAATCCGTCTCCATTTGGCGTAAAAGCTTTCGGCAAGAAAATTTCATTGCAATCTACATTGGACGGATCTACAACAGTTACTTGAATAGTATCATATACTGTACAACCAAGAAGATTAAAATTTAATTGGTAAGCAGTAGTTACTTGTGGAGAGAGGGTAGCATCGGGAGCATTACTGTTGCTCACCCCATTCGTAGGAAACCACTGGTAAGACTGGGCACAAGATTCGCTAAGGCGTATTTCAACCCCTGCACCTAAAAGGATGGTCGTATCCTGTGTGATAATTTCATCTGGTCTCGTATAAAGTTCCAGTGATTCCTGAAAAGATAAAGCCCGGTTATAAAATCGTAAATCATCAATGGCTCCTTCAAAACGCTCTTGATTTATACCGATGCACGGAGAATTTGACAAACTTAGTGTGCCTTTATTGGCTACTGATATAACTTGTGAATTTTCTTCTTCCACGATTCTTCTTCCATTTAAATAAAGAGTAAGAACCTTTTCATTCTTTACTAATACAATGTGTTGCCAACAAGCATTCAAATCGATTGGATGCGTAATGAATTCATTTCGATTGATATTTTGAAATAATTCAACTACAATTTCCCGACCAGGCCCGGCATAACTTATCGCAAGTATACTGTCTATATCGCAGCCAACCCGCAACGAAATCAAGTCTTGATTGCCTACAGAGCTTTTGGGTTGGAAATAAAAACTAATGGTATAATTACCAACAAACAGATTTTCAAAAGGACCACTAAAATCAATGAAGTCATTCATACCATCAAATTCTAGACCATCCCCGATTGCACCGCATACACAGATTGGATTTCCGCCAATGGTTGTGGAGAAATTTCCCTGCAGATCATTTTGGTTGCAACCGTCAAAATTAACGTAGGAAATCAATCCAACATCATTCTGTCCAAAAAGCAAAATGCTAAAACAGATCAAAATTGCCCCTATGGATAATCGCATGTACATATCAAGTATTGATTATTGAGAAAAAAGTCCTCCTAGTCCACCCAACCCTGAAGGTAGTATCCCAGAAAGAAAACCTTTCATCATTTCAGATTCTTTTCCAGCAGCAGCTTCCATAAATTTATTTATTCCTACGACCAGAAGGTCTTCAAGGCCTTCTGTACCTTGTTCGATAATCAATTGGGGGTCGATGGTTATATTACCTATTTCCTTGGCGGCGTTTCCTTCAATTAGTAACGATCCATTTTCCATTTGTATTTTAATTGGAACTTCTCTTAATTTTTCCTTAAGTTCTTTTTGCTTTTCTTCTAGGTTACCCAATATATCACCAAACATAATTTATACTAATTTTTATTGTTAAAATTCTATTGGTTGCTTGTCAATTAGAGTTGATATATAAATAACATATAACATAATCATCAACAAAGCTTCCCATTTAGAAATTCTTTTAGATAAGCAAATAAACAGAAACAGGATGGTTACCGCTACCATAAATGGTAAGCTAAATGTTAAAATGTCATCTGTAATTTCCAAGGATCCAAATATTCTGGGGATACCCATTACTGCAAAGGTGTTGAAGATATTTGATCCAATAACATTACCCACTGCTATGCTGGCTTTACCCATTTTAGCGGCGCTTATACTTACTACAATTTCTGGTAATGAAGTTCCTAGGGCGACAACACTTAATGCGATTACATCCTCAGAGATTCCAATAGATGAGGAAATGTTTACAATGGCCTCAATCGTGTAGACAGCTCCAAAATAAACCAGCGTACCGCCCACAACCAGCATAGCATATACTTTCCAGGATACAGTAGGCCTTGATTTTTTTTCAGTTCTTCCGGCTGAAAGCGAACTAGTCAAAAATACAATCATGCCAATGATAAGGATAGTCATATCGATATAGGAAACATCTCCATCAAGCAGGATGAAATACAGAATGATGGCCGATCCAAATAAGATGGGTAAATCTACATCAAAAATATTATGTTCGATCAGAATCTCTCGTCCGAATAGTATGGTGAGGGACAGTACTAATAATATATTGGTAATATTTGATCCTATCACATTTCCTGCGACAATACTCGAGGCATCCGCATAAACGGCAGATATAGAAGTAGCAAGTTCAGGTAAGGAAGTTCCAAACGCAATCAAGGTAACGCCTATGATAAATGGAGATATCCCTGCAGCTAGCCCTATTTGTTCAGCTGAATTTATAAACCAATCAGAGGCTTTCAGCAAAACTGAAAGGGCTACGATAAACAATCCAACGTTTAAGAGTATATCCATTTACTTTGAAAAGTTGGGCAAAAGTACATTTTTTCTGGGTGATGTATATTTATTCTTGACGGAATACCTGCTGTTTTCTATTAAACTTAATATTATCAAAGCTAGCGAATTGTGCTGAATCTACTTTATCCCTAAATTAATCATTAAGTAATGATTAATCAATTGTTTATATATACTGAATAAAGATGATGCATATTGATACCGGTAGAATAGTTGTTGTCTCTGTCTAAATAATTCTAGCTTATATCAGAATTCACATAATAATTAATAAACAAAAATATAAATTTACGGTCCTAAAGGTATGGTATGGCAAAAAAAAGCAAAGCTGAAGATGAGATGTCCTTTTTGGAGCATTTGGAAGCGCTCCGATGGCATATCCTCCGTGCATTAGTAGGCGTAGTAGTTATTGCAATTGGTGTCTTTCT
>JAHEJC010000316.1 GCA_024639065.1 Lewinellaceae bacterium | reverse complement strand
TTTGTAGATGTTAAAGATAGCATGGCCTGGTTGACCAATATGGAAACGGATACCATCAATTTTCGAAAACTTAATCGTCTGAAAGAAATTAATTCCAATTTGAAAATTCTGATTTCCATCGGTGGATGGACATGGAGTAAAAATTTCTCTGATGCGGTCTTAACCCCAAGTTCAAGAAAATTGTTTGCCAAAACTTCTTGTGATATTGTCCACGCATATAACCTTGATGGTGTCGATATTGATTGGGAATATCCCGGACTCAAGGGGGACAACAACAAGTTCAGGCCGGAAGACAAAGAAAATTATACCTTAATGTTTGAAGCACTCCGGGCAGGTTTGGACAACCTGGCCAAGCAGACTGGAAAAACCTATTTACTAACCTCTGCGGTAGCCGGGTTTAAAGCTTTTCTGGATCATACGGAGATGGCTAAAGCAGCAGCGCCCCAAGATTTTATTAATGTGATGTGTTACGATTATTATACCTCTGGGCCGGTAGCCGGGCATCACAGCAACCTTTATCCGCCAGAGGATTATGATAGCGATCGATCTGCAAAAAAAGATCTGGACCTGTTTATCGCGGCGGGAGTTCCCTCGAATAAACTGGTATTAGGAATCCCTTTTTATGGCCGGAGTTGGATAGTAAGTGAAACAGAAAATCACGGTATCAATCAACCCAGAGATTCAGTGATGCGTGGTGGAGGATATACTTTTATCAAGGATAGTCTAATCAATAAGCAGGGTTTCGTCAGACATTGGGATGAAGCGGCCCAGGCGCCCTATTTGTTTAATGATGAGCGTAAACAACTGATCGTTTTCGACGATGAAGAATCGGTGAGCATTAAATGCAACTATGTGAAAGAAAAACAGCTTGCCGGAGTGATGTTTTGGCAGTACATGAGTGATCCGAAAGAATATTTACTGGATGCAGTGAATAAATCCTTAAAATAAAGTCAGTATTAAAAAGCAACTGGCCTGAATTTTGCGCAAACAAAAATTAAAACAAATTGACATGGCCCATTTGATAAATGCGATAATCTTAAAAGGAAAATACGATAAAGAGGAAGCTCAAAAATATGAACTGATACCAGTCGAATTGGATTTCAATTTAACGATGTTTTTTATTGACAAATATTTTACGGCTTATTGGCAGAAAATATTAAACACAACCGGATTTTTAGAAACAAATTCCCGCCAGCCGAATGAAATGGTAATTTATGAGTTGATGAAACGAATAAGTAACAGGGAGCAAATAAAATATGCAATCATTACAACGGCGTACGTTGGGGGAATAGGCGATCAATTTGCAAATGTGTATGAAAACGATAAAAATGTTGATCTGTCAATCAATACCATAAACAAGGCATTAAAATATTTAGGAGTCAAAAACATAAGAGATGATTTCGACGAATTTGATACCATTGGACTAGGTAGATTCAGAAAGAATCCTGAATACCTTGATAAATATGCAGATTTAGCGGATGAAGTTGAGGAATAAGGTTCTTCACAAATGGCCTACCTGATTAGATACCCAGATACTCAATTGGATCGACACCTGCCGATCAAAAAATAAAACAAGAGGTGGAAAAGTCAGAATTTCGTTCACTTCCTGTTTAGGAACTCAAATGTCTTAGACCTAATTATCTGAAGAGATTAATGCTGAGTTGAGCAGATTATTTACCATCGCTTTTAACTGGGCCATTTCTGACATTGCTTCTCGATTTTCTTGCTCAAGCTTAGTAATTCGTTTTTCTTGGCTAGCCACCGTATATTCTAGATTGTCAATATAATGTTGCTGCTCTTGTGTAGATTGTACCAAAGGAACCACAAAATTACTATACCTCAGGCTGTAGTTATCTTTTTCATTTTGAGGGACAACCACTCCATCAAAATCAAAACCAATTGATTTAGCGGCGGCTTCCACTTCTTGAGCGATAAAGCCAGCTTGGATAACCTTTTTTGATTTTTCAATTGCTTCTTTTTCTGCTGCCAACATTTCAATGCTAAATTTAGATTGATAATCTGCAGGCCGGATATGATTATTATAAGTTGCAAGGTCAAAATTGTAAGTAACTGGTCTTAGTTTCATGATGAAATCCAAACCAGAAACATCGTTTTTTACATTTTTTTTAAATCGACCATCTGAAGGGAAACTATAAGCTACTTGACCTTCAATTACGGAGATACTGCTATTGCCAATTCGAACCTTATTGCTGGAATTGACCACAGACGCTGCACCGATAGCTACGGCATTATTCAGATTATTTGAGGCCACGTCAATAAAACTTCCAACGAGTACAAGTTGATTGCCACTTGAATCAGTTGGACCTGCGTTTGTGCCGACCATCACATTGTTAGAACCGGATACGTGGTTAACACCACTTACTGAACCTATGAAAGTGTTTTGAACTCCAAAGGTATTAGCTTTACCTGAGGCAGTACCAACGAATACATTGTCAGGGTGAGTTGTATTTCTTCCAGCTTCTACCCCAATAAAAGTACTCGAGTTATATGATCCATCTAAAGCGAGACCAGCATCTCTGCCAATGATTGTATGACAGCAGGAATTTCCAAGGTTGGTGCCACCATTGCCCAGTACCAAATTTGTACCAGTTCCCAAATTTAAATTTCCAGTGATCACACCATCTCCCACCACTTCCAGTTTATCTTGGCCAAATATGAAAGAGGTAAGTAGAGCGAAAGGTAGTATCAAAATAATTTTTTTCATGATGATCGTTTTTTAATGAATAATGTAAAAATTTATTTTAGTTATGTCGTTTTGAAATGCCACTCTTAACTTACCGGCCACATTTCGTAGCTGTAGTTTTGGATGAGACTTTGTCGATGGGGTTCCCGCGGTATAAGAACTGATAAACAGTTGTTTTGCTATTTCAGTGCTCGTGTATTCTTTGTTATCAGAGTAAAATTTCCCATTTGTTCTTTTTGAATTTAATGAAAGGTTATATCCATAAATACCGTTCTTCAGAAAATGTTTGATCTATTCTGAATGGCTTGTCATTTACATAATACAAATTTTTAAAATAGGAATAACTTTAAGATATACTTAATCTTATTAATGATTTAATTAATTCAAAAGCAATGATGTCATTAAGGCAAACAAAGATGTCATAGTCCTTTTAACTCGAACCATTGTTTCAATATGACATAAGAGAATATACGCTGAAATTCCCACCACTGATTAGCCATTATTCGGAAGAGATGCATTTGCTGTCCGTTCAGATGCTAAACAAAACATATCGTGGCTGGAAAATGGTTTCACTGCAGTAAAGGACCTGGCAGATTCTGGTACCTTCCTTGTTGTGGCTTTAAAAATGCGATCTATGAAGCTACCAAATAATTTGTCACGCCCTACGCGATTTTATTCTGAAGCCCTGGCGATTGCATAATCATCCGCATCAAACCGGGCTAGGAAAAATTCCATCACACCATAGACGGACATAGCTAAAAGCTTACCGGCCAAAACATACTCATTATCTTTGGCTCCCGGTGTAATAATTCGACTGATGTTCCAGGAGAGTCCAGCCAAGAAATTAAAGATGCTATGTGTGGATTGACTTTTATAGAGCCCCGCCCCTACCGGAACCAGACTTAGAGTCCCTAAGACGCAATCCACGTAAGGACTTACCTTAGCCCATTCTTTGAATTCTTCCTTAAACGTGAAGATATCCAACATCTTTTGACCCGTTGTAAAGAAATAGATTATGAAACCGGCAGTTCGAAATAGATCAACGTCACGACTATATATGATTGAGCCCGCCAAATTAGGTCCTGTGGTCAAAAAGAAAAAGACTCCATTAGTCACATTCAAGGCTTTTTCAGGCGGCGAAGTTAACTTCAAGCCCGCCAGGAATGCAGAGACAAAACTACACAATGAAGATCCAAATTCAAAAACCACCATTAACGTTTTAGCTGCACCCGATATTTCCATTGAACTTCCAGGATCAAATTCAGATGACCCTGCAAACAACTGCTGTAACTCCTTAAAACTGGAAGCATGAATGATATTATGGGTGAACTGATCATCCGGGTACGGGGTCTTTTCCTTCACTAGCTTATAAATAATCGTTGCAGGGATAGCTGCAATTAGACAACCTAAGTCCAGGATACTCAAGGTGCTGCCATCGGTAAACTTGCTATATATCCAGGAAATCACCGGTATGTTCATGGGCTTATCTAACAATTCCACCACATCCTTGACCAATAGCTCGATGATATTTAAAAACAAAAAGATCAGATCTTCTACTGTATTAAGGATAAAATCAGCCAGAATAGCGAGTAGCTCTTTAATGATTTGTCCGATAGAGATAGTACCAAGTTTGTCCAATATATTGGACTTGATCGCTTCAAAAAAATCCTTTATGTTCTTTCCTTCCTTGATCAGTGCTTTTTCTATCTGTTCGAAAATCGATTTAACTTCATTGGTAATGTCCGGGATTTTGTTGATGATGGGATTGGATTGCCCATAATTGGATTTAGTGTGATGTACGCCCCAATTCGCTTGAGGCTGGTTACGGTGTTTATCATTGCCTTTTTTTGATTCACCATTTTTAGTATTGGGTAGGCTTTCAAGGCCGGCCCATTGATTAATTTCATGTTCAGCTTCGCTGATTAATTTTTTGATTTCCTTTTCGAGTTTTGGTATTTGATGGACGGCATGATTTAGATAGTTCTTTACGCAGCTTTTGATCACCTTGTGGGTCCTGATTATATCATGCCATTCAAAAATAAATCCAAGCCATTGTACTAGTTTTTCCAGTCCAGCCTTGATCTTGTTAAAGATGAATTGAATACCATGCGCAACGTCAGTGATCGCTTGGATAATGAAATAGAAAACTTCCCCCGCAATTTGAATGATAAAGTGAAATACATCCTTAAACGGAACGAGTAACCAGCATTTTATTTCATCAATTGCATGTTTAAACCATCGCACAAAATCACCTACGGCCACTTTTATACCATGGGCGATGTTCTCTAAACTCCCACATTGATTTCGAATGGCTAGGGTGCCATCATCATTAATCTGTAAACCCCATTGATTAATAATATCATCTCCATGATAGGCTTGCATAGTTCCATGGTCATCCATACGGACCCCCACCGCTTCATCAAGTTTCATATATTTTGCGATCATTAACTCGTGAGGAGATTCGGTTACCTGCAGGACCGAGCCATCCGGTTGCAATTTTTTACTAGCCTTAACCAGTTGCTGACTCACGGCCACAAGCGCATCTGAATTTTTTTGTTCACTTTTGGGAACTAGTTTTTGTTGATTACCATATTCATCCGTTAAAGTAATCTCATTGAGTTGTTGGCCTGATGTTACCTGACCTACATTATGAATAACATTAGTCATCGGATTAATTACGATCAGATCCTGATTTTCCGGCAACAGCTTATAGGTAATGGCTCCCAAGGATTGAGTTTCCTGAATGATCGTAATAATTCCGTCATGTCCAGCATTGAGCTTGATGACATCGGGCGACAAATTCACATATTGATCATTAATAAAAACGCCCACTCGCGCCGAACTAGATAGTTGGATACTACCAGTGACAGGAGTCTTGGAATCATCGGTTAAGGAAATGTGTGTAGTAAAACTGTAGTATTCGAAAACATCTTTAATGTCCAAAGTTGGTAAGGTGATCGAACGCTGATGCCAGATGGAGGTTTCGACGTCCTGCATCAGTTTAACCAGGGTGCTTTCTCCGGTGTGGGCAAAAATCTCATTGGATCCATTTACAGAATTGATTAAACTGGTAATTTGCGATACCCCTTCTAGAATCGCAACCCCATAGGACCATGCCATTGAGGTCATTCTCGAAGTATAAGGTGCATAAGAATAAAACAGCTGTCCAACATTATTCAAGCCCCATAACACAATAGATTCTTCACTTTTGTGCACATTTAATTTTTGGATACCTGCCAGGATATTGTTTTCGATAATTTTGACTCCCTGAGCACCTTGCTTTTGATTATCTGCAGCAAAATAGTAAATGGCCCCATCTCCGGCTACAAAGAGATCTGTGGTGTTTTGATCCGAAGTAGGTAAAACAGCGATTGAAGATGCACCTTCCGGTAAGGTGAGCTTGGTTACTGTAGGAGGGCCAAATGTCCCTCTTAATGGAGTATAAGTCAGCGCTTTATTATCGCTTAAGCTGTAGAGTGCGTAAGTACCCCTGATTGATTCATGCTTAGGCTTACCGATTTTCATGCTCAGCATGGTATCGTAATTCTCAGCGGTTTGTAATTCACTCCAAACCCCACTCTTGACGTTAGGATCAATATTAATCGAATAATTCTGAATGAACTTGGTTTGATCATCTTCAATTCCAGCCACCAGAATTGGCAATTCTTGTTCGTCTTCACTTATTTCCAAATCGAGGAAAGAAATGTCTAGATTTTTAATAGGATGCTGGCTATCATCATAAGGCCTGGGTTTCCAGGGTCGAAGAGCAGCATTATGATACCATCCGGCATTAGGAGAATTATCCAAATTACACATCGTAAAGACAGCATCTTGCTTTTTATCTTTGTCATGCAATACGATGGCTACAGCAATTTTACCTGAAGCCAGATTTTGAGTTGTTGCAAACGTTTTAACTTTCATCGTATTACCCTTAGAAGCGACTAGTAGAGATGAACTTAAATCAATCGGTTTCCAACCGGTTTCACTGGCAGCCTGCTCCTGGTACAAGTACAAAACGCCATCATCTCCTATTGAGAAGAATAAAGAAAGTCCTTCAGTTGTTTGCAGTGATTGAAATTTGGAAGCGGGTGCCAGCACCTGGGCAGCTTTTTGGTTTTTCATCAATTCTGTTTCTACAGAATAATTAATCGTATTACTCATTTTCGGATTTTTTAGTGGACAATAAGGGTTACGAGGGCGTATAATAAGTGACATTTCCTACCAAATCCAGCGCATCGGAAAATTGAGGATTTTTGAAGGCAAAAATTTGTGCTCCCGGAAAAACAAACTGGTTAGCTAGTTTGATTTTACTCTTTACATCATCTTCGATTTGTTGCTTGATATTATCAGCCAACTCAGTCCTAAGTTTTTTGAGATCATTAATGGTTATTTTGATTTGACCTGACAAGGAGTTGAGAAACTTGTCCCACCAGGATTCATGCTTATGGGCTACATGTGGCTTAGAGTTAAAATCGGAACTAAAATATTTGAGCAACAACTCACCATTGACAGCCGGATTTACCTGTAGTTCATATTTGGCGCTCCAATCGAAGGTAGTTTTGGGCATTTCAAAATCTGCATTACCTCCCGTGCCACCGGTATCAATGGAAACACGCATTGAGAGCAAGCCAGTTAACTCAACAAAATTTCCAGAAAAATATAGATCTGTACCAGACGAATATTTAGCACTATCATCAATAGTGCCCCCTAGCCAGCCTCTGTCCGAATCGTGCTTGGAATCATCATATGAAAGATAGGCAACCTTTCCATCGGAGGGCGTACTCTTCGGAGTAAAAGTATGATTATCTCCATCCTCTAACTTGATTTCCTGATCATAAATGTTCTTTTTAACGCTTGCTTTGACTTTTAGTTTTGGGCAAACCGTTTTGAGGATCGGGTTCAACGAATCCGTAAACAACGATTGAATTAAATCAAACTTGATGCCCACGGAGCCCTGAATATTTTCGTCGGATACCCAGTTAAATGGAAAACTTTTGGGTGGGTAAGCAGGTGGCTTGTGGTGATCGAGCATAATCAAATAATCCAAGGTGTCCAATCCTGGATTTTTTTCACCATTGGCGCCGACATAAGGAGTAACTGCAATATCAATATAGGTAGGAACTAGTTTGGTAACACCGGTAACCGTTTTTTCCAATTGCACACTATATCCAAAAATTGTCCCTCCTTGCTT
>JAHEJC010000035.1 GCA_024639065.1 Lewinellaceae bacterium | reverse complement strand
TTGGTTCCTAGCTTTATATTGCAACCTCTTGTGGAAAACGCCATAAAGCATGGTTTTAGTAAATCAGTGACACATGGAGTTATTACCATTCGGGCATTTCGGGAAGAAGATTATATGGTGTTGGAGGTTACCGATAATGGAGCTGGTACTTCGCTTGCGCCAAGCGAGATAGAGCATCATGGAATCGGATTAGCTAATGTGAGAGACCGTCTCACGATCTTGTTTGCAAAACAATTCATGATGAAGTCTATTGGTCTAAAAAATCAAGGATTTAATGTTTCTATTAAGATTCCTTTTCAAACATGACTAATCGAATATGCGTGCGATAAAAACCATAATCATAGACGATGAACCTTTGGCTAGGAGCAGAATCAGAAAACTACTCCTGCAAGCTGAAGAAATTTCGCTTGTTGCAGAATGTAAAAATGGAAAAGAGGCCATTCAGCAAATAAAAGCTCAAGAACCCGACTTAATATTTTTAGATATTCAAATGCCAGACTTCAATGGCTTTGAGGTCGTTAAGTCTATTAAGAATTTTCAACCATTTATCATTTTCGTAACTGCATTTGATGAATATGCCTTAAAAGCATTTGATGTGAAAGCGACCGATTATCTGCTAAAACCATATGACAACGAACGATTTTTTGAAGCTTTAGACTTCGCCAAGAAACAAATATATATCCAGGATAAGATGGTAGTTCATCAGAAAATGGTCGGTATCTTAGATGAACATCTTGCGCTTCAAAATACCCCCTATAAGCCACTAGTCATGAAGGACAGAATTGAAAATATTTCCATCCGGCCAGATCAAATTTACCGGATTGAAGCAGATGGCAATTATGTAAAAATATATACAGTTTCAAAACGATACTTATACCGATCCACATTGCATGAGTTGTTTAATGAACTACCAGATACTCTTTTCATGCGCATCCATCGATCCATACTTATCAATATAAAAATGGTTGACAGAGTGATATATAAATCAAATAATCAATTTGTTTTTCAACTAAAAAACGGTGAGTCAGTATTATCCAGCCGAGGTTTTAAAAGTGAGATAAAAGAATACTTGAAATTTCATCCTGAAGTGTACAAAGGTTAACTTATATAATCTTAATTGGGTGATAGAATAAAAGACTTGTCTATTGATCACTAACTTTTCCACTCAACACAAAACTGTGCTACTAACTTTAATAATGTCGTAATTTCACATAAGCATATTAGCGTCTTTCGAAGAACTATTTGTCTGACTATTATGAGAATTGATTCCGCTTTGCTCAGGATAAGTAAAGCGGTTTTTTATTTCACTAATCTGGTTTCAGGGTACATGGCATACCAGGCAAACCAAAAGACACGATGCGTTGGAATGCTTTCCAAAGAATCCCCATCTTCATTCTTTAGCTTATCTTCGATTATTTTCCATACACCATTCTGATCATCTATCAATTCATTATTTTTATATTTCTCAAAGTGATTTATCCCTGCATAAAATGCTTTAGAAATTCCACTTTTTTCAGTAAGTATAATGATATTATTGGTCCCTATTTTGTCTTGATATAAATTTTTACGTTTGAGAAAATTGACTGAGATCGCCAATGGATCAGACTCATAACCAGATGAGCGAACTATGAATACTTCCTTTTTATTTAACAGGGATGAGTTTTCAAAAGGAACTGGAAACATTAAATTATCTGTTGCATAATAAGCTTGATAAGCTGCTCCTTCAGAATAATCTCTTTGATGACCAGTTTCCAATGAAAGCACTTTGGTGTCAGGATATAATAATTTCCATTCACCCCATGAAGTTGTATGTACGGAATAAGGTTTTAGTTGAATTCCCTTTCCAACCAACGGTCCAATAACCGGTGCCCCAACAATAGTACTCCATAAAGATTGGGTGGATTGATCATACATTAGTTTATTAGACCGATATAAAAAACCACTAGTGCCAAGCTTATGCAATACACCATCATATTCAAGATCATAGGCAATCATTGTACCGCACAGTGTGCAATAGACACCTGCAATATCTTTTTGACCTACTTTGTCAATAACCATCTCATGCCACCCAAGTATTCTTTTAGGGTAAGCTCTTGCGACCCCATCTAGATATATCCCAAAAACAATATCTCTATCAGCCAAATAATCCGCTTTCTTTGCAGAAATCATTTTGGGATAACGCAGCGGAGGGATACCGTCTTGTTTAACCCCACCCCATAAGACCTCGTCCAATCTAATCAAAGCCTGGTCATAACGACTGGCAAAATATTTTTCAAATTTGGGATCAATGTTTTTATATAATGATGCTTTAAAATCGAAATAGTAATACGGGTAAACAGCATCTGATTGCCATAACCAATGCATCCATGAAAAATAGGCTCGACCAAATGTTTGTCCGGTCTTTTCCTCTAATAGCTGAAGCAATTGTAGATTGACCAAGCCATTTTCTGTATAGTAAACAATTTCAGGAATAAATGCGGCATATCCTGGAATCCAATTTTCGCGCAAGTATTTCAAGGAAGTATTATGTTCAACTTGATTGGGATTAAAAAAGCTTTCAAAAATACTTAGGTTATTTGCAGTATAGGTTTGTTGTGCAATCAGTACTTGGTTACTCAACCAAATTAGTTGCATGGATATGAATATATACTTAACAGGTTTCAAAAGATTCAAATTTAGACTGATTCCAAGTTATTAACCGTCAATCCGATATTAATTTCAGAATCCTGAACTGGTAAGGTCGAAGTCCTACCATTATGCTGGTTGATGTAATTTTATTCATCGAAAATGACATTTGTGTCCATAAATCAACAACCGCTTTTGCCTCCGAAATTAAACTTATTGCAAATTCCTCAATATCAGAAGAATAATTCACTACAATCAAGATGATTGATGATTCCGAAGTCCATTTCCAGACAAAGATTGATTTTTTATCATTAGGAAAACCTTCTATTTTCTCCCAATATCCGCTTCGTAATGCTGGCTCCTGCAGAATTTTAGTCAACCTTGAATAAAAATCAAAAGCATCGCTAGATAAAACATGTAAACCTTCCGGAAGACGATCATCCATTTTTTTTGTAATCCATTCTACTTCTCTGGGAAATCTTCCTAATTGGACTGGAATTCTCCTCATCCTTCCAATCCATTGGCCTTGATGAAAAAACTTCAAACCTGGCAGCGTGTAAGTAATTACCGCAGCGGCTTTTGATTGTTCCATGGAAAACGCCTGAAGTGCCCGCTCTTCGTCATGATTTTCCAGAAATCTAGCTAGCTTACTTTGGTAGTCCAAACCAGCAACCAAATGGCTGTGAATGCCCTGGAGGTCTTGAGATTTCAACCGATCCAGTAATCGCTTATCATAGGTATAATCAAAGCCTAACTGTTGTAGCTCCCATTCCAAATCCCAATACACTTCTGCGATAAAAATAAAATTTGAGTTTGATTGTCTAATACTAGGAATTGCAATAGACCAAAATTCATCTTCTAGCACTAGTATATTTTCATCATCACCCCAAGTTTTTTGGATAATAGAATTTAATAAAAGCATGGCCATATCGCACCGAACGCCATCACAGAGTTTTGCGATTTTTTGCAATTGCTCAATCATCCAGTGTCGGGTATCATTAGACCGATAATCTACCTGAACCGTATCATGCCACGAACCACTGACTGGGTCCTTTCCATGAACAAAGTCCAATCCATTGTGATAAAAATGATCCTGCTTTTCCGTTTGAGAATTATGAGGTTTATATTGTATAAAATGCTGAGGATGAGAATTTAAATAGCGCGTATGTCTGGAAAAATGATTTGGGACAAAATCAAGGATTAGCTTTATGCCTCTTTTGTTTAATTCTTTCTTGACTTGAATCAATTCATCCGTTGATCCTATTAGTGGTGAGATTTCGTAAGCATCGATTGCATAGGGAGAACCTATAACATCTTTTGGATCCACAGGGTATCCCACTGCCTTTTGATAACTATCTAATCTAATTGGATCTAAGTCAAAAGAACGAGTAGTCTCAGCGGAAGTCTGCCAAATACCCATTAGCCACAAATAATCTATACCGTTGGTTTGTAAAAAATCCCAATAGTCCAGTGGCACATCAACCAGCTTAAAGCCTTCTCCTTGCTCAGCCAACCAAACCCTGGTATTGATCTCAAAAAGACTTGGATTTAACATATCATTTTTAAATAAAACTCCGCAATATAACTGTCAGCGTCAGAAAAAAGAAAAACCTGCCAATCTCTAGAGATTGACAGGTTTGAGAATTTCCCCTTGCTATTCGTTTCTTATTACGAAATACTCGTTAGAGCCATAACCATTTTAGCCAGTATATGAATGGCAGATCCTTCAGCATATATAGCTGCTTTGTTACCATTTAATGATCTCACCGTGTTTCCATCTTTGTCAAGCTTTGCATAATCTTTATAACGGATATATGCAGCCTGTTCAAAAAATAGATAACACATGTAACCGCGATCGCTGGTTAAGTTTCCTTCGATTCCTAAGTCGGCAAGAACATGATCAGTAATTTCTCGCAAAAATCCCATGTGATCATTTGGAGAAAACTCATCTATCAGGCCTTCTATGGCTTCTCCCAGATCGACAAGCCACATATGTGCATCCATAGCATCTTCAAAACCTAAATCCCTTGAAAAATCCTCTAAAGGACGCGTAAAATCTTTGCTGATTTGAATAGCAGCAATTGTACCATCTGGATATGTCCACGCTTTAGTATATACTTTAATATTAAAGTCCAAAGCACCGGCCATATTCGAATGGGATGTAGATCGCATGTCAATAAGCCTGCTTAAGCCTTGCTTAAGCGTATTATAATCGTCCGAATTGATCGTGGGATTAAAATCCTTCGTACAATTCGAAAACAGAAATAGAGCGATTATAAATAGGCTGAATAAATTTAGCTTATTCATAATTTAGAAAATTGGTGTCAATTAATAGCCTTAAAATTGGGTTAAACTGTAATCCTGGACGGTTATATACAGTATAAGCGCTTATAAAAAGTATTTTAGTATAAAAGCTGCCCACTAAATTAAGTAAATTTTTGCATAATAAAAGAACGTCAATGTATAATTTATTGAGTCGAAATATATCCATTTGACTTTTTCATAATAATATTATTACCTAAATATATTGATTTTGAGATTATTAAGCTCATTTAGTTATAGCCTTGCTTTAAATCATGTAATTGTGTTCACGGACTTAATTCTTCCGGATACCTTCATGAAATTCAAGAAGCGTGGTGGGGAATAACTAAAATTTTATAATTCCGAAACAATCTGCTTGAATCTCAGTTATTATTAATACCAAATATCTTACTGTATAATGGAATCAATTAAATAAATCCAAGGTAGTATCCGGCTGAAAATGTATCTTCGCAGCTACTTATATTGATTAAGAAATATGAAACGAGTTCATTTTATTATAATAGGCTTAATAACTCTAGGTATTGGATTACTAATTTCCGCTTCCAGAGATTTAAGCACCTATTCTTCATTTGACGACGCAGATAAGACCTTTCAAAAAGTAAAAATTGTAGGTACCTTATCTAAAGATAAAGAAATCTATTATGAGCCGACCAAGGATCCAAATTATTTCAGTTTCTATCTTGCTGATGCCAAGGGTCGAGAAGAAAAAATAATCTACCTAAAGGCGAAACCAACCGACTTCGAACAAAGTGAACAAATCGTACTAACCGGTAAGATGAAAAATGGAAATTTCTATGCTACCGATATGCTCTTGAAGTGCCCTTCAAAATACAAAGATGAGGAACTGAAATTGAATAGCTAACCAAATGGCGAAAGTCGATTCTGTAATCTACGCTGGAGAGACATTATGGCCTGGGATATTAGGCCATTTCATAATTATTCTAGGATTTGTGAGCGCCCTATTGGCCGGATATGCTCTGTTAAAAACAGTCGCATCTCAAAACAATAATAAAACTTTCACAGCATGGAAGAAAATTGGGACCATATCATTCTATATTCATGGAATTAGTGTACTGAGTGTAATTAGTTTATTATTATTTCTGCTGGTCAATAAGTATTATGAATACAACTATGTATTTGATCACGCCAATGAAACGCTGCCCATAAAGTATATTTTTTCCGCATTTTGGGAAGGACAAGAAGGAAGTTTTTTATTGTGGATGTTTTGGCATGTTATCCTTTCTTTCATTATGTTCAGCGGCAAGAATCATTTTAAGCTTCCAGCCCTGGGCGTGATGGCCCTTATACAGGCTTTTTTAATGTCTATGCTGCTTGGAGTTTATTTAGGCCCCGAATTTAAATTAGGCAGCAATCCATTTATATTAGTAAGAGATCTATTTAATGCGCCCATATTCGCCAAGGCGGATTACCTTCAATTATTACCTCCAATGGCCAAAGGCTTGAACCCTTTGTTACAGAACTATTGGAATATCATTCATCCGCCTACCATGTTTCTTGGTTTTGCAGGTTTAAGTGTGCCATTTTGTTTCGGGATTGCCGGTTTATTAAAAAAAGACCATAAAGGCTGGATGAAACCGGCAATGCCCTGGGTATTATCTTGCGCATCCATTTTAGGTATTGGATTGTTAATGGGTTCTGCCTGGGCGTATGAAGCATTAAGTTTTGGAGGTTATTGGGCCTGGGATCCCGTAGAAAATAGTTCATTGGTGCCCTGGCTTTTATTAGTAGCAGGGTTGCATACTCATTTGATAGCTAAAAATACGGGTCAGTCTATCCGTAGTACTTACATATTCTATTTTCTTGCTTTTTTAATGATTGTCTATTCGACCACCTTGACCCGCAGTGGTATACTCGGAGATACCTCTGTTCATGCTTTCACAGAAATGGGGTTGGAATGGCAGCTCTTAGCATTTATAACTTTTTTCGCATTCCTCAGCATAGCACTAATGGGAAAAAATTGGAAATCAATTCCTGTGACAGAAAAAGAAGAACCCCTTCAAAGTAAAGAGTTTTGGATGTTTATAGGAGCACTCGTATTGCTCTTTTCAGCTTTCCTAATCAATTTTACCACCTCCATCCCTGTCTATAATAAGTTACTTGATGTATTAGGTAATTTGATGGGAGTAGAAAATATGGCTAAGTACTACAAATCAACACCGCTTGACCCGATCCCTCATTATAATAAATTTCAGATTTGGATCGCAGTCTTTATTGGATTATTGAGTGGTTGTGCTCAGTTCTTGAGGTTTAAAGGATTAAATTGGCAACACCGCAAAAAAGTCTTTACTAATAAGATATTAATCCATACATTGATCGCTATTGTATTTACATTTTTAACCAAAATGTGGATTCAGGTAAACGCCTGGCAATATATTATCTTATTATTCAGTGGGTGGTTTACCATTTCGTCAAATCTGGATTACTTAATTACTAGTCTTAAAGGAAATTTAAAAATTGGTGCTTCAGCGCTTAGCCATGTAGGATTTGGCCTATTAATTATCGGCATTTTAGCCAGTGGGCTTAACCAAGAAATCATTACAAAAAATGTAGATTTTAGCGATGAAGATGTTAAGGAATTTGCGAATGAAGATTTAATGGATAATGTATTTTTGGTAAAAGAAAGTCCCTACTATTTGGGCCCATTCGAATTGACTTATCTTTCTGATTCTATGGATGGTTTTGATCGCTATTACCATATTAACATTAAGCGTAAAAATCAACAAGGAGCCATTAAAGAAGAATTTAATTTATACCCAAGCACTATTTATGACCGAACTTTCAAAAGTGTTGTCTCTACGAACCCAGCTATCAGGCGATACCCTCATCAAGATATTTTTGCAATCATTTATGGATTACCACCAAGTCATCAAGGAACAGAAGCTTCTCAGCAAGCGGAGGATAGTATTCGATATGAATCTTACTTGACAAATCTTTCCGATGAAATTGAACTTTCATCGGTGAAGGTCACTATTGGTAATATCATAAACCAGGTGGTACACGACGAATATAATTACCAGGTTGGAGACCTAGGTGTTTCCCTTCATGCTATGGTAAGAGATGCTTCAGGTCGTACATGGCATACCTATCCAAGTTTATTATTACGGGGTAATTTATTATATAATTATCCTGGACACATTAATGAGTTGGCTTTACGGATTAAGATCGATGATGGTGAATTGGAAAACTTATTCTCATTGAATCAAAACATCAAGTTTGATACATTGGAAATGCAACGCGGAGAATCAATTAATACGTCTGCAGGCTTACTTACTTTTAATGATTATAATCGGTCCCCTGATGGAAAATTATTTAACCAACAAGAGGGTGATATTGCTGTGTCCACGCTTTTGGATATCAAAATTGATGATCAAAAAGTACAGCTCGAGCCTATCTATTACATTCGTGATCAAGGTGGTTTTAATGTCCAGGCTTATGATCCAATCCAACATTTAGTTTTACGTTTCATAAAATTGGACCCAGCTAAAGAAACAATAACTCTGCTTGCTGGTAAAAAAGTGCTTAGTGATGAGCAATTCAAATTAATGATCTCGGAAAATGCGCCCCGAGATGATTACATCGTTTTTCAAGCCAAATTGTTTCCGGGCATAAATTTATTCTGGTTGGGTGGTATTTTTATGATGCTCGGCTTAGGATTGGCTATTTGGCGTAGAATTCAAGAATCAAATCGATAATGTCTTTACCAAGTGTAACCATCGTGGGGACTGGACGAGTAGCTCATCATCTGTTAACCGCATTATCCCATAAAACAAAATTAATCCAGATAATTGGCAGGAATCAACAAGAGCTTATCCAAATTTCATCCTCCTTTGCCATTCCCTGGACAGATGAATTTAATAACCTATTGCCTGCAGACGTTACAATTATGGCCATTTCGGACGATGCGATTCCTGAAGTTACAAAAAACCTGAGTAAAGTTCTTACCCCAAAATCTATTCTCTGTCATACTTCAGGGTCAAGAACATTAAATGATATAAGTCAAGTATGGCCCTTTGCAGGCATTTTTTATCCGCTTCAATCATTTTCACATGAAAGAAAAATTTCTTTCGATAACATTCCTATTTTTATTACGGCTAGTGATCGTACTGTGCAAAATAGGCTTACTCAACTGGGTAATGCCATTTCCAAAAAAGTAATTCATATCAATGATGCAGACAGAAAACATTATCATTTAGCCGCTGTCATTATCAACAATCACATAAATCATTTAATATATCTTGCTAAAAAATACTGCGAAGATCACCATTTGGAATTTGATCTCCTTCAGCCACTTTTAGAAGAAACCGTTCTGAAAGCAAGCAAGATCACTCCCTTCCATGCGCAAACTGGTCCAGCCCGAAGAGCGGATGAAGAGACCATGAGTGAGCATATTGAATTATTGGAAGAATATCCACTATTTCAAGAATTATATCACCTATTATCTGAAAGTATTTTTTTAACATATCATCATGAGAATTCTTAAAAATATACCTCATCCCTATCTTAAAATCACGGTATTCAAGCATCAGCAAACTTTAAGCATAAAGTTTCAACATCAAGTATATGAAACAATACTTACTTTTCGAGATGGTGAAATTAAGGACGAAGGGTCCTTCCTATCTTATCTTCCCAACTCAAGTTTTATTCACGAAATGGAACAAAGAATTCATGAAATCCATAAATCCCGTATGGCTGTGTTGAATAAATTTAATAAGACTGGTTGAATCGATTAGGCACCTAATTAAAAATTATATTTTATATTAAATCCATGACTTAAAGAAAGCTTGATCAAATAATTCTGATTAATCCCTTAGTACACGTATCTCCATTTTTGATAAATTTCAAATTTTACAGCGTTTTGTTTCTAAAGACTAGTTAAATTATTACTTTCCATCTAATCTTAAGATTTGTTCATGTACCATTGATGAAATATCCTAGTCGACTCATACAATTATTTTTTTGCGTTTCAATCATAGGAGGTCTTACTTCGTGTAAACAAGAAGGGTCTATTAATCCACCAATGATTTATGATGTAATCGTTTATGGAAGTGGTACCGGTGCAATTGCGGCAGGTATTCAATCTGCTCGTGGAGGGGCACAAACGCTACTCATCTCTCCATCCCCTTGGCTAGGCGGTATGCTGTCTACTGCCGGAGTAAGTGCAACCGATGGAAATCATAAACTTCCATCCGGATTATGGGGCGAATTTAGAGAGCGGATTTATCGTTATTATGGGGGACCTGACTCTGTATTTACAGGCTGGGTAAGCAATACTAACTTTGAACCTCACGTGGCAGATCAAATATGGAAACAATTTGCTCGACAAACTTCTGGTCTTACCATTCTCTATGAGTATTCCTTACAACGAATTATTCAGCAAGATCCTTGGCAAATCCAATTAAAAAAAGAAAATCAAATTATAACCACCCAATCCATCGTACTCATAGATGGAACCGATTTAGGTGACTTGCTCCCCGTGTTAAATATAGAATATGACCTTGGATGGGAGCAAGACCTGACCGGACCGGATCATTTTTTGCCCGGGAAGGATTATATTCAGGATTTGACCTATTGCGCAATATTAAAAGATTATAAAGCACCTCAAGAAGTAACTGCTCCCGCAGGTTATACACCAGAAGAATTCTATTGCGCCTGTAAATACCAATGCGACCAAGAAGATATTCACGACTGTGAACTGATGCTTAATTATGCAAGATTACCCAATCATAAATACTTATTAAACTGGCCTATTCAAGGAAATGACCTATACCCTACCCTGGATATTTTTGATTCTGATAAGCGAAATGCCATCTTAGAGCAGGCAAAATTAAAGACTATGCGCTTTGCTTATTACATTCATAAGGAATTAGGTTATAGTAATCTATGGCTAGCAGATGATGAGTTTGATACACCGGATTTATTGCCATATGATGCTTATTACCGGGAAGCTAGAAGAATGCGCGGGAAAACCAGGTTTACGATCAAACATATTCTAGAACCTTATGCTCAAAATCTCTATCGAACCGGAATAGCAGTAGGTGATTATCCGGTAGATCATCATCATGATGAATATCCTCAACATGTAAATCGAGCAAGCTTTCCAAAAATTCCTTCCTTTACTATTCCAGTAGGGGTATTGATACCTGCAAATTTCAAGAATCTACTGGTTGCTGACAAGTCGATTTCAGTTACGCACGAAGCAAACGGCACTACGCGATTACAACCCGTAATTATTCAGATTGGCCAAGCGGCTGGCGCATTAGCAGCACTTACTATTGATCGTGATCCAGCCAATGAACCGCTAAGCGTCAGAGACGTGCAAGCAGCCCTGCTAAATCATCAAGTCTACTTACAACCTTACCTAGACGTACCAAGTAATGATCCTGCATTTAAGTCTATTCAAAAAATCGGATCTACAGGAATTCTTAGAGGTATTGGAATCCCGTTTCAATGGGCCAACCAAACCTGGTTCTATCCTGACACTACAATAAATACAATGCAGACAATACGTCAAATAAAAGAATTGATACCAACATTTAAGCTAGCTAATCTTACAGATACTACTTTAAATGTTGGCAGTAGTTTCATTATTGCTTATGAACTTAAAAAATTAATCGATCCGGCATTTCAACAAAGCAAAACCACATTCTTATCAAGATTGCAAAGGTTTTGGGATAAGTACTCCGTTCGTCCATTCGATCCATTCATGCCTATTACCAAACAAGAATTTGCGTTACTGCTTGATGAAGTTGTAGATCCATTCTTTTCGATTCCGATCAATAATGCCGGTAACGTGATATACGAGAACCTTTAAGCTTGATGTATGTCATCATAAAAAAGCCAAATACTGAAAATCTTAGTCGATACTTTTCTTAATTTGTCCTTTAATACGTGATGAAATGCATATTGTAGATACAAGTATTATTATTGGTTATTTAATTCTGGTAGTATTCTTAGGTTTTTGGATCTCCGCCAAGGCATCTAAGAATCTTAGAGCCTATTTTTTAGGAAGTAATTCAATTCCCTGGTACTACCTGGGATTATCCAACGCATCCGGTATGTTTGACATATCCGGGACGATGTGGACCGTCACGATTTTATTTGTTTACGGATTAAAGAGTGCCTGGATTCCCTGGCTCTGGCCGGTGTGGAATCAAGTATTTGTCATGGTTTTCCTGGCTTTATGGTTGAGAAGATCAGGCGTATTAACCGGAGCAGAATGGATACAATTTAGATTTGGGACTAAAACTGGTGCAAGGCTTTCTCATATTATAGTTACCCTTTTTGCTATAATAAGCGTGCTTGGTTTTATAGCTTATTTTTTTGTGGGTATCGGAAAATTCGCTACCATCTTTTTTCCCTGGGATTTGTCTACACAATTTATAGGTATACGCTTCACTTCAGAAGAAATATATGCATTGCTCATCATTGGTATAACGACCCTATATGTAATTAAGGGTGGTATGTATTCGGTTGTGCTCACCGAGGTGATTCAGTTCGTAATCATGACATTATCCTGCATTGTTATAGGGGTTATAGCCTGGAATGCGATTGAACCTGGTGCCGTTGATGAAGTGGTCCCACCAGGTTGGAGACAACTATTTTTTGGATGGAATCTGGATCTTGATTGGTCTGGATACTTGGATCAAGTTAATACTAAAATAGAATCTGATGGATTCGGATTATTTGGATATTTATTCATGATGATGGTTTTCAAAGGAATTTTTGCAAGTTTGGCTGGCCCGGTTCCAAGCTACGATATGCAACGCATTCTTTCCACCAAGACACCGGTAGAAGCAGCTAAAATGAGTGGATTAACTATTCTGGTCCTGTTTTTCCCACGCTATTTAATGATCGCTGGATTGGGTGTGCTCGCTTTAGTATTCCTAACACCAGAACTCACAACTATTGATGGAGTCATCGATTTTGAGTTAATTCTACCTTTAGCCATCGAAAGATTTGTCCCCATCGGTTTTAAAGGAGTATTACTAGCTGGTTTACTGGCCGCATTTATGGGTACATTTGCAGCTTTTATCAATGCGGCACCGGCCTATATCGTGAATGACTTGTATAAAAAATATATTAATCCAAAGGGAGATGACCGGACCATGATCTACTTTAGTTATGTAAGTTCGATTGCTATTGTTTTAATCGGAGTGGTAGGCGGTTTTTTTGCTGAATCCATAAACAGTTTAACTATTTGGATTACCTCTGCATTGTATGGTGGGTATGCGGCAGCGAATGTGCTGAAATGGATCTGGTGGAGATTCAATGGATATGGATATTTTGGTGGTATGTTGTTTGGATTGATCGCTTCTACCCTGTTACCGATCTGGTGGCCTGATACGCCGGCCATCTATTTGTTTCCATATTTATTTGCTTTCTCATTAACTGGTTGTATCGTCGGGACTTATCTAACCAAACCTACTTCTGAGCAAGTTCTGCTAAATTTCTACAAGAAGACAAATCCTTGGGGATTCTGGAATCCAATCAAAAGGTTGGCGATCGCTGACAAAACATTCACCCCCAATCAAGATTTTTATCGAGACATTCTAAATATTATAGTGGGGATTATTTGGCAAATGACTTTAGTTACCATGCCAATTTATCTGATTACCAAGGACATAAAAAGCTTCTGGTTAGTACTGTTTATATTTATTTTGACCAGCTTTATACTAAAAACAACATGGTATAATCCACTAAAAAGAATGGCTCATGCTTGAGATCACAGGTACGTTCATTGATGAAATAAGTCACGATATTCCACATCAAAATTGGGGTAAAAAAGAGTGGGAAAAAGATTTTCAACTCATGAAAAAGATGGGAATCGACACGGTTATTATGATACGATGTGGTTATAAAAAATGGCTAACTTACCCATCTAACGTATTGGCTGCAAATGGAGCCTTTACACCACCGCAAGATTTAATTCAACTATTTCTTGATTTGTCCTTAAAACACAATTTCTCGTTTTATTTAGGCCTTTATGATTCAGGAGAATATTGGTGGGAAGCTGGTGATTTTCAAAAAGAGATTGATATCAATCGACAGGTCATTGATGAAGTCTGGAAAATGTATGGACAACATCCAGCTTTCAGTGGATGGTATCTATGCCAGGAAGTAAGTCGAAAAATGAAAGGAGCCATACATCTATACTGTCAGCTTGGAGATCACTGCAAACAGATTTCAAATAACCTTCCAACTATGATCTCACCATATATTGATGGAACAAAGGCTATTTTATCGTCTAAATCAGCATTAACTCGTTCTGAATCCATAACCCTATTGGATCACGAGAAAGAATGGAATGAAATTCTAAGTGAAATATCTTCATTTGTGGATATAGTGGCATTTCAGGATGGCCATGTACCATTGGATCAATTGAAAGATTATTTATTAATCAATAAATCCTTAATGGACCAATACGAAATTACTTGTTGGAGCAATATTGAGAGCTTTGACCGGGATATGCCGATCAAATTTTTTCCAATCAAATGGGAAAAACTGCTACTTAAATTACTGGCCGCAAGGGCTGCAAATATTCAAAAAGGTATAACCTTTGAGTTTTCTCATTTCATGAGTCCGCAATCAGCGTATCAGCAAGCTGGTCATCTGTTCAATAGATATATAGAGTATATGCAGAACGCTTCGCTATGAGCCCTTCGACAAAAAGATCGCTGTGCTGCGAGACCGTTACGCTGACAGAAACAAGATCGCTTCGCTTAGAAATGAGTGGGTAAGCGTATCTTGTGTAAGAACGAATTAAATTCCGTGAAATCAGGATTTCCTTTTTGGGTACTTTTCGCACGATTCGTTCTTTTAACTCTTAACCTTTTTAACGCTTTAAATTCTTTAAGAGATCACTTCACTGACAAAAATGCGTTGGCCTTCTACCAAACGCTCCTATAAATCGCCCCTTCAGGACTAGCTCGCTATATAACCATGAAATGAGTTAATCTTTACTTAACCATTTCATGCTGTGATATCCTTTTTAACTTTTAACCTGTTCACCTGTTCTCCAAATCCCAAAACCCATCAACGGTTTAACTTGTATAAAGAACGTGGCCGATATTATCAGACAATACGATCACTAACCATCCAATTGGACCTGTCAACAACCATTAAATTTTCAGCTACCCATTGGCCCTTTTTAAGGAATCCTTTTTCTAAATATTTTTCAAATTTAAATCCATTATACTGTAACACCTTTTCACTCGCCATATTCCAAATAGCATAACATGCTTCAATCTCATGAGCCTGCAGTGAGTCAAATCCAAATTTCAATACCCCTCCTACCGCTTCAGTCATGATTCCATGACCTTGATAGGCAGGGTGCGTCCAAAACCCAATGTTCCACCGATCTGCTATATTAGTCCTGCGGATAGAAATTCGACCACAAAATGTCAGGTCTGGTTTTTTATCAATAGAAAAACTATATCCGCTTCCATCCCGCCAAGCCTTTAAAGCCCTATCATGAGGCTCGATCATCTCATCTTCTGATTTTGGCGGATCCCAAGGCATACCATCGTTAAAACCAGCGTACCTGGTCGCAGAAAACACAGTTGATATATCGCTCAATCTCGGAGGTCGGAGCAAAAGATTTTCGGTATCAATGGTATGTGTAAAAGGTATCAAATCATCTATTCTTCTAACAATTTCAATAGTACACCGTTAGTCCATCCGTAACCATCTTGATTTGGATAAGTTCCTCCAGCTGCATCAAGACTGGCGTTCATAACATCATATTTTTCTACTAATTTGCCGTATCTATTAAAATGATTTTTTACTAATCTAATCCATCTATCACGAATCAGTAGCGCTGGTTCTTCAATTCCGTAGTTTCTTAATCCCTGAATAGTGATCCATTGTAATGGAGCCCAGCCATAAGGCGCATCCCACTGTTGATCTGTATTAAGCATTGTTGTTACCGCTCCTCCCGGCTTAATCATGAATTTTTCTAAAAACTCGGCAGCACGATTAGCCTGTGCTGGTGTAGCCACGCGAAAAAACAAGGCATACATGCCAGCTAATGATGGCTTGCCAGTTTTCCGGTTGCGCTCCCAATCGTAATCCATAAAATAACCAGCTGCATTATCCCAGCACTTATCATTTATTTGTTCCTTACGATAAAAAGCATTCTTTAAAAATACTTGAGCATTGGCAGAATCACCTTCCAGATCATAGGCCTTGGAAATGGTCATCTCCAACTGATATAAAATTGAATTTAGATCAATAGGAATGACCTTAGATGTTCTTATTGTCTTGATATCTACTTCCCGGTCAAACCAACGAGAACTGAACTCCCAGCCGGATTCTGATGCAGCCCGAATATCGGTATAGATAGATTCATCTCGTTTACTATCATTTCTGAGTTTTACATCTTCAGCAAAAGACTCTGCTCGTGGCGCTATTTTATCATCATAGTAACGATTAAGTATTTTCCCATCAAACATTTTTACAATTCTGCGGTGAGCATTTTTTGGATACATAGCTTGATTCATGCCATCCATCCAAAAAAAATATTCTTTGCGCATCTGAGGCAAATACTTAGTAAATATCGCTGACCCTTTTTCTTCAGCTAATAGGGATACCATGAGACTAAACATGGGCGGTTGAGATCTACTCAAATAATAGGTTCGATTCCCAGCCGGAATGCAGCCGTATTGGTCAATTAAGTAAGCAAAGTTATCCACCATGTTTTGAATTAGTGAAATTTCACCATCCACCTGAAGTCCCAACATAGTAAAATAACTATCCCAATAATGCAATTCTTTAAATCTCCCACCAGAAACTATATATGGAGACGGAAGCTCAATTAAATTTCCAGCATCCGAGTGAGGTGTTGTAACTGTAAGAATAGGCCATAGTGATTCGATATGGCCCTCTAAATCATTAGATTGCGTTTGGAAATCCATTCCAGATATCTTTGGAATCTCAAAATGAGTTTCCACAATTTTTTTCAATTTATTTACATCCCTTTGATCCTCAAGTTGGTTAAATGCATCATTAATTTTATCAATAGATTTGATGGGTATGGCATCAGCGAAAGTTTTTGAATCATCGAAGATTTTGCTTAACTGTACTGCTTCATAAAGCTCCGGATACAAATCATCTGGGGATTTAGTTTTTATGGATGATTCTTTCCCTTCTTCTTGATTGAATCGATCATTTTGATCGGTTTGGGAATCGTTATTACAGGTTATGCAACAAGTACCTAATAAAAAAGAAATCCAAAAATAATTTCGCATAAATTAAAAAGTTATTTTGAGTCCAAGGCTGGGGATAAAAGGAAACTGATCCACTCGATTATATTGAATACGGTCGAAATAAAAAATATTTGCCCGATCATAAATATTAATGAGCGAAACACCCAGCTCAAATGTAGCGATTTCTCTAATTTCCCAGACACGATTAGCAGAAAAATCCAGCCGGTGAAAATATGGGAGTCTTCCTTGGTTAAGTAAGTCTTCATATATGATTCCAAGATCTCCATTGGAGGTGACCAAGTCTTCCGCAATCCCATCCTCAAACAAAATGCGATCATAAAATCCTTGAGTCCGAGTGAATGGAAATCCTGACCCTATGGACCACCTGGCAGAAATATTCCAGTTATTTTTTACAGAATAGTTAATGTAAATATTAGCCTGGTTACGCCGGTCAAATGGTGCAGGATAGGTTTGGACATTATTTTTTCTGGATGCCTTCAACCAACTGTAGCTACCATTCACCATAAAATGTTTGTGCTGAAATTCTATGGAAATATTGGCACCATGGCTTTGTCCCTCTTCGATAGTAAAATCTCTATCACCAATATTAATTTTGTTTCTATTCAGTTCAATGAGTTGAGTAAAATATTTTCTGTACACTTCAATATCTAGCGACCACCTATCAGCAATATCAATTTCAATACCAAGTAATCCGTGTAAAGATTTTTGAAGATTATTATTTGCAATCGTGCCATCCAATTTACTTAACTGTCCATCCGGGCTGGAAATAAATGCATTAAAAAAATTAACCACATCTTCGTCCTTTTTGGCTAATACAAAATTTTGACTATAAAGGCCCCCCCCAGCTTTTAATCTGAAAAGATCAGATATAGGATATTTCATACCCAACCGTGGTTCCAATGATAAATTTCCTAAGGAAGCATAGTAGATCAATCGTGCGCCACCTTCTAAGATCAGTTTTTTTATGATAGATTTATATTTAATAAATCCGCTGATATCAGAGGTATTATCCTGTTGATTGAACGTAATATTTGCAAAGTTTAAAAAAGTAAAATCAGTTTGGGCTCCTTCTAATTGAAAACCATAGGTGAGCTGGCTGTTGGTCCCGTAATAATCCATCTGTAGCATTCCGCGAAAATGAGCATATTTGCTGCTGCGTGGATCCATAGTGTTGAGATTTGATTCAAAGGTTGAATAACCCACTTGTCCACTAATGACCAAAGAAGAGGTAGGTGGTAACAATCTAAAATTCAATCCAATACCATTTACACTCCAATGATAACGCTCATCCTCCGATAGATCGATCGCATCGGTTGCAAACAAACCGGTAACTGATAAAGAATTACCATTGGATGTTTGGGCAACGATTTTAGCTGTTACATCTTCGAAGCCAAAAGGTACACCTCCATCAATATATTGGTACAAAGTCTTTGCCGCTTTATCGATTAGGCTTTTTTTAGCTCCTATGGAAATACCTACTCCCAGATCCTTATTGGAAGTGCTAGTCCAAATAGGTCCTTGTAAAAACACTTGTCCAACAAATGGATCAATAGAAGCACTACCCTCCCAATCAACGGGAAGACTTCTACGAAGATGTATGTCCATTACGGAAGATACACGACCTCCATAAGTAGCGTCAAATGCAGCCCCATGAACAGAAACATCCTGTATCATTTCGGTAGGAATAATTGAAAATCCACTTAAAGAATGAAATGGTTGTATTATAGTAATCCCATCAATAAAAGTAAGGTTCTGGTGAGTAGATCCACCACTAATAAAAATCTGTCCACCTTGCTCACCTGAAGATACGACCCCAGGTAGGATACTTAAATATTGCGCTATATCGCCTTGGATGGTAAAGCTAGGAAGTTTTAGTATCTGGTTTCGATCAATCCGTGCGGAGGCTAAGTTGGTCTCCGTTTGTCGAATCGCTTTGCGTGCACTTACTTCAATGGTTGTCAATTCAAATGCAGTTGGTGATAGCGCTATTTTTACATATTCAACCACGCCTGCTTGCACTGAAATCTGTTCTACTTCGTTTTTGAATCCCAGATACTTAAATAGAACCTCATAATTACCAGCTTCTATGACCAAATTAAAAAAGCCTTCTCCATCAGATAGGGTACTTTCATTTATTGATACTACTTCAATACTTGCATAGGGAATGGGTTGGCCATTTTCCTTATCAACGATATGACCACGTAAAGTACCGGATTGAGCAATCAACAGACTATTACCAATACAGACAAAAAAAAGAATAATAATTCCAAAATTATTCATGAAATAAAGATAACCAGTATCGTACTTTATAAATGAACATACAACAAAATTTTACTCAAACAACGGTTAATTTAACTTGGGAAAATGAACAATCATTGCCTCAATCTAAGTCCGGGATGATATTTCATCGCAACATCCAATTTATTGATTGGGGAAAAGCCATTCTAATTAAGTCCATAGTAAAAATCTAATTAAAACAGCTAAGGGCAGATTCATTTTTTTTCTTTTCCCTACTTTTACTTAAGAACGCTGGCAAAGAAGAATTATGGCTAAAACCTTTCATTACGTCCAAATTGGAAAACATAAACTTAAGTTGACCAATTTATCCAAGGTCTTATATCCTGATATAAAGGTAGTGAAAGCTGAAGTCATCGAATACTATTTAAAGATAGCCCCCCTTCTCCTGAACCATATAAAATACCGTCCTCTTTCATTAATTAGATACCCGGATGGAATTCAAGCTCACCAATTTTTCCAAAAGGATCGGCCGGATTGGGCACCGGAATGGATTCAATCGGTACTAATTGGTAAAAATGATCCAAAGGATTATATCTATCTAACCGATGAAGCATCCGTGGTTTGGTTAGCAAATCTCGCCTGTCTGGAACTGCATATTATGCAGATCACCCATTTCAATTTAGAACATCCCGACCATTTTGTATTTGACTTGGATCCTTCCGTTGGTACACCATTTAACCAGGTGGTTGAATTAACCAGTATTATAAGAGAACATTTAGTTCAATACAATTATCACCCTTTTGTAAAAACCAGTGGTGGTAAAGGATTTCACATATTCGTACCTATCGATCCCAAATGGGATCATCAAACTGTATTTGAAGCTGCACAGCAAGTGGCTAAACATATGGTAGAACACTATCCAAATTTAGCTACGCTTAAGATGAAAAAAGATGCCAGGGGTGATAAGATTTTGGTGGACATATATCGAAATAGAGCTTCTCAGACAGTAGTAGCTCCTTATAGTTTAAGAGGTAAGCCAGGAGCGCCTATATCCATGCCGATTACCTGGGACGAAATGGAAAACACACAATCTGCACAATCCTATAACATTCACAATGTGTTCGAAACTTTAGAAAAAAGAGATGATGTCTGGGAAGGATTTAATAGTTATGCATCAACCCTTCATACTCAAAATAAAATATTTGCCAACCCAAAACAACTCGATAAAAACAAACATTATAAAACCCCTGATCAATTAGAGAAATACGCGGCCAAACGTGACTTCGAAGCCACACCAGAACCTTCTCCGGAATTGATTACTGGTAACGATAATCTTTTCGTGGTTCATCGACACCACGCATCCCGCTTGCATTATGACCTTAGGCTCGAAAAACAAGGCGTCCTCTTAAGTTGGGCAATTCCTCGAGGTTTGCCTCCTCGTCCAGGCATCAAACGATTGGCCATTCAGACTGAAGATCATCCCATGAAATATTTAACTTTTGAAGGTGAGATACCTAAAGGAGAATATGGAGGAGGTAAAATGTGGACTTTCTTTTCAGGCAAATACCAAATTACTAAGCAAAAAAAAGATGGATTTTATTTTAAATTATCCAGTCCATTAGTCAGTGGTGAATATCGCATGCATAATACTAAAGCTAAAGAATGGTTACTGGAACGCGTAGATAAACCAGCCCGAGATGTTCATGATCAAAGGATTGGATTTATGCTCGCGGAAATTGCTAGAAAAGTTCCTAAAGGGAATCTATACCAATATGAAGTTAAGTGGGATGGAATACGCGCACAGATTGTAATAGATGAATCCGATATAAAAATTTACAGCCGAAGTGGTCGAGATCTTACTAGTCAGTTTCCAGAACTGGCCGAGGCACGCTCGTTTCTAAATGCTGCATGTGCTATTTACGATGCAGAAATCGTCAACCTGGATGAACAGGGTAAACCTCTGTTCAAGAAAGTGATAGGACGGATGCATCAGAAATCAGAACCTAAAATTCAAGCGCTCAGCAAATCCAATCCGGTGGTTTGTTACATTTTTGATTGTCTTTATATGGATGGTAGGTTTTTAACCAACGAGCCATGGCTACGAAGAAGAGAATGGATGATTGACAGCATCAAGAAAGGATCTCCATTCAGGCCTAGTGAAGCGATAGAAGATGGTAAAGCACTGTATAAGGCTGCGGAAACCATGCAATTAGAAGGCATCATGGCTAAGCAAATAAACAGTAAATATCTGATTGGAAAAAGATCTAAAGATTGGTTAAAAATTAAGTTTAGAAATAGTACGGATTGTGCGATTGCCGGGTATACTATAGGCCAAGGAGAACGAAGTATTTTATTTGGCGCTTTACACATTCTTGAGCCCACAGATAAAGGGATGATTTACAGAGGCAAAGTCGGCACCGGATTTGATCAACAAAAAATGAAGGAAATATTAAAAGTAATTTCTCCATATAAAATCAGTAAAAAACCCTTTAAAGCTAAGACTGAGGATGATAAAGACTCTGTATGGTGTGATCCTTTGGTATTTTGTGAAATTGAATACGCATCAATTACCGATAACCAAACCTTCCGGGAACCTGTATTTATACGATTAAGGCCTGATCTAGAACTATAAACTGTCTCCTTAGGTCAATCTACTTAATATTTTGGCGGGCTCAGGAAAAATAATTTCAATATAAATTTGGAACTTAACCTGGAAACTGAAATCAAAAACGAAGAGGGCTAGCTGTTGGGGGAAGAGCAATAAGCAAACAAGTAAATCCTGAATTAAATAAATCATGGAATAAAGAGTAGGGCTATGAGAATATTTATGGTTCCGTATAAGGCCTGCCAATAAATGTATCCAGCATACAGGATATTATTAATTGACTAAAATTTGGATGCCGTGATATGCTAATAGCATGATTATTAAATGTTTTGTAGCTTTAAATGGTATAATTTTTGATATATTAAATAAAATCTTAATATAATGAGAGCTATTTGGAAAGGTCATATCAGATTTTCTTTGGTTACTATTCCAATTCGGATCTACAGTGCGATAGAATCAAAAAAAAGTATATCGTTCAGGCAGCTTCATAAAGAAGATAACGGGCCTATTGGTTATGATAAAAAGTGCAAGCACTGTAACGAAAGTGTGAAAGGGCCAGATATTGTAAAAGGTTATGAATATGAACCGGATAAATACGTTATTTTCTCTGATGAAGATTTTGATAAAGTAAAATTAAAAAGCACAAAAGTAATTGATATAGAAGCATTCGTCGATGCATCAAAAGTACACCACACACTATTTGATTCACCCTATTATGCCGGTCCTGACGGGGATGTTGCAGTAAAAGCTTACGCCCTCTTAAATGAAACATTAAAACGTTCTGGTAAAATGGGCATCGGTCGTGTGGTTTTAAGAGATCGCGAAAATGTGGTGCTTATCTCTCCATATCAAGAAGGTTTATTATTATACAAAATTAGATATCCGGATGAATTAAGGGATGTTCAACAAATTCCGCAACTGGCTGAAGAGGTTGAGGCCGATGAATCCCAAATCAAACTAGCCGAAACACTGGTCGAAACCATGACCAAGGAATTTGCTGAACTGGAGCTTAAAGACCGTTATCGAGAATCTATCCAAGAGTTGATCAATGCGAAAATAGCTGGACAAGAAATCGTCATGGCTAGCGAAGAGGATCAACCAATTGTAGATATTATGACCGCGTTGAAAGAAAGTATCAGCCAGGCCAAGACTGCAATGAAACCGATGAAGAAAGCGACCGGTAAAAAGACTACTCCAACCGAGGAGAAACAACAAAAAACAGCCTAAGAATGTATTTATAAAATCGTGGTAAAAGATTGTTTATTTAGCAAAACTTTTAAGCATTTTATATTCATTATACCATTACTTGTGGATTCGTTGATTCGCCTATCTGATATTAATTCATATATTTCTGCTCGTCTACCCTCAGTAGGCAGGCCTACTGTAGGCTGGATAACCAGATAAACGTATATACAAATACACAATGATTGACACCAACTGGATAAATTTCTGTTGTACTAGGTTCCTATTAATATCGGTTGTGGCTTACCGCGGGAGGATAATTAAGCTACAACGCCCAAATGCCACCTACTTCATCCAATGGAATACAGCTCTGCCAGGTTCCTGGTATGGAATCGTATATAAATATTTCTTTAGCTGCTAATTCAGAAGTACAAAATCCGGTAACAGCAAGTTCATGAATTTTTTGCATGCCTTTATCCTGCTTGTCCAATAAATATTGAAGGACGGATGTCTGATCTGCTTCATGCAATGACGAGAATGATTTTTTGTACTGCTGTCGACTATGATTTTGCAATCTTTCCATAAATTTTTTGAATTCATTTTTATCCTCAGGATCAGAAAAATCTTGCAAATAGCCATCAATAAATCTAACCACCAGTGCTTCTTTAGCACCAGGTGTTTCCGTTGTAGGAATAATTATCGAAGCTATCTTATCTATAATCATGGCAGATTCAGTGTTCATAAATTGCGGAGTCCAATCTGGTTTGGAGTCTGCCTTACAACCATGAAGAACGGCTGCTGTAGTTGATGCGGAAATTGCATAACCAAGGAATGCAGCCGATGTTTTGAGTGCTTTTCTTCTATCCATTACAAATTCATTTTTTTGAGTTCACTTACAGCATGATTTGCTGCCCTGGCTGTAAGAGCCATATAAGTTAAGGATGGATTTTGACAAGCTGCAGAAGACATACAGGCCCCATCAGTTACAAAAACATTTTTTACTTTATGCAATTGATTGTATTTATTCAACACTGAAGTTTTTGGATCTTTGCCCATTCTGGCCGTTCCCATCTCATGGATACCGATCCCAATCGCTCCAACCAACGTATGGGGATTTCCTTCTAAACGATCGTAAGGAACTATGTTTTTACCACCAGACGCTTCTATCATTTCAGAAGCTGAATCTTGCATATCCTTGCGCATCTTCATTTCATTTTCCTTCCATTCCGCGTCCACTACAATTTTGGGCATTCCAAATGGGTCTAAATTTTTGTGATCCAAATACATTTTATTTTCGTGATACGGCAAACACTCACCAAAACCACCAATTCCAAATGTCCATATTCCTGGTGTTTGGAGAGCACTTTTTAATTCAGCACCCATTTTCATTTCCTTGATTACTTTATACCATCCTTCCCTTGAAGCACTTCCTTGATAACCAAATCCTCTTAGGTAATCTTCACGATGAGAAGTCTTGTCAAGATTCCTGAATCGTGGAATATATACACCACCTGGTCTTCTACCTTTATAATATTTATCATCGAAGCCTTCAAACTCACCTTGAGCGCCTACTCCCAGGTGATGATCCATTATATTATGCCCCAACTCACCGCTATCGTTACCCAAACCATTTGGAAACCGGTCTGATTTTGAATTTAGAAGAATTGAAGCCGTGGCAATTGCTGATGCATTACAAAAAATGATTTTGGCAAAAACTTCTCTGGTTTCCTTGGTATTGGTATCAATAACGCTTACTCCTTTGGCTTTCTTGCTTTCGGGATCATAAATTATTTCAGAGACAATGGAGTTACAAACAATGGTAAGATTTCCTGTCTGGGTGGCTACCGGTAAGGTAGAGGATAAACTACTAAAATAAGCTCCATAAGGACAGCCCCTTATGCATCGGTTTCTAAACTGACATTGATTGCGCCCTTTTAACGGTCCGGTTACATGCGCTACTCTACCAACTGTCATCATTCTTCCTCCAAAATTTTCTGCGATTTTTCCTCTAACCTTTGTTTCAACGCAATTTAATTCTATAGGAGGTAAAAATTTACCATCGGGTAATTGAGGGATCCCCTCATTTTGACCTGATACGCCTATAAATGATTCTACATAATCGTACCACGGCTTTAAGTCAGCATAACCAATGGGCCATTCCACTCCATAACCATCTTGGGAGTTTGAAAGGAAGTCCATCTCAGACCATCGATAGCTATGCCTTCCCCAGGTTAAGGATCTTCCTCCTAAATGATAGCCTCTCATCCAGTTAAAAGGTTTTATTTCAACGAATGGATGTTCAGAATCTTTAACAAAAAAATGCCGGGAACTTCTCTTTACCGTATAGCCAGTGCGTTTTTGAACTTCATAGTCCTTTAGTTCTTCTGGAGAAGACTCTTCCATTTGATTAGGAAAATCCCAGGGATCCATGTTAGCCGTAGCGTAGTCAATGATATGTTCTATTTTCCTACCTCGCTCCAGCACGATTACCTTAAGCCCTTTTTCTGCAAGCTCTTTTGCGGCCCATCCTCCACTAATTCCCGATCCAACCACAATGGCATCATAGGTGACCTCATTGTCACCTTGAGAATTGAAATACATACAATTAGTTTAAGTTTATAAGCAGGAAATATACTATTTTTGTATCGCTAATTATCTATATAATTTGTTAATCAAAAATTAAAAAAAAAGAAAGCTTAGAGAACACTAATCAGCCCAGGTCAAACAATATACCATCGGTAAAAACTGATGCAAGGCCTCCCAATGATCCCCACCATCGCTAGAATAAAATAAATTACCGGTAGTTGTTCCAAAAAAGAGCTCGTCTTGTTGATTTATTAAACAATGTCGATAAATGATATCGTAGGCATAAGACTGTGGAAGGCCACTGTTAAGTGTATTCCAATTTTTACCGCCATCTTCTGTGCGACAGATGCACAACTTCTGATCTATTGGCACTCTAATTTCATCACTTTGAGCAGGTGCTACCCAAGCTCTTTCCGGATATTCATCATCCATAGCCAGCGCAAATCCAAAATAAGCTTCGCCGTCTCGATCGGACACATCAATCCATTGATCCCCGCCATTTTCAGTTCGATATATACCACAATGATTTTGCTGCCACATATAATCCGGTTGCTTTGAAGAAGCCAACAAAATATGAGGATCGTGTCCGATTTCAGCATCTGGATTAGGGAGAAACTCAGCTTTTAACCCCTTATTCTTTGGCATCCAGCTATTACCCCCATCTTGAGTTTCAAATACGCCTGCTACGGAAATACCCACATACATATGTTGATCATTTCTTGGATCCAGAACAATGGAATGAATACCGGGGTAGTCCCTTCCTCCTCCAAACCATTGATCCGTTCTAGAAGGATGATTCCACAGGGATTGATTCAATTTAGATTCGGAAGTTTGTATATTAAGCCTGAATAATCCTCCTGGTTCAGTACCTATTAAAAGTGAATTGGATCCGTCGCTTGAAGGTGCTGCAAAAGCCCAAATATATCTTAGCGTTGCATCAACACCTTCTTTCACCAAAGTGCCCTCCGGATATTTAGGAGCCTCCACTTCTTCCCATGTCTTTCCCTTATCATTTGATTTGTGCAGCTTAATTCCCCAATGTCCATGGTCCAGACTTACCCACCAATTGCCGTCCCGAGGATCTTCATAAACCATTGAAACTGGAATACCATTAAAATGCGCTCCAATGACTTTCCATTTAGAAACAGCATCTCTTTGGAAGACGATCAATCCTTTCCGGGTAGCAACCAATAACTTGTTTTTCATTTGGTCAGGAATTTATTTGAATTTATGATTAACCCCCAGATAATGCCTGAATAATAAATACCTCATCCTCTTCCCCTACCATGTCTGATAAAGTGATACGATCATCAATAGGATCTTCTCCGCAGAAAATATTAACGTGCTTGCGTAGTTGCCCATTTTCTTCAACGATATAGTCCTTTATGCCTGGATGTTTTTCTTCAATTCCATCCAGGATCTCACTTATATTGTCTCCCTTTATATATATCTTATTCTCCAGAGTTGGATAAAAGCGCTTGAGCGCTTTTGTAAAACTAACTTTTGGCATAATAATTTTGGTTAGACGTAATTAAATATTGCTAAATATAGGAACAATCGATATTAAAAAGGGCTAACTCAATTTACTTTTTTTGGATCTATTTTGACATTATTTTGTTCCATATAATCAAAATAGTAAAATCTTATCTTAATTTGCGTTTTATGGATTTTTCATTTCGAGCCTTTCTACAATCAACTGACCAACTTTTCTTCCTTGTTCAAGTCCATAAGTAATCGCCGGCATATAATGAATCCCTCCATAAAGTCTGGAAACAGCTGCCTCCTCAGAAGCCTCATAAAATGAATTAAAAGAACGCGCAGGAAGGCCATAGGCAACTTCTACAGAATCAATATAAGCGAAATTATCATCGAAAACATGGGTCAAAGCAACCGCAGCGGCAGCCGATATCACGCTGTGA
>JAHEJC010000034.1 GCA_024639065.1 Lewinellaceae bacterium | reverse complement strand
TTTTATTATATTTTTTATTTACAGATAGAGTTATGCTACTAAAAAACCTTCTTGCTTGATCTTCCAAAAGTTCATTAATATTAATTTCTCTATGTAAAAATTTATTGGCACTTACAGATTCTTCTAGATTTAAACTAGAGAAAAGAGCATGATCAAGTTTCTTTATTTTTATTAATAAATGAAAATGATTGGGCATTAAACAATAAGCCAATAAATCGATATAATTTTTAAAATATTTATTCCATTTTTTCAAAAACCACCTGTAATCATCAACTGAATGAAATATGTTTTCACCGTTTATACTTCGATTGTATAAATGATAATAATTGTTCTCTTCGAAATTTTGCCAGTAGTTAAAAGACATTTATAAATCTACAAAAGATTACGTAGCCATTGAAGGATTTGATCTTTTACCTCCTGATCATGGCTTACCAATCCTGAGTGGCTTGGTAATCCTGTTACGGTATAAAGATTACGAAGCCATCAAAGGATTCGTAAGCTAGTTATGAATATCCTTGACCTTTTAGCTTCTTTAATCTCTTTACCTCTTCATGATTAATGGTTTCGTCGATATTATTAATCAATTTCCATTTATGTCACTAAATTATTGAGCAAATGTATAAAAAATGAAATCCAGCATAAAATGGGGGTTTATTCTTGGAATTGCCGTGGTGGCCGGTACACAGATTCTTACTTGGGCAGGATTGGGATTATCTAATTGGTTTGTAGCCCTTACCTATCTTCTAGTAGTATTGATTGTAGGCTTGGGTTTAAAAGATTTGAAAATTAGACTTGGCGGTAAACTTAAATTTCCAACAGCTGCTCTAGCCGTGTTAATTATCATTTTAATTTCAAGGATTATTTTCCAATTATACATGTTCATTTATACCCAGTATATTGATCCGGATTGGGTCAATGCCGTAGCGGCAACCTGGACAGATTCGATGACCAATGCCAATATTTCCTCAGAGTTAGTAGCTGATCGTATTGATGCATTTAGAAAGTCCTATGAACCTTTATCTATGTTCACCGTACAAATCATTAATTTTGGTATACCACAAATAATACTTGGATTGATTGTTTCTATATTTTTTATTTCCAGGAATAAAAAGAAAGTAAAATCAATTTGAGCTTATTGCAGTGTCATAAAGTCGCTTTAAGGTATTGGTTCGACTGCCATCATTGCTATTTTGCAGCATAATCATACCAATACGAAGTTCTTGATTAAAAAAAAGGCCGGTCTGTACTCCGGGGTCATCACCACCATGACCCCAAACCGATTCGAAACCTGAATGAGACCAACAAAGGCCCTGATGGGTGTCGCTTTCCAATTGAGGCGAAAGCATTTTTTCAATAGTCGATTTCTTTAAAATTTGGACGCCTTGATAAATTCCATCATTCACCATGGCAATCAGAAAATGAGATAAATCTATAACATTAGCTCTCACTAATCCATCCGGGAAGTTTGGGAAACTGTACAAGCAGGTGGACACATAGGTATTGGGTTTTAAATTTAACGTGTCAGGTATAAGTGCGCCCAGTGAATTCTTGATCGTATTTATGTTTTTTTCAGTAAGATAGATAGAAGGCTTGGCATGATTGTTTGGATCGATTTCATAGATAAACCATCCGGTATCATTCATTTGTAAGGGGGTGAAGATATTCTCTTTGCAATAGGCTTGAAGGGATTGCTTACTGATTTCCTCAACAATGAGTCCTAATAATCCGTAACCGACATTGGAATAACTTTTAGTGGTTCCAGGCGCTACACTTGAGAAATTTTCATTTTGGTCATAAAACTTACCTTCTGGCAATAAATATTGTTCAATCCATTCCTTTAAACTTATTTTGGGATCTCCACAACGATAGCTTTCTCGATAAGCTGACCCATCTCTTATAGAGGATGTGTGCGTAAGGAGTTGATGAATGGTTAAAGGGGTTGCAGGGTGGTGGGGATTGGTGATTTTAAATGGGAGATATTTGTTTACATTCGATTCTAACGAGAGTAATTTTTTTTCCCAGAGTTGCATGATCGCGGTAGCGGTGAAGGTCTTGGATATTGAAGCTATATTGAGGATAGTGTTTTCACGCATTAAAACTCTATTTTTTACATCGGCAAATCCATAAGCCTTCATCCACTTTACCTGATTACCCTTGACAATACATCCACTTAAGCCAGGGATATGTTGATTAGCCATTTTGGTTTCAAAAAACAGGTCAAGATCCTCATAATTATATTTTTGGTCGCAGAAATTAAGTCCAGCACAAATGAGTAAAATAAGTATTGAACAAAGAAAGAAGAATTTCCTTTTTATCATACCTAACGATTTGAGGATCAAAAACCAATTTTCCAAATATAGGCAATGACCAGCAATGCAAATAAGATAGAGTAGATCGTCTTGTTATGTTTAGCTACCCATAGGGGTAAATAAATATCAAAGTTTTCTTTAGTCGAAGCTGAATATTTCCTAGCTAATATGGTCAGAGGACAAGTCCATTTCAAACTAACCAAGATTAAACACTCCAGCAAAATGATTCCAATACCTGCCCAGAATAAATGGCTAATACTATTATTGAACACTTCGTAAAACAAATAGAATAAGGTCACATTGAAAAATAACCAGATGATGGTATGAATAGTCTTTATAAAATTTAGTTTGTGATGATCTTTCATTCGCTATTCCTTACCGGCTTTTTACCGACCGTTTTACTCCAGAAACTAACCTCACTAAAGAAAAAAATACGATGATGACTATGGATATACTCAACAGGGCATAGCCAACTCCAAAACCATCAGCGATGACACCTATGGATACTGCGATAACCGAGGTAACAATAGTACTATAAAAAGACTGAGCCGATAGTACGGATGTCAAAATGCCTGGAGGGGTGTTATCGGCCAATTGTCCGGTAAGGACAGGTTTCCGGATATTCTCCCCGATGTAAATCAAGATAAAAGCAAGTAACGCGACTATCCAAACTTGTTTGACATAAAAGAAGCCACAAAGCACACCTGCTGAGAGCCCAAAAAGCATGGTCCAAATAGATAGTTTGTTATAGCCTATACCCAAAAACCGGTAAGCATTTTTGGATGCCAAGGAAGTGAGGAGAAAAATCAAAAAATATATTATTCCAATGATTATTCCACTTTTGCTTTTGAGGTCATCAACGTATGCCAGCGGAATCAACAGAGACACTTGAACCATGACCGGCTGAATGTAATCTTTCATTGCCTTTAAATAAGCGGTATGTAAAGCCGTCGCATTTATAATCCTTAAAATGGTGGGATTCTTTATAGAATTCCAAAAGTCACCAAATACATTTACCAGCGAACGGGATTGCTGCTTGTCCAATTTATATAAACTAAAGTTCAATCGATTCGGATAAGAATAAATATTGGCTAGATTGATGAGGTAGGGAATAATGGATGCTGCAAATATGATCCGGTAGCTTCCTGTAAATAAAACCAATGCACCCCCTATCAAAGCAGAAATGGCCGACCCAATCATCGAATAGGATCGGGTATGACCATAATAGAAAACCTTGTAATTTTCCCAACCCTGGATCCGCAAATAATCCATAATCATTCCTTTATGGGTTCCGGATCTGAAAGCATCGGCCATACCATATAATATCATCGCAAAAAGTAATAAGACAAATGCAGAATTAAAATAGAAGATTAAAAAAGAACCAATATAGAAAAGGAAAGAAATCAGCAACGAGCTTTTACGTCCATAAGTGTCAGCTATGATGCCCGATATTATTTCAAATAAATTGATGACTACTTCCCGAGTCGCATATAAAATTCCAATGTAGGTAAATGATATTCCATTTTCTATAAAAAAAAGCAAAATGAAGGCATCAAAAAACCGCAGGTTTTTGAGGAAGCCATAAAGGCAAAACTTATAATATTGCCAATTTTTGTATTCCTGATGCATGGTCAGTTGTTATCAAGATGCTTAATTAAACCAGTAAGCCAGTTTAGCTGCCAGTCCCTGATTTTTTATCATAAAATCTTGCGGATAGGCATTTTGTGTAAATACTACAAAGAAATCGGAACCTGGCGCAAAACGCCATTGAAAGCGCACATTTATATTGAGGTTATCAATTTGGTTGTTGTATTGGGTAAAGGTTGTCAGAAATATTTTATCTGTAAAAGTTATATCAAGTTTAGGTCCGATTAGATAAAAATCTGCGTTAGCGTGAGGAGCAGGTAAGTCGACCTTATTGAATGAGCTTATGACACCTAAGTACCCAAACGGCTGCACCCGATAGGATAACTCTGTAGCAAATAAGAATCGGTTCCCATTAAAAAATCCTCCATAGCCGATTTGAAACGCATAATTAAAAAGACTTCGGGGATTTGAAGTGTATTTCACATTAACCGTTTTCCAAGCATGTTCACTTTTAGCAAGAAGGGGTTCCCCTTGACTATTAGTAGGGTCAAAATCTTCCAGTAATTTAATAAAGTTATGTTCAAAGCTGAAAGCTAGTGAGCTGCGATCGATCCAGGTAAAAGCATATTGCGCACTGGTCGTTCGATCGGTTAAAGAAAAATCTTTGTCAAAAAACGCCTCTAACTCCAAGCCGGGTCCATGGCTGGCAATTTTAGATGAGACCGGAAAAAATTTGTAATTGGCCGAAGAGTTAAATTTTAATAATCCGGTTCTGCGCACGAATCCTACCTCTGCAAGATAATCTTCACCTATATAGGATTGACTCAATGATAAGGTGAGCTTTGGAGTGTCGTAGACCACCCTGCCTGATACCGTGAATGCATCCTCATTTTTGTGCTTATACAAAGCTTGATGATAAAATATTTTACCAGTCCAGCGGCTATCCGTACTAGAAAGATTCATATCAAAACCAGCTACTCGATTGTAATCGTTAGTTGCTGGGTCGGATTGTTTGGTCACTTGTTTGTTCACTACAAAAAAGGAAATATTGGACCGGGGGAAGATTTGCTGTTGATATACGCCAACGGTAAAATTACTGGCGGGAATATTGTTCTCCAACCCTGTCTGCATGTTCATGATACCCAGTCTTCCGCTGGAGCCTAACTTTCCACTCAATCGAAGACCAGCTCTTACGGGATTATTTAATCCAATTCTTCGCGAGAAAAAGGGTCGGTTTTCATCATCACCCAAGCTGGCGAATAGATCACTGTTCTCTAAAAAGAATTGTCTTCTTTCTGGAAAAAACAATTCAAAGCGGTCCAGATTGATTTGCTGTTGATCCACTTCGACTTGCGAAAAATCTGGATTTACCGTTAGATCCAGATTTAAAGAAGTAGATACAATGAGCTTTGCGTCCAGGCCTAGTTTACCTTGAATGTCCGCTTTATTTTGTTCTTGTAAATCTTTGGTTGATTGAATGAAGGCATACGGAATGACCGAATAATGAACCCCTCGTTTAGGAAGGGGGGTATCCCATTTTAGCGTGCCGGTGAATGCCAGATTGGCCGTTTGAAATTGACGTGGTACGGGCGCCCAACTGGATTTTTCTCCGGTCTTCAAATCGAGTCTGGAGAAATTGATGCCCCATTCGGTGGCCCCTTCTTTGTATCGAATGCTTTTGAAGGGAATGGCAAATTCGGCTATCCATCGATCCGGATGGTTGCTAACAGCGGACCGCCACTTAGTATCCCAGTTTAAGGAGACAAAACCACCATCTGCCTGGATACCCTCCCATTGGGCACCTACTGCTGAAATTCCAAAAGCAAACCCATTGGTCTGGTCATTGTAAGTGTCGATGAACACGATAAAATTATCATTCTTTCCAAATGAAAAATCTCTGCGGAGTGATTCCACTGGTCGCTTACCTGGTACGGAATCGAAACAAGTTATGGCGATGTAAATGTGGTCGTGATCGTGAGCTACCATAACTTCCGAATCAGAAATTGCAAAACCTTCATCAGTGGGCAAGACCCGGTGGAACCGATTGGCTTTTTCTGCGGTTTGCCAGGCAGGGTCGTCCAACACTCCATCAATAGTAACGGGTTGCTCGCAGATATCCATCATCAATTGATAGTCCGTTCGATTTACAGCAGTTTGTTGGGATAAAATAGCGTTGCTAATAAGGCATAAAGATATCGTTATTGAAGAGGCGAATCCACGCATAAAAGCTTTCATTTTCCAAAGGTAGCGGTTTTTACTATTTCGAGGTCCTTTAAGACCTGGGGAGTTAAACTTTCCCAAGAAAATGCTTGGTACTCCTTGCCATAATGCTGAGTACTTACATGCGGCGTAGGCTTATAGCGGTCTTTGGTAAATGCTACCACTCGATCCCAGTGAGTGATACAATTTTGTAATAATTCAATAGCCTTTAGTTTTTGGGAAGTATCACCGCTTTTTCGAAATAGTTCCAGGGCGATGCCAGCTTTTATTTTATCAGCAAAGTAGATCCCCAAATAGATCCAAGTTTGGATATCATCTAGTTCTGATATCAATCCACTTAGATTAGAATCACTAGATGGACTCAGGCTATTAACAATATCTAGTGCATCACGGCTATCTTCCTCGGACCTGTTGGCCAATTGCAAGGGAGTGATTTTGTCAGGGGGTGGATCTTTTTTTAAAAGCAGGTATTCTACAAAGTCAGGTATGGATAACCATTGGGTATCCAGGGTTTCATGATGGATCAGTTCATCAATAGAAATGAAGGGGGAGGATCGATCAAAATAACCATCCGGTGAAGAAGGTTCCGGTGCACAGAAGCCTTCGGAGTATAACGTGTAGTCCCATGTAGACCGGTGGAACGAGGCCAGGCGTAGAGGCATTTTGCTGGCTAGTTTGTAAGCTGCTAAAAGCGGGGCTCCCAGGTCTTTACCATAGCGAGTATCAAATGCAGTTTCAAAAACTTGATCTGGGGTTTTTCGATCATAAAGGAGCCGCCCCCAGGTTTTATAAAACAACCATTGTTTTTCAAAAGCATATTGCCAGCTTTTTGCAGGTGACGCTTTGTGCGAATAATCTACCGCTGGAATATATCCTTCGGATCCGATAAAATACCCGTTTACATAATCGTGGTAATTGGTATTAATATGTTGGCGGATAAAATCAGGGTCTCCCCATCTCAGAATGAAAAAATCTTCATTGCGGACCATCCACTGAATTTTATAGTTTGTTGGAGTCGGTGTCCAAAAACGATCATCAAGTTCACCTGTATGATAGTCATGGGTAATGGAGAGATTAGGTGTCGAATGGCCATGAGACCAATTGAATTTGATTTCGACCAATGCTGGATCCGGCAGATTGGCCCGGTCAATAACGCCACGCATAGCCATCGGGTCGCCAGCCAATACAGAACGATGTAAAAACTTCACCGGCCGGTTTGCATTCCTGATACCTGCAACAAACGTATCTTCGATCCAATCCTCTCGTTTTTGTGGATCCATTTCCACAGCATCAAAGTTACCCATCCAGTCAGCCAGGGTGACGCCGATTCCGGTCAGGTCTTCATATTCGTTGATGATTTGGGTAACGGATTCCTGGGTATACTGCTTCACCTGGTCCGACAAATCATTGTACTCTTTGGTTTTGTAGGCAGCAGCAAACTCCGGTGAAACCACAATATTCCAGTTAACCATGAAGGTCTGGATTCCTCGTTCTTTAGCCAAACAAAAAAGCGATTTCCAAAACATTCTCCATTCTGCCAATTCTTGATCTGAGAAAGGGGTAGCTTTTGGAAAATTGCTTGGTCGAATCATATAAGGGAATGGATGCGTGTTCCATAGAGACAATACATTAAATCGATTCTCGGCCATCATATCCAGGAATCTTTCCCAAAATTTCAGGTCACGACAGGTCTCCATATGGATCTGGGTAGCAGCACTTTCCCGATAGGGAGACCACGGTAAATTAAATTTTATAATCCGATATTCCAGGGATGGATTCACAAGTTTCTCAACAGGTATGTTATACATTCCATTTAGTTGGATAAGCTCGATTAATTCCAGAACGCCATACATGGCGCCTATTGCCTCCGTGGCCAGAATCAAGAGGTTTTTACCCTGATTAATATGCTTATAACTAAATCCTTCCGTCCGGATGCCCTGAAAGCCATCTTCATCTACAAGGGTAGAGTGCAGAAATGGTATATTCTCAGGTAAAAGGATACTGATGTCGACAAGTTGGGTATTTTCCTGTATGGGATTAGTACGGAGTGATTGACCATATTTGGAGAGTGCAGCCTCTAACTTATTGGTTGCATAAACTATTGGTGCGGAGGTGGTGTCGTAGGTGATGGTGACTTGAGCATGAACGTGTAGAGGCAAACCAAGTAAAAGAAAAATGATCAAGGGCTTCATACTGAATTTATTCTTTATCCGACTGGTTATTTAGTAAGTGAAGGAAAAGATAAATATACGAACCTTGAGTTTAAAATTTGCTAAAGTAAGCAATGATGAATTTGGATGTTTCTACGAATCTTTATGCTTATTACCCAATCAACTGCCCAATATCAGTTGTTCTTTGTCTCTTTTAAATATGTGCACAGTTACCATCATCCACTATAAAAATTCGATGTTCGCTAATTTATGAGCAGCACTGTTCAAAACATATTCCCAAACTATTAGGTTCTAAGAATTCTATTTACAATATCAAGTGGTAATAAAACTATCAATTATGGAAATAGATCTGTGGGAATTGATTTATGGGGAATTACTATAAAGAATCAGAAAATATTGAATTTGTTAGGAAAAGTCTGCAATCGGGTCTTTCCGATAAAGCACTGACCACCTACGAATAAATTAATTTCTCAGCAATCCTTCGACAGAGACGAGGCTCACCTCAAAATCCTTGGATTTACTTGGAGCCCTCAATTTTAATTTGAGTTCGACAACTTCTCCGGGTGATATCACATTTTCGATCTTTCTAAAAAACTCCTTCAATTCCTCTTTTTCTTCAGAAAAGAAGACGATATGCAACACCAGGTCCACGTAGGTAGCAAACTTTGCTGTGCTTTTGATATTTCCTTTTATCACAGTTTCCCCAATAGCATTGAAGCCTTTGAAAAATCCTGTTTTGTTTGCCGTTACCTCTAAAAAGTTGAATGGGGCAGTAGTCTCAGCATTTTTCAAACTGTCATTCTTTAATTCGGCTATTTTTAGACTATCAGAAGTAATAATAGAATTGTTTCTGGTGGTGGTTTCTTTTTTGGTTATTTTGGGGACTTCGACTACGGGAATGGTTAATATATCATTTTCTTCTTTCCCCGAATCTACTTCTGCATCCAGACTTAAAAGCGTATCCTCCGAGATCTGAGTGGAGTCAACTAATATAACTGGTGAATCCAATTGCGCGGCTGAGTAAAATTGCTTTTTGATAATAAATCCTCCCATCCCAATGATGAGAAGTGAGAGTATAGTTATAATCGCAGTTTTGCTCTTTTTACCTCCTGGGATTTTTTGATTTCCCAACAGCCTCCCTTTTTGACCTTCAGCAGTAAGTACTTCTCCCTTTAAACTGATCAGTTTCCCCTTCCCATGAATATTCTTGGCATCCGGCAAGGCCAATACTCCATCTGATATAGCATATACTTCCACCGGTTTTCGCACGTTCTTCAATTCAAAGATCCCCATAAATCTTGCATTGATATCCGGCTGATTTTTTAGCTCATCAAAAACCTTTCCTGATATGAAAACGCTTCCCGCAACTGCCAAGGATTCAATTCTTGAAGCCACATTAACACCGTCCCCAATGATATCCTCATGGGAATAAATAATATCGCCCGTCTGTATCCCAATTCTCACTGGGATGGGAGGGTCAGCTTTAAGAAAACGGTGTTGCATAGCAATGCCACTTCGAACTGCATCAATCGCGCTATCAAAGATGCTCAAGGTACCATCGCCAAAATATTGCAGGATCTTTCCCCCAAACGCTTCCATAGAGGATTCGAAGATCTCCCTGTGTTTTGCCCGCTGTTTCAGCGCAACTGCTTCGTTTTGATGCATGAGGGCTGTATAACCCTGCATATCTGTAAACATTATTGCAGCTAACTGACGCTTTTTATCTGGCATAAACTCAATCTTCAATAGAGAATTTAGATATGTAGACCAATTTAAAGATATAAAATATTATTGGTGGAAGGCTATACTTATGCCTCGATGAATTGTCCACTTCCTATCTTTATAAATGAATTTTTAATTGAACTATTTATTGACCGGAAATGCAATCCACTTTAGAAATGAAATTGATTAATTATGAGAAAAGACCTATAACAAGGAGATATCCCAGATCCTCACTCCGCTCGCATTCTGGATATAGGTTATGGTTATACAATTTAAACTCAAAGAATATTATAGAAAATATAGAAAACAATGTTAACCACCAGTGGCATTGGACTAATTAATTTCATTTCTAATTCAAATCTTAAATAAAACTTTACCTTTGTTATCCTGTTTTACCATAAATCTATTCAATGTTTACAATTAACATATATCTCAAGTTTGCTATTATCGCCGCTTGTCTGATCGGTGGAATTATACTGGCTTTTGCTTTTGGATTCTGGTATGCCTTTCCATTTTTATTGACTGGACTAGTATTCCTGGCAAGCTATGTATTATTGGGAACGGTGCAATCTGCTGCTCAACTTGTAGAAAAATCAAATTTTGTAGGAGCCCAAAAAAGATTGGATCTTACCTGGAAGCCATCCTGGCTTTATAAGCCCAACCGCGCCTATTATTATATTATGAAAGGTACCCTGGCTGCTCAGATGAAAGACAATGAGGCTGCTGAAAAATGGTTTATCACTGCGAAGAATATCGGGGTTCCTTCAGGTAATGAAGCGGCTATGGTGGAACTTCAATTAGCCAATCTAATGGCTGGTAAGAAAAAGTGGAATATAGCACAAAATCACCTTCGTGCAGCGAAAAAACAAAAAATTACTGAGCCTCAACTACGTGAACAAATCAAACAATTCGAAAAGGCCTTTACCAACCGGGGTCAGATGAAGCATATGCAAGGGCAGCAAGGCGGAAGTAGGAAGATGCGCCGTATGCGGAGATAATGGCCAAGAAATTCTGAGTTTTGAAGGTTGAATGTTTAATGTACTCTAAGGGTTTATTAATGGCCTCATTTCCTGTATTACTATTAATAAATATTATCCTCTCAATAGTTAATAATTGACATTTCCAGCTCGCTTCATTTTAACTAATCCAAAAGATACCTTTAAGAGTTTTTTAATATGGCGAGGTTATTGAATACGGTCTAATCATGTTAACTATATTTCTGAAACTCAAAATCATTTAACATGAAGCTTTCACAGATTTTATCTCTCTTAGTTGTAGCCGTCCTGCTCAGCTCTTGTGAACGAGAACCATCTGCCTCGGTGGATCAGGATAAGATCTTTACAGATTATGAGCTTTTCTATAATGCTAATCTCGATAAAACTTATGCCCGTGCTACTTTTCGTTTCAGTAATTTACTAGGTACACAATTGGAATTATCTGATCCGAGTGAAGTAACTTTTAATGGTGATGTTTTAACCTTTAGATCAGCTTTGGCCTATTACGAAAAAGAAATGGCCGGATTCGTTGAAAGTGGCACATTTCGATGGTCGGACATTGATGGATTAGTTTTTACCAACGCGATTCAGATCAACACTATTGCATATCCAAGTATGTTAGACACCATCCAAAGGAACGCATCCTATGAAATAATTTGGGAAGGAGCAGAATTAGTGCCAAAAGAGATTGTTACTGTTACGGTTAATGGTGAAAATGAAGGAGATGCTCAGATTTTTCTTGCAGCTGATATTGGAATGGAAGGCATAATTTTGTCCAAAAGCAAACTGGAAAAAGTAGGGCAAGGTCCGGGAACGATCTGGATGGATCGAAGTTATATTCCAGATTTACAAGAGGCGACTAGTGCCGGAGGAAGACGCATTGGCCGTTACCGACCGGTAAATAAGAATCCCTATTTTAAATAGGGTTGTCAGCGCTTTACGTTTTCGAAAAGTGAATTGTTATTAGCGCTGACAGCGCTTTCGTTTTCGCAAGTTAATATTGTAAAAGCCAGACAACCTATTTCTAATTTGTTGGATAATCAGCGCTGTCAGCGCTTTATGTTCTCGGACTTTTACATGCTACTTTTTTCGGAAACGGTACATCAAAGCACTCAACAAAACAAGGATGGTCATAAACACGGCAACCCGGGCGATCACATCTCCCCAGATGGTATAGACCGTCCTTTTATTATTTACCAGTATCGTATCTTGAACACAACCCATGACACCATATTCATTCTGGTGCGAAATATCACCGCGTTGATTAATAAAACAAGACCAACCAAGATTGGCCGACCGGACTACCGGCTTCCTATGCTCAATTGCTCTTAATCTAGAGAAAAGGGCATGTTGCTTATGTCCCATAGTATTATCCCACCAACCATCATTGGTTACTACAAAGATAGCCTGAGCTCCTTTTTTAATATAATCACCGCAATATTGGCCAAAAATTGACTCGTAACATATAGCAGGTGCTACAAAGGCGTTATCCACTTTAAATGTGGATCGTTCTTTTTGCTTGCCCCAGTCTGACATGGAGCCACCTAATTTTTTGACTAACGGACTTAAAAAAGGTAAAAACTTTTTGTAGGGAAAAATTTCCGCGCCTGGAACAAATTTGCTCTTTAAATAAGTATCATAAGTTCCGTCAGGATTTAAGCAAATCGCACTATTTTGTGGTTCAAGAAAGTAGGTTTTCCCTGTTCGATTTATTACGTGTAAATCCCGTCCTTTTGGTCTGGTATCTTCGTTATAAAGCTTGTAAGAAGAAATGCCGGTAATCAATTTGATAGGTTCGTGAGCTCTTAAAAATGTTAAAAGTTCATTTATTTCCGGATACGCCGTTATGCGATCCATGTCATAATACCCAAAACTAGTTTCAGGAAACAATAATACATCCGTACTATCATCAATGCAGGATGCAGATAATTGAATGAAGCGTTCCAATTGTTTGCTGCCAGGAATATCAAATTTTTCGTAATGAGGTTCAAAATTGGGTTGCACGGTAGCCACAGTAAGGGGAGTGCCTACTTCCAGGTATCGTAGGTACATAGTATAAGAAAACACAATGGGGATAAGGATTGAGGCGCTGAATGAACTCAGCCAAATAATCTTGTATTTCTTCCCTGCGGACTTCCAATTTCTGAATATAAAAAATCCAAAAATATTTAACACCCATACCCAAAGCGTTCCACCAAATACGCCTGTATATTCGTACCATTGCACCCATTCATGAACTTGCGCAAATGCATTGCCCAAAGTTAGCCAGGACCAGGATATTTCCCAATGCAAATGCAAATATTCAAATGAAATCCATAGTGCCGCCAGTACCCAATATCTGAATCCTTCAGAAAACTTCTGATGAATTTTAAAGAATATCCAAAAGACTGAGGCCATAAAAAAACTATTGAGACCCATGGCTGCTATACCTGCTATGAATGCAGTATTCGCGACCCAAAAAGTAGATAGGATATTCCAGATTATGAAGGTATTGTAACTGTAAAATAAAACTCTTCGCCCTTTACGATTAACCGTGTCAGATTGGATTTTGTTTAGTACGATTAAGATAGGGATAAAGGCTACGAACAGTAAGGGCGTAAAGGGCATCGTAGGAAATCCTAAGTATAATAATAGGCCAGAAAGAGTACTCAAGCCCAATAATTTTCTAGAGTAGGTGTCGGCTACGGACTTCCAAGCAACTATTAAAATGATACTGATCCAGGCTATCACAAACCAGGGCATACACCAGTGTCCCCACAGAGGCAGCTGAATCAGTTTCCAGGTGATAAAAGCCAGTAGCAGGATTGCTACTGCGAAGGCAATCCAGCGATGCTTTTGAGAATAAATCATAGGTGGATTATTTAACGATATGACCTGGTTCACTACCTGATTCGGGGACCACGAAATCAAGGTTGCCAGCTTCATTTTCAGCCAATAAGATCATCCCATTGGATTCTACTCCTCGTAATTTCTTAGGGGCAAGATTGGCCAAAACCACTACTTTCTTGCCGGGTAACTCCGATGGATCAAAGTCTTTGGCAATTCCAGAAACAATGGTCCTTTTTTCAATGCCAATATCTACTTCAAGTTTTAAAAGTTTATTTGCCTTGGGCATTTTTTCAGCAGTGACAATTTGGCCTACTCGTAAGTCCATGGCACCAAATTGATCAAAAGAAATCGGCGCTTTAATATTTGGTAGTTCAGCTTCTGTGGTGGGACTGCTGGTTTGCAATTTATCCAACTGCGCCTGAATGGTTTCATCACTAATCCTTTCAAATAAATGTTCTGCTTGCCCAATTTGGTGACCAGCTGGAACAATCAGTTCACCTTCTGCTAATTTGTCCATTAAATGGAGTAAATCACTATCGTCTTTCAGCGGATCTAACTGGAGGAGTTTGTAAATTTTATCAGACGTATTGGGCATAAATATTCGACAAATTGTCCCTAAAACAGCAACATATTGAATACTCAAATTCATGACCACTTTAACCAGTTCGGGGTCGTCTTTATAATTTTTCCAGGGTTCGTTATGCTGTAATATCTGGTTTCCAAAAGAAGACAACTCCATTACTTTTTTTAATGCTTCCCTAAATTCAAAAGCCCGCACATGTTCACTGAAAGCATGCAAGTGATCAAAAATGCCCAGCATTTCCGAATCGTGATAAGCACCACCAAATGAATCAAAAGCACCAGTGAAAGACTCATTATCATCAAACGTTGGCACTATGCCATCGTAATATTTATTCGTTAATACCATGACCCTATTTACAAAATTAGCCAGGTTCGCCACCAGCTCATTATTATTGGATTCTTGAAATCCTTTCCAGGTAAATTCACTGTCTCGTTGTTCCGGCATATTTTTGACCAGGTGGTAGCGCAAAACATCCTCCTTGCCTGGAAAGTCTTCAATATATTCATGGACCCAAACCGCCCAGCCTTTTGAGGTTGATAGTTTTCGTCCTTCCAGGTTCATGAACTGATTGGCAGGCACATTTACGGGAAGGTTATAGCCGCCATGCGTTTTTAAGATAGTAGGAAAAATCAGACAATGAAATACGATGTTGTCTTTACCGATGAAGTGAACCATCATGGTTTCCTTATCTTTCCAGTAAAGCTCCCAATCTTTTTGGTGATCCAACGCCCACTGCCTGGTGGCTGAAATATAACCTATGGGTGCATCTAGCCACACATATAATTTTTTACCTTCTGCACCAGGAATTTCTTGAGGCACATCCACTCCCCAGTCCAAATCTCTGGTCATGGATCTGGGTTGTAATCCTGCATCCATCCAAGAATTGCATTGGCCAACTACATGATTTTTCCATTTACTGGGATCATGTAAAAGTTCACCATCTAAAACTCCTGTATTGATCCATTCTTTCAGCCACGCTTCATTCTTGTCTAAGGTAAGATACCAATGTGTCGTTTCTCTAAGTACCGGTTTTGATCCGCTGAGCTTGGATTTGGGGCTTATTAATTCTTCGGGACTCAATGTACGACCACATTTTTCACACTGGTCGCCATAGGCTTCTTCGTTGCCACAATTGGGGCAGGTACCCACAATATAGCGATCAGCTAAAAACTGTTTGGCTTCTTCATCATAGTATTGCTCAGATGTTTTGACAATGAATTCCCCTTTATCGTATAAAGTACGAAAAAAGCCTTGAGCCGTCTCGTGATGAATGGGCTCGGTAGTTCGATGATAAATATCAAAATCAATGCGTAAAGTTTCAAAACTGGATTTGATTAACTGGTGATTCTTATCAACCAGCTCTTTAGGTGTAATGCCTAAGGTCTTGGCCTTGAGGGTATTGGCCACACCATATTCATCAGAACCACAAACATGCACCACATCCTTTCCCATCATCCTTAGGAAGCGTACATAGGCGTCGGAAGCCAGGTAAGCGCCCGCCAAATGACCAATGTGCAGAGGCCCATTCGCATAGGGTAGTGCTGAGGTGATTAAATAACGTGCCGGATTAAACATTTATCGGATTTAGGAATGATCTCGCAAAGATAAGATTTGGTACGTAATTGTTGAGTTTTATCCCTATTTCTGACGAAAGAATTATTATAAATAAATCGGAATAGTTATAGCGGATTAACCATTTAATTTCCTACCTATATAGGTCTTCTTCAAGTGGAGTTAAAAGTCAACTTTTGCAAGCCATTCATTAATTTATACCTGAAGAATGGAATCCAAATACCTCGGATAAGTTTTCAGAATAAGATCTTGCTAATTTTTTGTGGATTGATGCTACCTAATTCCCTGTTTGATCGTACCGGTGATATTGAAAATGATTGGAAGTCGCCCATAAATCGGTTGAAAATAACTTTCAAATTTGTTAAATAGGGTCCCAGTCATTGTTCCTGTTAGAATTAAGTTTTAATAGATTTGATTAATTTTATCCAAATTATCAATTGCTCCAATGCGTCAAATTCAGCGTTATATTTTTTGCCTAACCATTTTAGTGGCTTCATTCGGTAAGGGTTTTGCTCAGTTTCAATTCAGATCTCAAATGCTTTGCCTGGATAACAATGAGGCTTGCGACATTGGTGATATAAATCGAGATGGATATCTGGACGTGCTGGCTGGACGTATGTGGTATGCTGGTCCAGGCTTTATTCCCAGCCCGGTGCGGCCCATACCAACTCATCCTCCTGATTATGCTCGCAACAATGGAGAACATCTTTTGGATGTTAATGGGGATGGGTGGTTAGATGTAATTACTACAGGTTGGGGCGAATCACATCTTTTATGCTTTGAGAATCCAGGTGAACCAGGTTTAAGAAAAGGACTTCCATGGGAAGAATTACAATATGCAAATATTGGACATGGACATGGAGAAACAGGGTCTTTAGTGGACTTGAATCAAGATGGAACACCCGAATATGTGGTAAACAGCTATATCAAAAATAGGCCATTTTCATTTTGGTCATTGACGGCCTCAGAGCCAGCAGAGTTCTTTATCGGACCCCTCAACAGTCACGGAGTTGGTTTTGGAGATATAAATGGAGACAACCGTGTGGATATTTTGATTGATCGAGGTTGGTATGAGCAACCGGTGGACTTGAAGTCTGTGCCCTGGAAGTTACATCTGGATTGGAATCGAATCGACGGAAGCTGTCCTATGATTATTGACGATTTGAATGCTGATGGACGATCTGATATTATTGTTGGTCGAGGACATGACTATGGATTATATTGGTACGAACAGCTTTCCCCTATCGGTGACTCAACTCAGTGGAAACAACATATTATTGACACAAGCTGGTCACAAGTGCATACCCTGCTATGGACTGATTTAGACGGAAATGGCCAGGCGGAATTAGTCACCGGCAAGCGAGTTAAAGCGCATAGCGGAAAAGATCCTGGATCGGATGATCCGGTATATATGATGATCTATACCTGGAAAGACAATTCATTTCACAAAGAAGTTATCAGTAAAAACCAAATAGGTACTGGCCTGATAATTCGGTGCGATGATCTCGACCAGGATGGCCTTAAAGATCTGGTGGTTGCGGGTAAGTCAGGCACATATATATTGTGGCAAGAATGATCTTAAAAGATATCCCATCATGGGTCTTTAAGACCTTTCAGATATTTTTCTTTAGTATTTCTCCTCAAGTATTCTATGATGATGTTCGGCATGATAGGCCGTCCACATCACGATTTCTCGAACCGGCATCCGGCCCATTAGTGGATGGGGAAGGATGTATTTATCCAGATCCTTTTCCTCCCATTTGGAAAATTTTTTATTAAGCCTTTTATGTTGCTTAGTAAGCTCCAAAAGAATGTTAGATTTTTCCTGATTGTTAGGGATCCTCATATTTCTGGAAAAAGGAGATATGCCGGCAGTGACTTTAGATAATCTTTCTTGATATCGATTTACGACTTGCTCGTAAGTTCGAGTTTCTCGATTGGAAACTCCAAACTTATATTTGAGAAAAAATTTGGGAACAGTCAATGCTCGGTTAAGCGGTTTGATACTTTGGATTAGATGAAGGAAATGTTGGCCGGTAGTCCATTTATTTGGTGGTCCCTGGTTCCATTTCTCGTCTGCATGATCTTTTACCCAGTTGATTAATCGCTGATGCTTGTCGGTTAATATTTGTTGTATTTCAACTTTGTTCATCTGTATTATTTAAGAATACATCTAACCGTTTTTCTCTGTTTTCTGACCTCATCTTCTGACCTCTGAATAGCTGATTATATCATTTTCCAGGGTTTCCTTGCTTTTCGCTTCAGCATCTTATTAGCCTGGCTGTCTCCAATAAATTTCTCCTTCTGTTCATTCCATTGTAAGGGTCGCCCAAGTTGCCAAGAAATTAATCCCAAATGCATAGGTAGGGTCATTTTTCGGGCGTACGATAAGTTGGACTGAGGTTGCTGCCTCGACTTAATCGAGTCTATGAAATTCTGTTGGTGTCCTAGAGAGCGAGTTATGGATTTGGGTACTTCATCCAAATTTTCCATTTCCTCTCCATTGATTCGAATCACTCGGCTCCCATAGTTGCAGGTCAAGGTGCCTTGTTCACCAATAAAATGAGCACCTATACTCATGTCGGCTGCTCCGGGAATGTCAGGTGGATTGGTGGTCCACAAGATTTCAAGATCTTCAAAATCATAGTCAACGTCTATCCATTCTGGTGTATCGCCCATTCCTTCCGATTGTTTGCCTCTGGCATGAATAGATTTTAATCCAGATGGATTTAATGCCCAAAATACCACATCGGCAATGTGGCACCAAAAGTCAGCAAACACCCCGCCCGAATAGTCCATAAAGTACCGATAGGTAAAATGGCACCTTTCCTTAGCATAAGGTTTGGATGGAGCTGGGCCCTGCCACATATCCCAGTTCAATGATTGGGGTGGAGCTCCCATAGTCAATTTAGGAAACACCGGAGGGGCACCGGATTTCCAAAGCCTGACTGTTTGAATCTTTCCTAGTTTTCCGGATTGGATGATCTCCACCACCCGATGATAGTTATCACCAGCATGAATTTGCGTTCCTAATTGAAAAATCCGCTGATGTTTCAGCTGACTTTTTAGCATTTTCTGCCCTTCCTGGACCGTGTAGGACAACGGCTTTTCGCCATATACATCCTTGCCAGCTTCAAAAGCCTTTATAGCGATAGAGGCATGCCAATGATCTGGCGTAGCACAACTGATAGCGTCGATGTCTGATCTTTCCAATAGTTGCCTGAAGTCATTGTAAGTGGATACTTTTTGATCTGGCTGGATTTCCTTGATTAGCGCAAGACCACCCGAGATGTGTTTTTGTTCAACATCGCAGATGGCTACTATTTGCGATTCAGGCAGCGCAGCAAACCATTTAAGATGCTGTGTACCCATGCCACCAACTCCAATATGTGCCGTGCGAACCACATCACTCGGTGCTATTCGAGATAAATAATTAGGGATATACATGAATCCAGCTCCCAGGATTCCGGAAGATTTTAAAAAGCTCCTTCGGTTTTGCTTGATCATTACTCAGTGATTTGTGTCAAGGTATTAATTAATAGTGACTATTGGATTGAGACTCAGAACATTTTCGGATACGATGAATTTGCACGGTTATATTTGTACTTTTTAAAAATACAAACAAACCACATAAATTTATAATGTGTTCTTGCTTAGAAACCTGACTTACCGCACCGTTATCAATCCATTCATGCTCTTCCAGTGCCCTGGAAAAGTGCACACATAAGGATAATAGGCAGTTTCATTCGGTAGCTTAAATCTCAACGTAAATTCTTCACGAGGATTCAACAAAGGAGTATGATAGAGTATTTCTTCCATCTCAGGTACATAGTTCTGTTCCGCAGCATTCGCTTCTTTTCCGAATTCCTCAGCGCGCATGCCAACCTTCTCCAACGACTCTGGTTTAATGACCAATAAATTATGCTGCATCGCATCATTATTCACAAAACGAATTTCAATCACATCGCCTGGACTAGCCTCTAGGTTTTCGATATCGTACTTCATTTGATCGGGTATTGTTTTGATTACAAATGATTTGTCCACAATGAGATTGGAATTTTCTAATTCCTTTGATTTCGAAATTGCAAAGGGCCCATAGTTTTTTAAAAATACATCAATGATGTTTGCCCCATCCGCGTATTCTGATTTGCCCGAAGTAATGACTTTTTCAATTTTATATTTCCAGGTACCAGCTAATGGCATTTTCTCATTGCCGGATTGCAAATAAAGTAGTTCGGGATCACCTCCAACACCTCCTCCATACACTTTTATAGCTACGGTGTTTTTACCTTCTTTTAGAACGCCTGATGGGATTTTATAATTTCTAAATTTGTCCCATCCAGTTCCTTCGCCTACCTTGATACCGTTAATGTAAGTTTCTTCTTTACCAGCTCCAGGTAGGTGAAATGATGACTTTGCAGTAGCTTGCTCGGCTGTCAATTTAAAATCCGTCCGGTACCACATGATTCCATTAAAACCTACGAAATCTTCTATGCCAGTATGACTTAGCCATTTGGGTATTTCCACCGTTGGCCATGCGGATGTGGAAGTATTAGGCGACTTAAAACTAGCTGATTGAGCACTAATTATTTCATTGGATTTTTGCAGGATATTTGGTTGGTCTTTTAATAACGTTAAAATGAAATCATCTTTATGCTTAACCGCTGCTAAATAGGTGGCTCGTGACAACCAAATATCAGCTAATATTTCATCCCGATTGGTCAACTCCAAAATAGTATTAGTCAACTTGTCTGATGGCGGAAATTTCCACAATTTATTGATAGCTGCCAACAAGGTCTGACCACTAGGGTCATTCAATAAATCTGCTTTAACCATAGCGTGGAATGTCATCGAATCATTGGGTAAAGCTTGAATGGCTGCTTTACGCACACTGGCTGCAGGATGAGTCAATGCCGATTCAATTACCCGGACGATAGCTGGATGGTCTGTGGTTATCAGCTTAAGGCCATGCAATGTCCAAATTGAATGCAGTGCCTTATTATTCAGTCCTTGATTGTCTTTAGTTCGGTCATTTAGGTTTTCCAATAGCTGGTTCGCTACGGATTGATCTCCTTTTTCAACCAGTAACCTTTGCCCGTGCATTCTCCAGAGAAGATTATCGGAGGTTAAGGCATTTACTAGTCCGGTTGGATCATTTAGGTTCAGATTTTTGGGGTCATATTTAGGCGCATCTTTATATACAATCCGATAGATCCTACCCCGCTGTTTATCTCGGAGCGGATTGATGTGTGCGTTGCCAGGACCATTCTCAAATCCGGGGGGAGTAGGATTATGTTGAATGATGAAATTATACCAATCCAATACCCATACCGCCCCATCTGGTCCTACCTCGGCAGCTACGGGGGATACCCATTCGTCAGAACTCGCCAATAAGTTCCATCCATCTTTTTCTTTATATCCAGCCCCATCGGGAACCAGTTGAGCGCGGTGGAGTAAGTGACCGGTGGGTTCTGAAACGAAAGCCGTGTGATTCCAATAAGATGGAGGAAAACTTCGTGCCGTATATAAGGTATGTCCAGCAGCAGCCGTAAATCCTCCAAAAACATCCACTTGTCTGAAGTTTCGGGTGATCGGATGAAAAAGATAATGGCCATCAATCTTTTGAACCCCTCTTAGATGCAGACCTTCCACTCCTTGCATATGTCTATCCGGTATTCCAAAGTACCCACTGTGGGTATTATTAGCCGTCGAAATAAAAATATCATTACCTTCAGAAAATCCCAGACCCCAAGTATTATTGGAGGTGCTGTTCATAAACTCAAGTGCACTTCCGTCTGGATCGAATTGATAGATACCCGATGAAAATTCATGATCCACTGTTCCGACTTTCCCATTAAATCCAGAATAACCTACGACCCCCCAAATTTTATTATTAAAACCATAACGGAGATTGGATGGACCGGCATGGGTATCAAAAGTACCCCAGCCTTCCATAATGATCTCCTTAAGGTCTGCTTTATCATCTCCATCCGTGTCTTTAAGAAATAAAAAATGTGGCGCTTGAGAAACGATGATACCACCATTCGAAAATACCAGGCTGGTTGGGACACTTAAATTTTCTGCGAAAACCGTAAACTTATCTGCTTTGCCATCTCCATCCGTGTCTTCTAGGATTTTTATCCGATCATTGCCTTCGCCTTCCTTTATATTAATCTCATTAGGATAATCGACTGTTTCTGCTATCCACAACCTTCCTTTTGTATCCCAGTTCATTGCAATGGGATTGATGATATCTGGTTCAGATGCAAATAGACTTAAATCAAATTCCGGTGGTACCTGAATCAACTTCATGGATTCTTCTGGTGAAAGTGGGGCTTGTAGTCTGGGAGGTGGATCTCTTTTTTCATAGTTAGCAATCTTGGCATCGGAATATTCAAGAACAGGAAAATTTAATTGGGCTAAGGCCTCTTTTTTTTTGGTACCAATGCTCCATAAAATACCTCGGTAAATAAGCTCATGAAAACCAGGTTGGTTCCAAGTTTTAAGATCATGTCCAAGCGCGGTATAGAATACCCGCCCATCTCCAAATTCTTTTATCCAGGTATAAGGCTCGCGATGATCTCCTTCAACCCGCTCCATCAAAACATCTTTTTTTGAATGATGCGTGTGCACGTACGTTTCATCCCACGTAGAAAATGTTTCAAGACCAGTAGTAATCTCATGAGGAATTTCGGTCGTCTGAAGTTGAAAGGTTGCCGTATCGTGGGATTCAAATTGAGCGCCAACAAGTTTTACATAAGCATCGGAATTTCTGAAACAATAACTAGCACAATGTATGGGGATCAAACCACCACCATTTTTTACAAAAGAAAGCAACGCTTTTTCTTGATAGGTAGAAATTTCATCATGGTTGGCATATATAGCCAATGCGTCATATTTGCGGAGATTTTTATTGTTGAGGTCGCTCAGATCATCTGTATATGAAAAATTGATTCCTCTTGGAGTCAGGGCCGAAGCTAAATAAGGTAAATATTCAGCCGAATTATGGTGTTCACTATCATGCCCTAAAAATAGGACCTCCATTCGACGGGGGTCGATTTGAGTTGGTTCTTCTTTGCAGTCAGATAATAATATGCAGGTGGTAAGAGCCAAAACCAACATACGATTAGAACGATTAATTAAGGTCATTCAAGGATGAATTTATTGGTGAGTGAAATCTGGTAACTTTTTAATAACGCCACCGTCCATAGCTGACTCATGAGCTAGAATTCCCACACAGGTAATATTGGCCGATTGCTTGGCATTGGGGTAAGGTTGCCTTTCTTTTACCAAAGCCATCAAAAACTCGTGGACAAGGTGAGGATGGGATCCCCCGTGCCCTGCTCCCTGTATAAACGACAAATGTTGATTGTCATCCGAATCATAAACGCCTTTCGTGGTGAAGGATGCTATTTCAGGTGGTAACAAATGCGCATAATCAGGGATTTTCACTCGTGCCGGGGTTTCACCTGTATGGATGACCGAATCTTCATGTTCAATCAGTGTCCATTCAAATGATTTCTTACTTCCGTATACATCAAAACTCTCACGGTATTGTCGTGCCGTGTTAAAAAGTGACCGGGTAATTTCAGCCGCTAAATCCGAATCTTTATATTTTATATGACAAGTCTCAATAGCAAATGGGGAACCATAGACTGGGATCAAATGCTCATCAATCCGCCCGGAACCCATACAGCTGACATAGTCAGCTTGAGCCTTGGGTAATGCCAGGACGGGTCCTACACAGTGGGTCGCGTAATACATAGGTGGTAACCCTTCCCAGTACCCGGGCCATCCAGCCATCTCTTGCTGGTGGGATGCTCTCAAGAACTGGATTTTTCCAAGCTCGCCTTTTTCATACATTTCTTTGACAAACAAAAATTCTCTACTATAAATCACGGTCTCCATCATCATGTAGGTAAGTCCTGTGGACTCTACTAAATCAACAATCTTTTTACAATCGGCTACCGAGGTAGCCATCGGCACAGTACATGCAACATGTTTTCCAGCTCTTAGAGCTTCAATAGATTGCTGAGCATGATCCGGAATCGGAGTATTTATGTGTATTGCATCTATATCCGGATCACTAATCAATTCTTCAAATGAAGAATACCTTTTGTCAATTCCGAAAGCATCGCCAATTTCATTGAGCTTGGACTCAGTGCGTTGACATATAGCAGCCATCTCCGCCTGAGGATGTTTCTGGTAGATTGGTATGAACTCTGCTCCAAATCCAAGTCCTGCAATGGCTATTTTTATTTTTTTGTCATTCATTTTCAAAATGGTGATTTATAAAATTATCATGGGTTAATTCTGCTCAAAAACTGCTTTTAAAAATTGAAGCCCTTCGGCAGCAAATGCATCTTGATTCTCGGCAAATGGCTTCCAGATGCATACGGCACCAGCCAACTCTTTTATTTCAGGTGTGAAGCTTTCTATAGAAATGATCCCTTGATAATCAATAGCTTTGAGGCCATTTTTTATCGCTATCCAATCGGTTTGTCCAGTACCCGGAGAACCTCGATAGTTTTCGGATACCTGCAGATGAATTAATGAATCGCCTGCCAATTTAATGGCCTCTGATAAATCTCGTTCCTCCAAACACATGTGAAAACTATCCAGCAGTATTTTTGCAGCAGAGTGATTAATGTCCTGGACAAGTCGTACTACATCTTCTGTAGTATTTACCAAATCCGTCTCAAATCGGTTTAATGGCTCTATCGCTATTTGCAGATTTTCTTTTCCTGCTCGCTCACAGACAAAACGTAAATTTTTTACTGCACGATCCCACTCAATTTTTCTTTTTTCCGGAGGTAGTAACCTCGCTTTGCCTACCGCAGCATACATGGGTCCAGCCACAAAATCTGCTCCGAGTTGATGACATAGGTCAAAACACCTAAAAACATAATCAAAACATACTTGATGGACAATAGGGTCTTCATGGGTAAGATCCCGGGTTGGCCCAAAAGCACCACAAACAATGGCTTTGAGTCCTTGTTCATCTAACGCCTTTTTCACTAACTCCGCATTAATTATTTCAGGATCTTCTACCGGAATCTCGACATGCGTAAATCCCATTTCTTTAATCTTCGGAAAAAGTGAAATCGTCTGATTATTAAATGGAGATGTCCAGAGCCAAGTACTAACACCAAATTGCATAATTTCAGGAAATTTGAGTTTTTGTTCACTGATTTTTGAAAGTAATAAATAAATATGGTTTTTGTATCAAACCTTAAAAACAATGATAAAAGTCAATACGCTAAGAACTCTAGACACTCCAGGTACGTATGTCGCTCCAAGTACTCAATTCACGCTAACTAAACTACTTTTGACTATATTTAAAGAAAAAATAAAGATGAAGCCGTTCATCATAATTTTTAGCTTTCTGATCAGTTATCCCTCTATTCAAGCTCAACCATCCTATGCAGCTGACGTAGAATCGTTGGACGCAGTCATTCATGCCCTTTATGAAGTGATTTCTGGTGATAAGGGTGAAAAGCGTGATTGGGATCGTTTCTACTATCTCTTTTCTGAAGATGCTCGATTAATACCTTCCAGTAAAAACATAGAAGGCAAAGTTGGCTATAGAATAATTAGTCCTCAGGAGTATAGAGAAGGCTCTGGTAATTGGTTGGAGGAAAATGGATTTTTTGAGAAAGAAATAAATCGAGTGGTCGAACAATATGGTTCTTTGACGCATGTTTGGAGTACTTATGAATCGTACCGAACATCCAAAGATACAGAACCATTTGCTAGGGGTATCAATAGTATTCAATGTATGCATGATGGGGATCGCTGGTGGATTCTCCAGATTTATTGGTTGGGCGAGACACCCGAAAATCCGCTGCCTGAAAAGTATTTACCTAAAATGTAAAATCTACCCTGCATTAAAAAACCAATTTGGATTTAAAATCCTTTTGATGAAACTTATTAAACATGAATAAACTTACCATATTAATTTTTTCAATAGGATGCTTTCTCATCGATTCAATGGCTCAAGATCGAATGCTGGATGCCGATTCGAATGTGGTTACCGAACATCAAGTAACCATAAAAGGAAAGGTGGTCCCTTATAAAGCAACCTGTGGAACACAACCCGTATGGAATGAGGAAGGAAAGGTGATTGCCGCATTGCATTATACCTACTATGAAAAGAAAGAGGTAAAGGATCGATCCAGAAGGCCCTTGGTTATTTCATTTAATGGAGGACCAGGATCTGCGTCAGTTTGGATGCACCTGGCCTATACCGGGCCTTATGTTTTACTAATAGACGATGAAGGTTACCCAGTGCAGCCATATGGCGTGAAGGAGAATTCGAATTCGATTTTAGATATTGCGGATGTCGTATATGTCAATCCGGTGAATACAGGTTATTCGCGCATCCTGGATAAGGAAACAGATAAGAAGACCTTTTTTGGGGTTAAAGCGGATATCAAATATTTAGCCGAATGGCTCAACACCTTTGTGAGTAGGCACAATCGATGGAGATCACCTAAATATTTGATTGGGGAAAGCTACGGCACTACTCGAGTCAGTGGACTGGCGCTTGAATTGCAGAATGCGCAATGGATGTATTTAAATGGAGTTATTTTAGTTTCTCCTACCGGATTGGGCATTGAGCGGGATGGCCCAGTTGGCATTGCCAACCGGTTGCCTTACTTTACTGCAGCGGCATGGTACCATAATAAGTTACCCGCTGATCTTCAATCAAAAGATTTAAGTGAAGTACTAGCTGAGTCTGAAGCATATACAGTGAATACGTTGATGCCGGTTATCGCTAAAGGAGGATTTGTAGATGATGCTGATCGGCTAGCTGCAGCCAAGATGATGGCTAAGTATTCAGGAATTTCGGAAAAAGTCATATTGCAACGTAACCTGGATATTAATAATTCATTTTTTTGGAAAGAGCTGCTGAGAGAAGAAGGCTATACGGTCGGACGACTGGATTCCAGATATAAAGGAGTTGACAAGATGGATGGAGGTGATCGACCCGATTTTAATGCAGAACTTACTTCCTGGTTGCATTCATTTACTCCAGCCATCAACTATTATATGCGCAATGTGCTCAACTACAATACGGATATTAAATACAATATGTTTGGCCCCGTACGTCCCTGGGACAGGACCGGCGATATGACTGGAGAGAATCTACGCCAAGCAATGGCACAAAATCCATATCTAAATGTAATGGTTCAATCGGGCTATTTTGACGGGGCAACTCAATATTTTAACGCCAAGTATACGATGTGGCAGTTGGACCCCAGTGGAAAGATGAAGGATCGATTGCGGTTTGAGGGTTACCGTAGCGGACATATGATGTATCTCCGGTCAGAGGATCTCAAATCAGCCAATGAACATATTCGGGAATTTATTTCAGCCAGTAATGCGGATGGAAAATCGGCAAAATATTAAAAAAGGGATTTAAAGGTTAAAGGAAAAAGGCAAAGAGTAAACGGAAAACAGAAACCCTCTTGGATCATCTTCGGCTATTTTTCGGGTATCAATTGCCTCCAGGTTAACATATTGAAAATCTTTAAAAAGATTTTTGATTAAAATTGTTTTTCCAGATTGTCTGGGCCCAATGATAGCAACAACAGGAAATTTGTTCTGTAAGCTTTTTATCTTCGTCCCTAGTATTCTTTTTATGGACATTTTTGTATTTAAATTGCTTATATGTCTTAAATACAGCTATATATATATCAAAAAATGGACAATAAGGCAATTGAATTGCATAAATGTCTATTTTTTTGATACTACAATATAGTTTAAGAAGTAGCTAGTTTATTTTAATGAGGTGATGAAAATCAGATTGTACCAAGGATCAAGTCTCAAAAAATAC
>JAHEJC010000033.1 GCA_024639065.1 Lewinellaceae bacterium | reverse complement strand
TGACCGGATGATCAATTACGATAAACTGCAGCGCAGGAAAGGAATGGTATTGGGCGCGAAAAAAAATGTAGAAATTTGGCAGCAAGATCCGGATGCAATCCATCTGTTACAAAAATTCGTGGATGGAATCAACACCTATATAGAGGAACTAGCGCCAAAAAAGTATCCTATAGAGTTTAAATTACTGGATTATGATCCTGAACCATATACCATTTTGAAGGTGGCATTCTATCTTAAAAGCATGGAGCAAACATTGAACTCCAGGGATGAAGATCTTGAATCCTCTAATACACTGCAATGGCTTGGTAAAAAAACCTATGCTGAAATATATCCAATCTACAATCCAGACGAATCTCCGATCATTCCTGAAGAAATGGTCTACGATTTCGAACCAATAATAAATGGATTAGATAGTCTTGCAAATCCAGAAACAATAGGCATGATCCCACACGTCCCTTTTACAAAACCATATTTAGGTGTAGGGAGCAATAACTGGGCTATTCATCCTTCCAAGACTTTTTCCGGTCACACCATAGTTTGCAACGATCCACATCTAAAACTATCTCTTCCTTCCATTTGGTACGAGGTTCATTTGCAAACCCCACAGGTCAACGTATATGGAGTAACGCTCCCAGGGTTTCCAGGGGTGATCATTGGATTTAATAATCATGTAGCATGGGGGATGACTAATGTAGGTCAAGATGTGGCTGACTGGTATCGCGTCAAGTGGACAGATGAAAGTAAGGAAACTTATTGGCTGGATAATCAGAAAAAATCGGTTACTTATCAATATGAATCCTTTAAGATCAGAGGTAGTTCGGATCAATTTGATACTATTAAATTAACGCATTGGGGTCCGGTGGTTCATGAAAACGAAGCACATCCTTTTATCGATCTGGCTTATAAATGGTTACCGCACAATACTCCAGAAAATAATCAAATCCGAACTTTCCTTAATCTGGCAAATGCTAAAGATTATGCTGGTTATACGGAAGCGCTGAAGACCTTTGCTTCGCCCGCACAGAATGTAGTATTTGGTTCCCGGGAAGGTGATGTTGCCATTCGGGTGACTGGTAAATTTCCGATCAGAAAAAATGGTCAAGGTGAATTTGTTTTAGATGGATCATCCACGACAAATGATTGGCAGGGCTTTATTCCCTTTGAGCATACGCCTAACATAAAAAACCCAACACGTGGTTTTGTTTCATCCGCCAATCAACGCTCCACTTCAGCAAGTTACCCTTATCCTTACTTAGGAGGTTTTTCAGATTATCGGGGACGAATGATTAATAGAATCTTAGAAAAAAGCGATCAAATCACCTTGGAGGCTATGAAATCCTTGCAAAACAATGTATATGGCCTCAAGGCAGAAGAGGTGCTTCCTTTTTTCCTTGACCATATTATAACTACAGGGTCCGGTGAGCAGCAAAGCGTATTGGATGTTTTAAAAAATTGGGATTATTTATATCAAGCTGATCAACTTGCTCCAGTCTATTTTGAAATACTGTATAGTGAATTTTATAAGCTGGTCTGGGACGAAATGTATAGCGAAAAGGAAAATCAAGTTATCAAGTTTCCTGAATCTTGGTTTACTATTAAACTAGCTAAAGAAAATGGAGACCATTCTTTTTTTGATCTCGACTCCACAGAACAAGTAGAAAATGTAACCGATATTATCCAACTTGCGTTTAACAAATTGATGGAAGAGGTTCATTCAATCGAAGCTATGAATTGGGGAGAACATATGAAGTTGAACATTAATCATCTGGCGAACATTGCCCCTTTTAGCGAAACTGGATTAAGCGTTTCTGGTCACCGAGAAGCTATTAATGCTACTAATGGGCCCAGGAGTCATGGACCTTCCTGGAGAATGATTGTCGAATTGAATGAGGATGTTGAGGCATTCGGAATATTTCCGGGTGGACAATCCGGGAATCCTTCATCAGCCTATTATAAAAACAATATCAGCGATTGGGCCTCCGGTAAATATCGTTCTCTAAAATTTTTAAACCAAGAAGCTTGGAGCGAGTCGGACAAACTTTTTCAAATAGAAATTGATAATGAATAAGGCGGTAATTGCGTTTCTATTAATACTGGTGCTTGGGCATTTGAGTAGTTTAATTCTACCTTGGTGGATTATTGCAGTGATTACTTTTTTGGTTGTGCTGCTATTCAATTTTAAAGAAAGTTCAGGGTTTTTTATTGGATTCTTCGGCGTTTTTTTGTTGTGGTTGGTCTATTCAATATGGTTGAATGTCCAGAATTCGTTTATATTAAATACTCAAATAGGCCAATTATTTGGCGGTCTCAATGGGAAAATCTTGATTATTATCAGTGCAGTTATTGCCGGGATGGTCGGAGGCCTGGGAGGCTGGTTGGGGAGTCAGGTTAATGGCTTCTTTAAAAATCGTATCCGTGTAAAAACAGATTAGTTAGTATTATATGTATCATTCTTCAAAAGAATATAAAAGGGCTAAACGGAAAGTTGAAAACAAAAAAGGATTCTATGGGCACTTGTCCGCCTATTTAGCCATGTCAATCTTTTTGCTGTTAGTCAATCTGCTAACATTCCATGGTGATATTTGGTTCTTTTATCCAATGATTGGATGGGGTATTGCAGTAGTGATTCACTATTTTTCTGTTTTTGGATTTCCCTTTATAGGTGCATTGGATGAGGATTGGGAAGAACGTGAAATTCAAAAAGAACTCAAGCGGAAAAAGCGTTATTTCAGAGAAGCGGATGAAGATGATGAATTGGAGCTTAAACCGCTTAAGCGTTTGCACAATAAAGATTGGGATGATCGGGACCTGGTTTAATTGATTTAGAATATAGTAAGCAATAACTTTTCTATTTCTAAATACCCATGGTTTCAGTTTAGTTTTCAAATATAATTTCTGGTCATATAGAATATTACATTTAATTACCTAAAACATAGCGTATTATCAAAAAATATTTATATTTGTGCATCTTACACATCTATCTATTTATACACAGTAGTTTAGAAAACTATGCGCAAAAGAGAATCGAGGCTGTCCTGGCGAACCGTTCTTAGAGCATGAGTAGGAAGAAAATGATTTAAAGTTGCGTGTGGTTTTCTTTTTTTGCCAACCTTTTACAGTTTCAACCAGAACCATTATTTTTAATTTTCAATAGAAAATGAGCAAGCCTGCGCAACCAACACATCCGCGGAAGGAAATAATTCATGAAATCATATTTGAAGCAGATACCCCTTTAGGTAGACTATTTGATATTTTACTATTTGCTTTTATACTTGGCAGTGTTCTGGTGGTGATGCTTGAGAGCATGGAGAACCTTAGTGATCAATTAGATCAATTTTTATATATACTGGAATGGATCTTCACCATATTTTTTACCATTGAATACATATTGAGATTATATAGTACTTACAAGCCTATAAAATATGCAACCAGCGCTTTTGGTATAATTGATCTATTGGCTATTTTGCCTACTTATCTGAGCTTGTTTATTGTAGGGACACAATCCTTAATGGTTATCCGGGCACTACGATTACTTAGAATATTCAGAGTATTTAAGTTGGGTACTTATTTAAGGCATGGACAACTGATAATGCTTTCTTTAAGAAAAAGTGCTCCGAAAATCACCGTCTTTTTCCTTTTTGTACTGGTACTAGTTACAATCATCGGGTCCATTATGTACTTGATAGAATCTGGACCTGAATCAGGTTTTTCAAGCATTCCAAAAAGTATTTATTGGGCGATTGTTACCCTAACCACCGTTGGTTATGGGGATATAACCCCGCAAACTGGTATCGGGCAAATGTTGTCCGCGATGGTCATGATGCTAGGTTATTGCATCATCGCCATTCCAACTGGTATTATTGCTGTTGATTTATATTCAACTAAGGATGATACCCCAATAAGTACACAGGTATGCCGGTATTGTGCTGATGATGACCACGAGCACGATGCCGTTTATTGCAAAACCTGTGGAGAATTGTTAAAGGATCCGGTAAGAGAAATTGAAAAAAAGGAATTGGCTAAAGGGACCAATAGATCAATTCCCTGAAGATAATGTTCTGAGTTTACTATACGAGTTTGAGCATATTGTTACAATTTTTCCAAAGAAACAACGTAAATTATGGGTGGCTTCAACTTTCAATTAAAAACAGGGTGTCAATTCTTACTCTGGCTCATTCCGTATCGGTCCAATCCGGTTTGGATAGTTTCGCAGCCTTAAAAATCCGCAACAATCGATATTTGGCCGGACTGGGTAACATCAATATGATCAAGGCCCCGGCAATAGCTATGTTCTTCATAAAAATGATCGAATTCAATCGCTGGACTTCTTGAGGATCATTCCAAAAGGAATAAGCGATAAAGGTTACTGGAATTAAATAACACAACAGTAATATACATCCCAACGTAACCCGATAACCAATTAATATTAAGACCGCGCCAAGAATCAATAATATAGTGCCTCCAATGATAAATGTACTCTCTCCCCAATTTATATTGTATTCGTTCAAAAGGACTTTAGTGTCTTTGAAATATTTCAGTGTATCATATGCTTCGTAAAAAAATATGATTGAAATAAATAATCTACCAACTAAATCTAAAATATGCCTCATAATTTCCTTACTCTTTTCATCCAATCAAAGCGCTACGTATGCGCACAAGTTTTTCAAGCAATGGTTCCAGTTTACCCAATGGCAACATATTTGCTCCATCTGATTTGGCTTTTCCAGGATCGGGGTGAGTCTCAATGAAAATGCCATCCACTCCTGTAGCAATTCCGGCACTTGCAATCGTTTCTATCAAGGTAGGATCACCACCAGTAACACCGCCAGTCTGATTTGGTTGTTGTAAAGAATGAGTGCAATCAAGAATCACTGGAACCTTTAGAGATTGCATCCAGGGAATATTACGATAATCAACTATCAGGTCCTGATATCCAAAAGTGGTTCCTCTTTCGGTAAGCCACACATTATTTTTTGTCTGATTAATAATTTTATCTACCGCATGTTTCATATTTGCCGCATTCATAAATTGTCCTTTTTTTATATTGACAATTTTACCTGTTTCAGCAGCAGCTAAAAGTAAATCAGTCTGGCGACATAAGAAAGCTGGTATTTGTAGAACATCAACTACTTGCGCTGCCCATTTAGCTTCTTGCGGTGCATGAATATCCGTGGTCACCGGCACATTAAATGTAGATCGAATCCTCTCCAGAATTTTTAAAGCAATATCGTCTCCAATACCTTGAAAACTATCTAATCTACTTCGATTTGCCTTGCGATATGACGCTTTAAATATAAAGGGTATTTCGAGTCTGCCAGTAATCGGTAGAATGCGTTCGACAATTTCCTTACAAATCTGATCATCCTCTACAGCACATGGTCCGGCAATAAGAAAAAACGAAGGTTCCTCGACAATCTTGGTTACATCCATCATTAATATTATTTCTTTCTCAAGACCCATGCTTCCGGATCTATTTCTTTTCTCACAATTCCCAATACTTGATCGATATCTTCGTGTTCCTCAGGTACCATGCCTATTCTGACTAAATTGGTGCTAGTACTATCTTGAAAAACATTCCATCCTTTCCTAATCAATCGAGATTTCATTTGTTCGACATTCTGATACTCAGCGTAAGCCCCGACAATTATTATGGAGGATATCTGATCAATCGTATCTACCAAGGACTGTTGGAGCATTAATTCCTGCTGTTCCTTTGGCTCATTTAAGCTCAAAATGGAATCTTCCGTCTGTTTAACATCATTCGATGCCCCAATTAATGGTGGATAATTGGATTGGTAAGGGTAATTTGGCCCTATCTTGGATGCATTGACCAGGTAATATACCCCTGCCAGTATTAACAACATCATGGAAATAAACGCACTAAATTCCCACCATATCCCTGTGCTACTTTCGTCAGATTCCCATAATGTGGATAAATCTACTTGCGGATATGGTTCAAAACTAATGGACGGATCAGGAAACAGATTGATATCACTGCCCTCCCTTAAGGCAATGATGACATCTTCAATTTCAGCTTTACCTCTTTGTATGAGATCTTTCTTTAATTTTTCACCAAATTCATTAACTCGATGTATCGCTTCATCTCTTTTAATGGCCTCACATTTAGCGTATACTTCACAAAGATAAGGATCATCATATTGAGCAGAACGATCTAATTCAAAGATATAGGAAGGAGGATGGAAAAAATTGGTTTTATGGTCCATTTTGGCTGGCACATAACTTCTTAGTAATGTTCCAAACCCTGGAATGAAGATTCGATCTTTTTCCAATAAAATTTGTTTAATTAAGCTGGGTATGGCCGCTACTTGCATATATTACAACTCGAAAAGTCTAAAGGTATTAAATGCTTCGGACATTAAGTTTTTTTATATTCATTAATTTTAAATACAAAGGTTATCCGGATTGTGTCAAAAAAATACCACTTCTTAAATATTTCCAGAAGATGGCTTTCCTATGCGGTCATGGTCTATATGGCTCTTGCATTGGGGTGGTGGACAATTCTCTTATACCAAAAAGTCTCGGATAGTTATGAAATAAAATCTTCAATATTAGATGCGTCTGATCCTTCTTATGCTATCGCTTACGATCAGCTCGCCCAAGAACACCAAAGGGAGCTCTTTATGATCATTGGTGAGGGTATTGTGTTTGTTATTATTCTTGGACTAGGTTTATACTTGATCAATAGGGCTTACCGTAAAGAAATTGCGATTGCTTATCAAAAAAGAAATTTTTTACTTTCCATAACACACGAATTGAAGTCCCCACTTGCTGGGGTTAAGCTAGCTTTTGAAACATTAAAAAAACATAAACTAGAGAAAAATCAGGAAATTGAGTTAATTGATGCAGCAATTGATGAAAATAGCCGCCTAAATAAGTTAGTAAACAATTTGCTTCTGGCGGCCAAAGTTGAGAATGAATATTTTGTAGAAAAAGAGCTTATTCATTTAAATGCCGTCATTGAAGAAATCATTGAAACGTATCAGTTCAAATATCCTGAATTCAAATTTGAATTTAGCCCATCTGAATTACCCGCCATACTATTCGACCGGGAGGGTGTTTATTCAATAATTCATAATTTAATAGATAATTCAATCAAGTATTCCCTGGATAAAAAAGAAATTCAAATTTCGACTCAATTTCATAACCATAACATTGAATTGCAAGTGGCTGACCAGGGAATTGGTATCCCCGAACATGAACAAAAACATGTTTTTGAGCAATTCTATCGAGTAGGATCTGAGGATACTCGATCTGCCAGTGGAACCGGATTAGGCCTTTATATTGTTCAAAAAATTGTCAAGGCCCACCGAGGCATAATTCAAATATTAAATAATAAACCTAAAGGTTCAATTTTTAAAATTAAACTTCCAATTGCCAACGAATGACTAATCAGACTAAACGAGTCTTAATTGTTGAGGATGAGGACTCTTTGAGAAAAGGAATGACCCTAAATCTTGAGCTGGAGGGTTATGATGTAACATCCACCCCAAATGGCCGAGAAGCTATAAATTTAATTAAGCAACAACATTTTGATCTGGTCATATTGGATATTATGTTACCCGAAGTGGATGGATTTCAAATATGTGAGCAGATCAGGCTGGATGGTTTAAATGTACCCATTATTTTTGTGACTGCTAAAGGCTCAGGATCTGACCGAATTGAGGGATTAAAAAAAGGTGCAGACGACTATTTGACCAAACCTTTCCACCTTGAAGAATTATTACTGCGTGTCAAAAATTTACTTAAAAGAAGCTTACATCCTATTAATCCTGAAATGACTATTTATAAATTTGGGCCAAACACCATTAATTTTAATACCTATGAAGCCGAAAACCGGGAAGGCAAATTCAAGCTCACTAAAAAAGAAATTATGCTGCTTAAACTATTGATAGAAAGAAAAGATGAAGTTGTCGCTCGGGAACAGATATTACAAGTTGTATGGGGCTATGATATCTATCCGTCCACCAGAACTATTGACAATTTCATTTTGTCATTAAGAAAATATTTTGAAGATGATCACAAAGCACCCCAATACATTACTTCGGTAAGAGGCGTCGGTTATAAATTTAACGAAGTCTAAAGCAATATTTTTCCTAAAAATAGTCCATATTCGAATTTTCTGGCAATCGTTTTAATGCCTCTAAAGTACTTGCTGCGGTGGCCAATGGTGGGGCAACCAGAATACCGAGGACCGGAATAAATAATAAGAGTAGAAAAACCGCCCCATTTCCTACCGCCAATCCTTTATGGTCCCTTACAAAAGAAATACTTTCTTTCACGGAATATCTTCTTTCGAGGGTATAATCGAGATTTCCAAAACCAGCATAATAGGATTGGATGACAAATATTAGTCCAGCTGAAAACAAAGAAAATATAGGGATCAATCCAAGTACTAATAAAATCAATGTGTAGACAATTTCTTTGATGATGTTCCGAAAGTTAATTCGTAGTCCGCGCCAAGTCTCACGAAGTATTCTAGTAAAACTCACTGCTCTGGTAACAGCCTCTTGACCTCTTACAATGCCCTCAATTTTCTCCGATAAAGGACTCATAAAAGGAGACATAATGGCTATTAAAAGATTTTTAAATAGAATAAATCCAGTCCCTACCAAAAGGATAATAGCCAACCAATCCATCTGATTAACCAGGAATTGGGCGACGCCTTCTAATGGTATCCAGCTTACTAATTTTTCCAACAGCTGACTTAAGGGTGTTTTTACTAGTCGGATGATACCCCATAAAAGACCTATTAAGATTAATCCTCCAATCAATCCTGGAAATATAAAAAAACGTAATAATCGGTGTTGAGTTAAAAAACTCAGTGCTGTAGCGTAAGACGAAATTCCACTTATTATTTCTTTTACCATAATGGATTTCTTTTTGAAAGGATAAAGAAACAATAGTGCTAATGCAATTCATAATAAGGTATACAAATTACGAATAATTCTCGACAGAATGGACGCCAGCTGAGTACTGAGTATTGAGTATGGTGGTGGGTATGAAATAATACAAGCTCGCTAAATAACTTAATAAACTTAGTCGACTTAATAGACTAATTACTAGTTAAGCAGGTTTCTTTTTCCGCCTAGTTTTAAATAACTCAACGACTTGTTTTTCTGTGAGGAATCCCAAATCTACGAAAGTAGAAGAAACGAATTTCTTAATATCTTGATAGTCCTTACCCCGCTTGTCAGTATATTTTTTAAGCAGCTTTTTCACGTATACCAAACTATAATCCTTCAAATTTTGATTGAATTCCTGATTTATAAAAATATTCATGTAAGTCGTGAATGTTTTATTCAATTCAAAATATTCCGGGTAATCTTCTACGGGCAAATTACTCAATAATTGCCCGAAACTTTTAAGAATACTCAATCGTAAACACTCGTTCACAGTTGATAATCCTTCATGCTGATCATAAAACTTTCTAACTGCTTGAATCGTATCTTCATGAATATATCCCTGAGAAAAGATCATGCTGGTCAAGTGGTAAAACTTAAACAAATCATCTGGGCCCTCTTCCTTGAGTAAGGAAAAGACTCGCTGATAGCTTTCGTTCTGCAGGACTCTTTTACTCTCTAAAAGGTCAATAATAAAATTAAAATAGTCTTCCTGAAATAACGGATCTTCCTTTCTGGCATTGTCAAGGACCTCCATAAGAACGCGATGATCATTTTCATTGAGCTCATAAAAGTTAGCAACAATGGCCAGTATTTGCGTAAATTCCGTAGATCCTCCTAATTTCGGATTTTGTAACAGTTGGATAATCTTGTAGAGGAAACTATTATTGTCTTCATACCGTTCCACGCGCTCCAGCAAAAAAGTCCGTAAACCTGGATAAAAAAGTTTCATTTGTTCGGGAGTCTCCGGAAACTCAGCCGTACGAAAATGAGTAGATTCAAATTGTTTTTTATAACGAACCAAACCAATCCTTCTTTCTTTAAGATCTTGAAATTTGGGGATTATTTGGTTAAAAATGTAGGTATGAACTTTCTTGTTAGGAATATCATTCAATAAATGCGAAATCCAAATCTTACTCGATAAAGCAAATCCAATTTGCAGGGATTGCCCAATTCTCATTTTAAGAATTTCAAAATTTGCAGAGTTAATGATTGTCAAGATAATATCTCTGAAATGGTTCTGAGGTCTAATAAATTTATAATCTTCATTGACCTCTCCTCTTAAAACAGAATATCCCAATATTCTAGGCAGATAAAGCCCTTCAAACTTTGGATCTAACAATGCTTTTTCAAAAGCAATTATTTGGAGTGGATGCTTAATGGCAACTTCTTCATGTAGATCATGGATCCTTGGTTCAAATTTATTCCTCATAACATCGAATAATTCGTCCTCTTCTTCTTCTAAAAAAGTGGCTAATTCTTCTGATGCCTGAATTTCTTCACCAATTATATCTAATTGCTCTTGATATTGCTTTAATAAATCTTCCATATTGGAGAATGATTTGAATATTACGTTTACTATAATTTACTAAAAACCTAGTAAAGCCAAAGAAGCCTTACTAGGTTTATCTTAAATCTGGTTACTCAATTATTTTTAAAATTACAGAGCTATTTCTTTTCTTCCTTTGATTTAGATTCGGCTTCTTCGCCTTTTTCAGTTGCAGCATCAACTACATCCTCTTCCACTTTTTCAGCTACTGTCTCAGCAGGTACTTCTGCGGTTGCCGTAACCTCCTCAACAGCCTCTTTCGCAACCTCTACTTTTTCTGCTTTTTCTTCAGCAGCCTCTACAATTGCTTCAGCTGGTTCTTCGCCTGCGGCTGCTACTTCCTCACTTACCTTTTCTACAGTCTTTGCTTTTTCTTCTGCTGCCTCAACAATTGCTTCAGCTGGTTTTTCAGCTGCTGCAACAACCTCCTCGCTTGCCTTCTCAACAGCTTCTACTTTTTCTTCAGCTACTTCGGAAGTTTCTTCTGCTGCTGCTGTAACCTCCTCAACAACTTCAGCTGCGGATTCTGCCTTCTCTTTAACAACTTCTACTGTTTCACTAGCTGCTACGGCATCTTTGGCGGCCTCTACCTTCTCATCGGCTACGTCAGCAACTTTCTCTACCTCAGTTGCTGCAACTTCTGCGGTTGGTTCTGTTGCTCCTTTTGCCATCATAGGTACTTCTTCGTCAGCCGCTTCGACAGGCTTTTTAGATACTGATTTAATGGCCCCAAAGATATTCGCTCGAATTTTTTCAGTTTTCTTCTTACTTTCCAAGACTTTTTCTGAAATCTTAAGCTCTTTCTCCTGAATCCACTGGTCAAACATCTTATCAGCTTCTTCCTGGCTAAATGCACCTTTATTTACACCTTTCAAAAGATGTTTTTTATAAAGCACACCTTTATATCTTAGTATTGATCTTGCTGTATCAGTAGGTTGAGCTCCTTTTATTAACCAGTCTAAGGCTTTATCGCCATCTAATTCGACGGTAGCCGGATTTGTCATTGGATTATACAGACCTATTTTTTCGATAAACCGGCCGTCTCTGGGAGCTCTAGAGTCGGCCACTACGATGTGGTAGAAGGGTTTTTTCTTTCTCCCCCTCCTTTGGAGTCTAATTTTTACTGCCATTTTAGTTAAAATTTATTTGGTTTAACCATACCCGCTTTATCTGATAAACAGACAACGGGATTTCAACGAGGCGCGAAGATAGTAAAATTATCCAGACTAAGCATGAATTAATAAGTGATAAATTCACTATTCAATCAATGTTTTCTTCAGATGGTGCGTAGTAAAACAACCGTGCGGATAGGTCCAAAATCGTTTTTGATTCTCTTTATTTATAACCATTATACTCTACCTCACAATATGATAATTTATACTCATTTCAAGCGAAATTGCTTTTCAAAATTGTAAATTTAACATTCAGAAAAGAAATAAGCCATGGTAAAAAACACGCATCTTATAAATCAGAAAACCTCGAGACGCTCCTTCATAAAACATTCGTTCTTAACCGGGAGCTCTTTAATTATTATTCCACGCCATGTATTAGGTAGAGGATTTGTTCCTCCTAGCGATAAAATCAATATTGGTATAATTGGATTAGGCCGCATGGGGACAGGTCATGCCCAAAATTTCGCAAAAATGGATGATGCACAGTTGGTTGCAGGTTCGGATGTGTGGATACCAAAACAAAAAGAGTTTACTTCCATGGTACAATCGATTTATGAAGAGCAAGGTATGGGTGGTAAAGGGCTGGCGACTTTCTTAGATTATAAAGAATTACTCAACTGGCCTGGTCTGGATGCCGTGGTTATTACCACCCCGGATCATTGGCATGCACTCCCGGCAGCTGATGCTATGAAAGCGGGAAAAGATGTTTATTGTGAAAAACCGCTTACCCATACTATTGAGGAAGGTAGAATGCTGGTCAGGTTAGCTAAAAAAAAGAAGCGAATTTTCCAAACTGGAAGTCAGCAAAGGTCTGGAAAGAATTTTCGGAACGCATGCACACTAGTTCGAAATGGTTATATTGGTCAATTACATAAAGTATGGGTCAATGTAGGAGATCCGGCGATCGACTATAATTTGCCCAAAGAAACTCCGGTCGACGGATTAGATTGGGACCGATGGTGTGGCCCTTCGCCGGTGATTCATTATAATCGATTCCTGGCACCAGAAACTAATAAGATCAAATTCTGGCCAAAGTGGAGAGACTTTAAAGAAACAGGTGGTGGTATCCTTTCGGATTGGGGTGCTCATATGTATGATATCGCACAGTGGGGTATTGGAACCGACCATACCGGGCCAACTAAATTGATTCCTCCCAATGATCCTTCGGAAGTTAGAGGCTTAAGATTAATATACGAGAACGGAGTAGAAATGGTTCACAAAGATTTTGGTCGTGGATGGGGAGTCCGCTTTTTTGGCTCTGAAGGAACCATTGACATTAGCAGACAATATTTCGACTCTTCCATTCCCTCATTAACTGAAAAAAGTCTCGAAGCTGAATCCATCGCATTATATAAATCAGATAATCATCGACAGAACTGGTTGGATGGTATTCGGAATCGTAAACAAACTATATGTCCTGCAGAGGTCGGTCATCGCACCAATTCGGTCAATTGCATTTCTAATATTGCTTATTGGTTAAATCGTCCTTTAGACTGGAATCCTAAGAAAGAAAGGTTCAGCGATAAGGAAGCAAATACTTTTTTGAGTAAGAAAAATAGAAAGCCTTATACCTAAAATGTTGAATTTCGAAAGGTTGGGTGAATGGTAAATAGTATCAGCAAAGCTGTTGTTGCTTTATGGCTACCAAAGAATAAAAATACCCGTAATTAAGCATACCTGGATTTATTCTAGCGAGATAAAATCACCTATTAACTAACCAGCTGCCATTAATAATCGAATAGCTAGTTCTAGGTTTTCTGCAGCTAGTTTTTCTTTGGCCATACGAATCAATGTTGTGTTTCTGCTTTTTTTATCCTTTTCATATTTAAGCAAGGATTTGACTTCAAGCATATCATAAACTAGCTGTACTTCTTCAGGTGAAGGCAATTTTTCAATATGGCCCAATTTACCCAATTCATTACCAGAAAGCAGCTCGCTATCACGAATGTGATGAGGAAGACCATCGATACCCATTCCAACTTTTGAAGAAGGCTTTGCGATTTCAAACATCGATTGCATATTTGCCCGGCAATACCAGTTACCACCCATCCGAGCTACAACATCCATTTTCTCGGGATTAATCTTTCCAGCATCATCTAAACAGTTGGTATTAATGTGCATCAACAAAACTTCACAAATAATCAAGTTACCAGCACCTCCTTTGTTACCTAATGGAATAATTTTATTGACTTTACATTCAAATGAAACAGGTGATTCGGCCACCCGCGGAGGGGCCACCTTTAAAGAAGGAACTTCTGTAAGTCCTGACTTTGTAAATTCATTCACTCCTTGAGGGTACTCGGCACTCGCCAATGACATTTGTTCTACGATCGCATAGTTTACTACATTGATCACTACCTCTGGCCGTTTTTGTACATTCTCTAAGGTATCTTTAGTCGTATTATCACGTCCTCTCCTGGATGCTGAAAATATCATGATTGGTGGATTGGAACTAAACACGTTAAAGAAACTAAAAGGACTTAAATTCACACTACCACTATCATTCATCGTACTGGCAAATGCGATGGGGCGTGGTGCAACAGCGGAAATCAAATAAGCATGTAATTCTGGTAAGCTTAGAGATTTAGGATCAATCGTTTTTAAATCGTTCATAGTTTATCAATTAATTTGCAGGCAATACTTGAGTACGTAATTCTCCAAAACCGACTCTTCCATATTCATTATTAGCGAAACCATTTATAATAATTGTATCGAGATCTTCAATATAAGATCTAGTAGTACCATTTGCCAAGGTGATTGGCTCTTGACCATTCCAAGATAATTCCAACATGGAACCAAAAGAATTTTTATCTTTTCCGCTAATTGTTCCAGAAGCCATCACATCCCCTATCTTGATATTACAACCATTGATCGTATGATGTGCCAACTGTTGGGCCATATTCCAATACATGTACTTAAAATTTGAATTACTCACCAAGTGTTGTTTGCTATCTTGAGGCTGAATATAAACTTTTAAATTGAGATCAATATTCTTTTTCCCAGCTATCTTAAGATAATCCAAAACCGGCGGATTTTGTATTGGACCAGCTACTCTAAAAGCATCAAAAGCCTCCAGGGGAACAACCCATGGTGAAATGGAAGAAGCAAAACTTTTACCTAAGAATGGGCCAAGCGGAACATACTCCCATTTCTGAATATCCCGGGCTGACCAATCATTGAATAATACCAAACCGAATATATAATCTTCAGCATGATTTACCGGCACCGATTGGCCGAGTTGAGAATTCTTTCCTACAATAAAAGCCACTTCTAATTCAAAATCCAATTTATCTGTAGGTGTCAATAATGGCGTTGGACTATCGGCAAGTAGTACTTGTCCTTTGGGTCTTCTAATAGGAATATTGGTTTCAATGATTGAGGAAGCTCGGCCATGATAGCCTACAGGTATATGCCTCCAATTTGGTAATAGCGCGTTTTCAGGATCTCTAAACATCTTACCAACATTAGTTGCATGTTCAATGCTGGAATAAAAATCGGTATAATCCCCTACTCTAACCGGAAGATGCATGATCACCTGATCCATATCAATAAGTGCTCCCGGTAATTCTTTGAGTGGAGATGATTCCAGGGTAAGCATCAGGCGCAAATGGTCACGGAGGCCATTGGTTTTCGAATTACCTAAGGCTATAAAATCATTGAGATATTCATTGATCAGGACAGACTTAGCTAGGCCACCAATCTCTTTTAACAGCCCATGATCTGCCAAAGCAGCAAGGTCAATAACTTTATCACTTATAGCTACCCCTACTTTCTTTAAGCCTCCGTGGATTGAAAAAATTCCAAATGGAAGATTATGAATTGAAAAATCCGAATCGTTATTAATTGGCAACCATGATATCATATTATTTCAACAAATTTATAACATATAATATTATTGATGACCTAGCCAAGATTTGTAGTATTTACCATCATCAAGTTTTATTGCATCTTCAGTAATTTGCAGTGGTTTAAAAGTATCAATCATAACCGCCAGCTCACTGGTTTCTTTTTGTCCAATACTACGCTCATAGGCACCCGGATGAGGACCATGTGGAATTCCTCCAGGATGCAGCGTTAAATAACCTTGATCAATATCATTCCTGCTCATGAAATCACCACCCACATAATAAAGCACTTCATCTGAATCAATATTGCTATGATTATAAGGGGCTGGAATTGCTTCGGGATGATAATCATAAAGGCGTGGACAAAATGAACAAACTACAAAAGCGCTGGTCTCGAAAGTTTGATGAACTGGAGGTGGTTGGTGGACCCTCCCGGTAATAGGTTCAAAATTATGGATCGAAAAACCATAAGGATAATTATACCCATCCCAGCCCACTACATCAAATGGATGCGAAGCATATACTAGCTGGTGAAGTTGGCCTTGTTTTTTAATCTTTATTAAAAATTCACCTGCTTCATCATAGGTTTGTAACTCAGCAGGCAATTTATAATCCCTTTCGCAAAAGGGGGCATGCTCTAATAGTTGACCAAACCAATTACGATATCGTTTAGGTGTGTAAATGGGATGAAATGATTCACTATACAGAATTCGATTGTCTTCGGTATCAAACTCAATCTGATAAATCATCCCTCTGGGAATCAATAAATAATCTCCATATTCAAAAGATATATTACCGACCAGGGTTTTCAATGTTCCTGTTCCTTTATGAATAAATAACAATTCATCCGCATCCGCGTTTTTGTAGAAATAATCCTTCATCGAATGACGAGGTGCTGCGACTCCTATGAAAATATCGCTATTTACAAATAATGCAACCCGGCTTTCCAAAAAATCATCGACCGGTGGAGCGTTGAATCCGAAGAGCTTGCGAGCATGTATGTTCCGGGCAACGGCAATTTTTGGGGTCAAGTCTATGGAGTCCAAAATTTCGTTAACCATAGTAGGTCGCCTTAAGTGGTAAAGCAAAGAAGACATTCCATCAAATCCAATAGTTCCAAACAATTGCTCATAGTGCAATGAGCCATCTTTTTTTTTGAATGTAGTGTGTCGTTTTTGTGGAATTTTACCAAGCTGGTGATAGATAGGCATGATTCAAAAATTACATGAACATTTGTTGATATAAAGATAATCATTCATTTGAAATTCTCAAAATAATTTATTTAATTTGAAGTTGAAAACATTGTTCAAATGAAACAATTGGACCGAAGAGATCGGTTTTTTCAGGAGTCATTAAAACTCATCCACCAGAAAGGATTTAAGGCTACAACTATCCGAGACATTGCAGATCAATTAGACTTTGATGTTGCCAATGTTTATAACTATATTGATTCCAAGGAGTCGTTATTAGTAAAATTCCTCTTCGACATATCTGCCGCATTTCATCAAGGACTTGATCATATTATTGAATCGACCTATTCACCTCAAGATAAAATCCGGGCTATCGTGTCTTTAAATATCAGGCTAACCTCACAAAGGCCATATGAAGTATCACTGTTGGTTAACGAGTGGAGAAATCTCGCTCCAAGGTATCGGTCAAAATTTATAAAAGAAAAGCGTGCTTATGAAAACAAAGTTAGATGTGTTATTGAGCAAGGGATTAAATCAGGAGAATTCATCAACACCAATATCGAAATAACTACTTATAGCGTGCTAGCCTCGGTGCGATGGCTATTCGATTGGTACACCGATCAATCAAAAAAAATGAATCCGTTGGACCTTGAAAAACAACTCACCTCATTTATTCTAAATGGAATTCAATGTTGACGTATGAATAAACCATCTTGCGTTCCAATATAACTTTTAGTAATAATAGCATTAATAAATTGAGAATATGAAACTAAATGAATATAAAGAGCATGCCATTGCATTTTACAAAATGGCCTATGAAGGTAACCCAAGAAAAGCAGTCGAACTTTATGTTGGTGATGAGTATATCCAGCATAACCCATTAGTAGGAGATGGGAAAGAACCATTTATAAACTATTTTGAAAGAATGGCCAGAGAATATCCAGATAAATCAATTGAATTCGTGCGGGCAATCGCGGAGGGCAATTTAGTAGCTATGCACACCCATCAGACCTGGCCTGGAGATATCGAATATGTAACTATGGATTTTTTTAGATTTGATGATGCGGGCAAAATTGTTGAACATTGGGATTCCATGCAAGAGATACCCACAACCTCTGCTAATGGCAATACGATGTATTAGATTGATAATAAAAATTTAAACTTTTTCTCTGATCATAACATTAGCCAATAAGGCAGCAATGATCATCACAATAGCTAAAAGGCTAATCCAGGATTGTACTTCCCCAAAAAGCATCCATCCGGCAATTAGCGTAAATATCACCTCGGTATATTTAAGTGGCACTACTCGATTGGCCGCCTCAATTTGAAGTGCTTTGGTCATTAATAATTGAGCAAAAAAACCTACTATACCCATACTAAATAAAAGAGGCCACTCCAAGCCTTGGGGTGTAATCCAATTAAACACTGAGAATAACCCACCGACCATAGACGCCATGGTCATAAAATAAAAGATGATCACAACTGGGTGTTCCGAATGACCTATTTTCCTAATGATGACATAAACCGCTCCGCTGAAAAAAGCAGACACTAAAATAATCATCAAAGCCATCGTTGATATTCTGGCATCAAATCCTTTTAACATGACCACCCCAATGAAAGCGATCAAAAAAAACAACCACTGAATATTTCTAACCTTTTCTTTCAAAAAAATGATGGCTAAACCAGCTGCAAAGAAAGGTGATAAATACCTTAAAGAAACTGCGGTACCCAAAGGCATCAGTTGGATAGCCTTAAAAAATAGGGTCATGGAAATAACACCAACTGCTCCTCGGAGTAATAACATTTGTTTATGATTTCCTCTCAATGAAATCTTTTTTGGGAGTAGCACCAATAAACAACATATTACTGATCCGATGGATCTAAAGAAGACTAATTCAAATGCCGGCAATCGATCTACCTGCCTGATCATCACATTAAGGCCAGTAAAGCATACGGCCGCTAAGATCATATACACAATTGATTTTGAATTAACCACTATTTGTTAAGCTTAATCATTACATCGATGTTACTTGCTGATCACCTGATAAACAGTGGCGAAAATAGATAAAACTTGGCGTTTAATTTTTTTTAGACAACTTGTTTATGTGTAATTATTTAGATTAAAAAATGGGTGAAGATTTAGGTGGTTATTGTAATAAGTTTGGCTTGCATTATGTACTTTTTAAAAGTACGATATACAGCAAACAATTACAGAATAAATATTATGCCTAAGGCATTATTACAATATTAAATTAATTTAAATCTATATTTTTTCATATCAAACAAAACTTAAACCGAAAGCCCACATCGTCTGCTGATCAGGTGAACTTAGTATAATCTTGTATTTAATGAAGCAATAATAAGAAGGGCACTAACGATCTAAAGCCAATGTTCAATTGTAAATAATAAATTTCTCTACGCGCTAAAAATCCGACGTTCCTAGTCCTTCAAAAACGCCACTAGAAGATACCTCAAATGGAGCACCAACGATACCGGTCACGCTCAGGTTACATCCGATCCCATTAGTCAATATGCCATCCATAGAAATTTCAATACCATCCGTACAATTCGAAATGTTTAATTGTCCTGGAATTACACTGGTATATTGTCCACCTGGCAAATAGGCTCCACTATTACAATTATCTATTGAGATGATATTGGAATTACTCATACTGCTACCAGGGCTAGTTCGAAGCCCTAAGTCACTATGTTCTATTTCAATCAAGCCAGCATTCGAAAAAATAGAATTAAATGTATTGGAGATACCTATCTGCGTTGTATCACCAACCAATATGTTGCCATTATTAATTAGTGTGTCAAAATTTTGAATCCCTGATTGTAAAACAGATCCTGGTCTAGATGAAATTTGCACGATGCCCGATAAATCATTCGTAAAGTTTCCATAATTAATAATACCATAATCAGTAGCGCCTTGGATAAAAATGCTGCCGGCATTAAGAAAATCACCACTTATATAGGCTCCAGTATGTACGCTGTCTTCTATATTAATAATTCCCAAATTTGAAGGTGCTCCTGACAGGGTGCGAATTCCGTTTTTTTCTCCACCAACATTCCTAACCGTTATCGTCCCAATATTTTTTGCATTACCAGATAAATAAACACCGTCCATACCCGTTACATTATCAATCGTAACTTTTCCTCCTATCTCATTAATGAAATCACCCAGCGCCTCAAAGGTAGCACCCGCATTATGGTTTACATTATTAATATTAATAATCCCGTTATTTGAAAAACTATTACTGGCTAACATGGCTCCACCACCAAACACATTTTTTATAATTATTCTACCTCGATTTTCAGTATTTTCATTACAATTCATAGCGTCGACTGAATTCAAATTCATATTCGCAATATCAATAACCCCTGAGGCCTGATTTATTAATGCACCTGAAGCAGTCCTTATAGCAGAATCCGAGCCATTGTCAATAGACAGACTGTCAAAATTTTCAAATCTAGAAGAAGTAAATACTTTTAATGATATCTCCTTAGCGTCATTTATTTCAAGTACCCCATAGTTAACTACAGTAGCAGCTTGTGACAGATCCATTCCAATTCCCAAAGAACCCGTAACAGTCAATTGGGCACCGGATTGTATAGTTAGAAAAACACTAGCTCCCTCGACCTCGACTGACTTTGCAACTGCCAAACTACCGGACCTTACTACAACTGAATCTGATTTAATAATCACATCATCATTTATTGTGGGAACGGTTCCTGAATCCCAATTAGCGGCTGTTGTCCAAGAAATTCCGGCAGCTCCAATCCAAGTTATGGTAGCTGCATAACCAGTTGTTTCAATAAATAAGACTACTAAGGCAATTACCAAGCTTTTATTAATCATGTTCATAATTTGAATCAAGATAGCTAGAAAATGGATAGGCCCGTTCACCCTAAAGGATGATTTATTGGAACGTGTTTATCATCGAGCTAGTGACTCGTAAAGAAGATTTATTTGTTCTTTCTATTGGATATTTACAAGTGATTCACTTCAATCAAAAATCAAACTTCAATCGCAAGTTTAATCTCCGAGAGGTTAAGAAATTGGGTATGGCATACTGTACACCATAGATATCTTTTACCCAGGTGTTATTGGCCACATTCAGGACTCCCATGAGATTAAATGCCTCCAAACTGAGCCAGGCATTGTCTGTGAAACGGAGAAAATGATTCGGTTTTCGATTGCGCCAACTTTTATTCCATAATAAAAAAGAAAAGCCTATGTCCACTCGATGGTAAGGTCTGTAGCGATAAGTATTTCTGAATTCTACATTGCGCCCAAGTAATCCAAATGGCAATCCAGTTCCAAAAGTGAAATTAACATGGACCTTGAAATTTTCATTTCTAGGGAGATAGTCCTGAAAGAAAAGGGCCAGCTGAACCAACTGATCGGTAGGCCGAGGTACATCCGCGACGACCTTGCCTTCGCTGTCACCAATTTCTCTTATCTTATGTTCAATGCCATTGATGGACTCTCGGGTTCGGAGTAAGGATAAGTTGATCCACGATTCAGCACCTTTCACAAATTCACCATTAAGCCTGAGGTCAAAACCAGCAGCATACCCCTTGCCATTATTATCTCCGGCATATCGAATCCGGACATTTTCAATATCAAAGGTGATCAGATCCCAGATGTATTTAAAGTAGATCTCTGAGATCAGTTTGAGGCGTACCGGATTTTGCTTTCCCCAATCAAACTCATAAGTCCAGCCAGCAACTAAATGTGCAGATTTTTGTGCAAGAGCATCAGGGTTTACTTCCCCGGTAAGTCGTCTAAGTTCTCGATAAAAAGGAGGCTGCTGATAAAGGCCCCCGGATAACCGCAGCGACACATCCCTTTTCCATGTCAAAGGTTTATACAACAATTGGACCCTGGGAGAAATGACCAATTCCTTGTTGAGTGTCCAGTAATTAGCCCGGATCCCGCCCGATAAAACCATTTCATATTTATCCGTATTCTTGGTGAAGTTGTCCTGTAGGAATACTTCGAACCGGTTGGACTCCAGCTCATTTTCACTTTTGATAGTGGATTGAACTCTTACGGCTTCCTGATCATATGGAAGTGAATAACCTGCTGAATCTAATCGTTCCCATTCATTGATTTTATCAAAAATATTTTCGTATTGAATCCTGGCACCCCACTGAATAAAATGGCTCTTTGCGCCTTTAGCGTACTCGATCCCTCCTTTATGTTGAAAATTAAAAATATTGCTTCGTAGAAAATTCCGAGCAAATTCATGTTGAATACCCGTACCAATGACCAAGACATCTTCACCGGCTTCATCACTCCCGAAATTAGTTTCAATTATACTTAGTCGGTAAGCACCTCGAATATCAAAAGTTTCGATCTCGTTACTGTATTGGTGTGAAGCCAAAAATTTTAGATATAACGGATTTTTCTCCCTTTCCGGAATATAGGTTAGTGAGGCACCATTCATTGTAGTAGTAAACTCATCTTCTTCTGCTCCCTCAAAAACTGCAAATAACCTTAAGGCAAAATCAATCAGGCCGGTTGCGGTGCTTCTTTCTTTAGGAACAAAACTGTACTGACTTAGATTGTAATTGGTCATATAACCCAATTGCCAGTCTTTGTTAATATCATAAGTGAAGTAACCTTGAACATCGGCAAAATTGGGAGTATACTCGCCAGTCAATTGTAGAGAACCCAATAAATATTGAGTGGTTTTATATCGAGCTCCAACCAGATATCTAAACTTATTATAGTTACTCTGCCCTAATCTTTTTGATCCTTCCAAATGTGCAGAACCTCCAAGAAAACTCATTCCCAAAGAAGCTCGAGTCGAATCTGGTCTTTTATATTTTATATCCAGCACAGAAGAAAGTTTATCACCATATTTGGCTTCAAATCCTCCGGAAGAGAACTGAAGATCCCTAATCAAATCAATGTTAGGAAACGAAAGACCTTCCTGCTGCCCTGAACGGATTAATTGAGGCCGGTAAATTTCGAAGTCATTTACATAGACCAGATTTTCGTCATAATTACCCCCTCGAACATTGTATTGAGAGGTCAACTCCCCCCCTGAACCAGAACTGGTTCCTAATGCAATATGTGGCAAGACACTTTCAAAATTACCTGTTGTGGTTGGAATCAATTTGAGCTCTTCTACTTCTTCCCGGATGATGCCGGCTTCTTCTACTTTGCGATCCGTAACTTCGATCTCAAATGCGGGTGTATTCGAAACCATATCAACATCTAATTGTCTTTTGGCTTCTTCGTTCAAAGACTCTATCGCAATGACCTGTTCATCATACCCGAGCCGCGAAAAAACTAAATTAAATGATTCACCTGCTGGTACTTTGATTTTATAGGTCCCATTTCTTTTGGTATCGGTAGCTTCTGTAGATCCTTGAACATATATGGTGACTACCTCAATCGGCTCTTTAGTCTCACTATCCACTACCGTTCCAGAAATAGTAGCTTTCTCCTGAGCGAATAATACAGTGTTGTCGCCAAAAGAACAAACAAGAAATAATGAAATAAGAAATACCTGCTTAGGTAAAAACTGCATCTTGCCCTACATTTTTTAATTGCTGGATAGTTTTTAATGGATCCATTGATTTAAAAACCGCACTCCCTGCCACCAAAACATCCGCTCCCGACATTAATATCTTCTCTGCATTTTGTAGACCCACTCCACCGTCCACCTCGATCAAGCAATCTGCATTTTTGGCAGTGATCATATCTTTTAGTTCCCTAATCTTAAGAATGGATTCGTATATAAATTTTTGTCCACCCCAACCAGGGTTTACGGACATTATGATAACCAAATCGATATCCTCCAATAAATGCTTAAGCACACCTACCGGGGTATGCGGGTTCAGCGCTACGCCTGCTTTAGCTCCTGACTCCTTAATCAGCTGAATGGTCCGGTGCAGATTTGGACATGCTTCATAATGGACAGAGATAATATCAGCTCCAGCGTTTCGAAAGGGTTCAATATATTTTTCAGGCTCTACAATCATTAGATGAACATCCATGGGTTTAGTACAAATGTTTCTTAACGCTTTGATGATCATCATGCCAAAGGTAATATTTGGTACAAATCGGCCATCCATAACATCCAGATGTAACCAATCAGCTTTGCTCTCATTAACCAATTTAACTTCACGATCCAACTGGGTAAAATCAGCAGCCAATAATGAAGGAGCTATTAAATGTTTCATTCAGTAACGAATTTTATCTGGGTATCCGTGAACAAAGGTAAAAATGTAAATTTTCTCAGCACTTGAACTACGGTGACTACATCTTTCTCGCAATAACGAGCGATCCTTGGTAAATCTTGTTCTTTCCAATAGACCCTTCCCACCTCACTTCCATCAATATCATCTTTAGGTGTTTGTATGCCCAAACTATTGGCTAACAAATCCAATGAAGTAAAATTTTTATGGTCTCCAAATTTCCACATATTCATCGTATCCAGCATATATTCGGTCTCCCAGGGTTTTTTCCCTGTGATATCAAGCATTTCTGGCAAGGCTATCCCATGAATAATCATACGTCTGCAGATGTACGGTATGTCAAATTCTTTAACATTGTGTCCGCACAGGAAATGCTTTTTAGGATCAAAAAAATATTGCGTCAAAATTACTTTGAATTCATCTAACAATTTGTACTCATCATCGTAGGCGATTGATTTTACCCTGAGCACCTCTTGATCGTCTTGCATAGCAATGTAAGCCATTGAAATACAAACAATTTTACCAAATTCAGCATAGATGGCTGCACGATCTTCATAGGCTTGAGCCATTTCTTCAGAAGATACTTCTTCCTCATATTTTCTCAATATAAATTTACTTTTTCTGGCCCACTGGGATTGAAAATTGTCAGCAAGATCAGCGAAAAATGGTTGTTGAGAAACCGTTTCAATATCAAAAAATAGGATTTTTTTAAAATCTAAATGATGCATTAATATATTTTAGAAAAAAAAATGTATCGCGAAAATATACTAATATTGGTATACCTTTACGTTTTAGGGTAAAAATAATTGCATGGTGCACGTAGACATAAATAAAAAATTTTTAACCAATGAATAGTAACAAATCAAACCGTGGCTTGTCGACCATCTTATGGGTACTCTTAGGTGCTTCAATTATAGGTAATGCTTATTTGCTAATGGATCGTTCCAAAATGTCCGACCAAGTGCAACAGCAAGTAGATAAAATTACAGAGTCTGAACAATTAAATGCTGAGCTTGAAAAACAATATTATGAAGCACTTTCTGATCTGGAGGAAATGAGAGGCTCCAATGATGAACTCAATACCATGATTGAAACTCAAAAGGAAGAGCTCAAACAACAGAAAAATAAAATTGCCAGTTTAATCAAGAATGGTAAAGATCTCAAGTCGGCTAGAGCTGAATTAGTGGTTCTTAAAACTCAGGCTGCAGAATATGTTGCCCAAATAGAACAACTCCGAAATGAAAATGAAAAACTTTCTGAAATCAATTTAACCCTTGAAAAGGAAAAGGGAGATCTTTCTGTTCAGGTAGAAGAGGGTACAAAAATAAATAATGAACTGACAACTGCAAAAGCTGCCTTGATCAGTGAGAAGGAAATACTTTCTAAAGAAAATGAAAACCTTGCTGCTAAAGTAAATGTAGCCTCTGTAATAAACGTAAGTAATATTACCATTAAAGGAATAAAACTCCGGGACAATGGCAAAGAAAGGGCTAAAAACAAAGCAAATAAAATCAATCATCTCAAGGTTTGTTTCGACCTGGAAGACAATAATGTTGCTGAAGCAGGTATCGAACAATTCTTTATTCGTATCCTTAATCCGGATGGAGAAACCATGACTTTTGAAAACTTTGGTTCAGGTATTATGGTAGATTCAGAGTCAGGACAACAGATCAGATATACCTTAATTAAAGGTGTTCAATACAATAACGATGCTGCAAATACTTGTTTTGATTGGGCACCAGAAATCGAATGGGCCTCCGGTGAATATGGATTGCAAGTATTTAATAAAGGCTTTCTAGTTGGTGAAAGTGCATTTGCTCTTAAATAAGAAATAATAATAAATTTATATCGACGCTCTCTGGACTTTCAGAGGGCGTTTTTTCTTTAGGTTTGAAAGCCTCAGATCTCGACTTGGCCAGGGTCTTATTTTATGCAGTGGATTCCTTTGACTGCTTCATTTATATTCCAAATCCGATTACTTCTACTAATTTTATCGAATATCGCAAAAATTTAAAATTGAATTCTTACAATCCGTCAAGCAACAGAACTTTTATTGGGGTAATTTGCCATAAACCCTTATCCAATGAATTTATTTTCACACCTAGAGTGTCCATTGTGCCATACTACTTACGATCCCAGGCAAATACAGACCTACTGCCATGAAGATTTTCACCCGCTTTTGGCGAAATATAATTTACAGCTTGGGCTTTCTAAATCTAATCTATCATCCAGACCTCACGATATGTGGCGTTATCGTGAACTTTTACCATTGAATAATGATCAATTTAAAACCAGTTTGGGCGAGGGCTTCACCCCAATAATTGACTTAAATACATTGGGAAAAAAGCATAATCAAAGATTACTTATGCTTAAGGATGAGGCTTTGAATCCAACCGGATCATTTAAAGCCAGAGGTTTATCCATGGCTATAAGTAAAGTGAAAGAACTCGGTCTCCGCAAAGTATCTATTCCTACCGCTGGTAATGCAGGTAGTGCAGTAAGTGCCTATGCTACCAGAGCAAACATAAAGGCTAAGGTTTTCATGCCTAAACTTACTCCCAACGTATTTCAATTGGATAATGAAATAATGGGTGTTCATGTTCATAAAGTTCCCGGCACTATTGTTGATGCTGCCCAATCCATGAAAAATCAATTAGATGATACCTGGTTTGATTTAAGCACTTTGAAAGAACCCTATAGACTAGAAGGTAAAAAGACAATGGGTTATGAAATAGCCGAGCAACTGAATTGGCAATTACCTGATGTAATTATCTATCCAACTGGCGGGGGAACAGGTCTTATTGGCATTTATAAGGCATTTGAAGAGATGCAAGCATTGGGCTGGATTAAAGATATTCCTACCCGAATGATTTCAGTTCAGGTGGATGGTTGTGCGCCCATAGTACAAGCTTATATAAAAGGTGTTGCTCATGCTAAAAAAATTGAATCCCCAGCACCTACTATTGCAAATGGGCTTCGTGTGCCAAGCGCTTTCGGAGATCGATTAATATTAGATACGATAAGAAAAAGTAAAGGATCGGCTATCGCGGTATCAGATAGCGATATTATGCACGCGATGCGTCATTTTGCTCAAAATGAAGGTATATTCTTGTGTCCAGAAGGAGCAGCTACTTTTGCTGCTTATGAAGAACTTACTCTTGAAGGATTGATTTCACCCGATGATCAGGTGTTATTGATTAATACTGGATCTGCCTATAAATACATTGAGAATATTATGGAATATGAACTTGCAGGCTTTCAGCCACTTGTTCATGTATTGAACTAATGTACTTTATCTCCCTAAACCGGGTTTGTAAAGCACTCTAAATTTATTTAGCTGCTTCTTGGTGAGCCCAATTCTCCCCAGTTTCTATACGTCTTATTTGCGTAATACTTACTCCATAATGGTTGGCAATCTGCGTTTTAGTTTTATTACCACTATTCAGCTGCCTTTTTATGATTGCGACTTGTCTTGGGGTTAGTTTAGATGATCCTCCCTTGGTATGATATTTATAACCGAGCGCCTCGTGTCGCTTACGAATATATATCTTATGATCTTCAGGAGTTACCCATTTGAGATTTGATAACTTGTTGTCATCCCGTTTATAATTTTTATGGATAATCAACTTATGTTTTCTGGAAGGACGATCAACAAAATGCTTTGCAACTTCTTTATGCACCCAAAGGCCATAATTCAGTTTATTGGCTAATCGAATGGTTGATCTCAAATGACCATTTCTATCTGGACTGGATTTGACCAAAACTTCATCTTTGGATTTCTTATCAACAGATTTTAGTCTAGCCCTGGAAGAGATATAATATCTTTTGCTGTTGTGAGGACTTGGAAGCCTAATAGCCTTCCATGTTTCATTCTTATAACTTTTAACTTCCTTTTTACTCATTTGTAAAAGTTTTTTGGTTGTAAATTATTTTAAAATACATTCATCCTCAAA